>JBFERY010000080.1:0-11514 GCA_041548785.1 Oceaniferula sp.
AGACCCTTCATGGGACTCTTCCAGTTCAAAGGGGAAGGCTCCGTCACGGACCCGCAGTGGCAAACCACCATGTTCACCACCCCGGCGCGTGGCAAAAAAGACCCGCTCTTCCGCAAGCCACCTAAGGCGCGCGTTGTCCCCGAGTAGGGCCGAGTCGGGAGTCAGGAGTCGGGGGTCAGGGGGCAGTCAGCTCCCGGAAGCCCAACTCAACAACCAACAATCATCGCGCGCCCGACCCTTCGAGGGTTCACGGGCTGCGTAGCGAAGGGGCTTCGCCCTTCGCCGGTTTGAAGGTTCATTGCCGATTGCCCACACGAAGTCTGCAAACCCATCACTTCCGGATACCCCCCTTGGGCTTTTTCCACGCGCCCACAATCATGCCGCCCCCGCCGACGATGATAAGCGCGGGAAACCAGAGGGTATAACCGGCGGCTTTGCTGTCGTGTTGCAAAATGGCATCCCCCGACCGCTCCGGGTTCACCCAGGCCGTGTGATACGACCCCTCGGGATATTCCTTGGCCAGCTCCCTGACCGACGATAGCTCCCGGCTCCATTTGGCTCCGCGGGGGGACATCCGGTCAGACGTCAGGTCCTCGTTCTCAAACCGGTATCCATAGAGGATGTTGAGGCGGAATTCCGCAGGTGACCCTTTGATCTGGCGCTCGTCAATGACGGAACGCAGCACCACCGCCTCCACCTGCGGCCAGTCGCGGGTCGCCTTCGCATGGAGGTAACTGCGGACCATCAGCCACTCGAAAACACCCCCGGCCAGCATCAGCATCAGGCCTATCATGCAGAGGAAAATCCTCCCGGCATTACTGTTGGCTTCTTCCATCCTGTCCTTTGGTTTTTAAAATTCAGAACGCATTTAGAACTCAGAACCCAATGCCTGCTAGGCGTGGGTCAACAGCACCGAATCGATCACCTGTCCCTTTTGCACCATATCGGAAATAACCACCAAGGGTGTGCCCTCGGCCACCGCACCTTCGTCCCTAAGCACCTTGATCGCCCTCAGCAGCATCGCGTCCTGGCCCCCGTCAAAGTCGATTTTGCGCGCCAGCACCCCCCGCGCCAGATTGATCTTCCGGCAGGTGGCCGAGTCCGGCGCAAAGGCATGGATGCAGGAATGGGGCCTGAGCAGGGCCGTCTGCACCGGCATGTTGCCACGGCGTGTAAACACCACCACCCGGGCCTCAGCGATCGAATCAGCAAGCTGCACCGCAGCGCGCACCGTCTTCTGACGCTCGGTGCGCAGCAGCGCCTCCCGCCCGAATCCCATTCCCCCGCTCCGCTCAATCCTGCGGGCAATCCGGTTGAGGATCTCAACACATTCAATGGGGTACCTACCCACACTCGTCTCACCGCTCAGCATCACTGCGTCAGTCTCTTCAAAAACAGCGTTGGAAACATCGGTGACCTCCGCGCGCGTCGGCAGCGGATTGGTCAACATCGACTCCAGCATATGGGTGGCGACAATCACCCGCGTCCCCATCACCATACAGCGTTTGACAATCTTGCGCTGGATGATCGGAAGCTCTTCAATATTCACCTCAATACCGAGATCGCCGCGCGCCACCATCACGATATCGGCTTCCGCAATGATCGCATCAATATTGCGCACCGCCTCCTGGTCCTCGATCTTGGCTATGATCTGGGCATCCCCGCCACGCTCTAGCATCGTATTCCTCAACTCACGCACGTGATCCGCATCCCGCACAAACGACCCCGCGATGAAATCCACCCCACAGTCGCAGGCCACCGCCAGGTCCTGATGGTCTTTTCTCGTTAGCGCAGGAAGATTCAACCGCACCCCGGGAAGATTGATATGCCGCCGACTCCCCATCGTGCCCTCAGTCTTCACTTCGCAGATAATCCGACCCGACCCCGTCTCCTTGATGCGCATAAGCAGGTTCCCATTATCCACAATCAAACGATCGCCCACGGAAACATCCGCCATCAACCCGTCATAGTTCACCGTCGTGGAAAGCGCGATCGACGGCTCCGTGCCGTTTTTCCGGAACTCGACCAGATCCCCCTTGTTCAACACCAACTCACCATCCACGTCACCCGTCCTGATCGACGGCCCCTGCAGGTCAAACAAGATCCCCGTGTGCTTCCCCACCTTCTCCGAAACCGCCCTGATCCGCGGGCAGATCTCCCGTACCCACGCGTGGGTGGCATGGCTCATGTTCAGCCGGAACACATCCGCCCCCGCCAAAATAAGCGACTCCAGCATCGCATCCGAATCCGTCGCCGGACCCAGCGTGCAAATAATACGTGTCTTCCTGTTCTTATTGAGGTGCATGTCACACACACTAGCCAATTGACGCGCCATGACAATTTTGAAATCCCGCAACATGCGCCAATTCTGTCATCCCACCCCCACTCCCCATTATTTTCAAAATCTAGCTCTTCACCTCTTGACGAAACCCGCGCGATATGTTCCAACTACGCCCGTCGCCCGCCGACCCATCAATAAGGACCGATGGCTGAGTGGTCGAAAGCGCTCCCCTGCTAAGGGAGTATACCCCAAAAGGGTATCCAGGGTTCGAATCCCTGTCGGTCCGCCATGACCCCCGCTCAGTATTTCTGGGTGGGGGTCATGGCTTTTATATAAGACAGGGATGAGAACGCAGTTCGAGCGCACAGCGCAGCGCCGTGCATCACGGCATCTATAAAACCAAGTTTCCGGAGGAGGAAACTTCCTAACTAGCACAGCCTGGGCGGGCGAAGGCAATCCCTGTCGGGGTCATAGCCGTACGGGCCTCCACCAAATGGATGCGAGTCAGGGGGTTATCAGGGAAATCCGTAAGCGATAGAACGCCCTGGCTTCCGTATCGGCGGCGAATGTGAGCCAGATGCGATTGGATGCCGCGGGTGCGGAATTGACCGGCACGCTACCTGTCCAGTCGCCGGCGCCCACTTTGGCGGAGACCACCTCCCACGGCCCATCCAGATGATTACAACGTTCTATCTCATAGCGCACATCCTCCGGCGGTGACTCCGGCAGCAGGAGCCGTGGCTGCCGGTCCGGTCGCAGTTCAAACACTTTCAGCGCATCGACCTGTTCCGGGTTTCCGCCCAAGGCATGCTCCAGCAGGTTATCCCATTCGTCGCCATCGGGATTATCCGCCGCACCGCGTTGGCCGGGATCGCTGACCACGGAAACCGAGCTGTCAAAAGGAAAGACCGCGAGCATGGTTTCCACCTGGGGAACCAGGACGAACCGTTCCTCTTTGGTCCCCTTGCCGGCAATGGCCGAGTTCAACCCGTGAATGGCAAGGATGTTTGTTCCATCGAGCAACAAGCCCGGCGTCAAGGTCACGGGGAAATTTTCAAACGAGAGAGCCTGCTCGTCAGGGCGGTCCCCACTTGCCAGCGAGTTCCATGGCAGGGGCGTCGACGGCAAGGTGGCGGCAGGCACATTTGAACGAGCCACAACGACACCATTGATCGACGCGACAAATCCGTCGTCATACTTCATCCTGAGATTCATGCGCAGCACCCCGGCGGCTCGGGACAACTGAAAGGGCACCCTCAGGTAACAACCCGCCTGCTTCCCTAACATAGCTGTCGCGATGTCCATGCCGTTGCCGATCAGAGGGACGAACAGCTGCCTTCTCACATTTTGCCCGGCATCGTAGCCAACCCCCAACTGCCCGGCCTGCCAGCCCGTGTCGTCAAAGTCATTGGCCCGCCAAAGAGAATCGACCGTTGGGTCGGTCGGCACCAGAACCCGCCCCGCCGCACCGGGTGCCAGCACCACCGAATTCTGGAAACGGCCATCGAGCACGACTTCGTCAAAAGTCTGGATCGCGCCATCGCTGACCACCAGTCGGAGCGCTACCGGCCCCGCAGTGCCGAAGCTCAGAGTCGGGGTCATGCTTGTCGATGACGACAGGCTGGCGATGCCCGAAAGGATCGTCCACGAGCAGTTCAGCGTAGCTGGGGATGGCACCCCGTCGTCTGAAACGACGGGACTCAGCACCGTTGCGGTGTCGTACACACCCCGGTCGGCACCCAGTTCCACCATGGGTCCCCGGTTGGCATAGACCTTGGCCTCTCCCGGCATCTCGACGGAAACAACGAGTTCGTCTTTGGCGGTGTCCGTGCCATTATCGACCTTCAGCCGTAGGCGGTATTCGCCAGCGGCGGAAAACACACAGCGGGTGGACAAGGCGTCGGTGGATGAGAAGACCGCCGAGCCACCGACCGGTGCCCCGGCAAGCTCCCAGACAAATGCCCCCCCGGTGGCGACCCCCTCCAGCAGCAGGCCCGAGTCGAGCCCGAGGCTGACCGCCGCGGCCGCCGGCGATGTGATCGTTGCGGCCAACTCGGTGGGTTGGGAGACGGTGCCGCTGATGGAATAAGCACCAAGGCTCGCATAATCGGAGTAGCCGGTGTCGACATTTCCCGTGCCCACCCCTGTCACTTCGACGAAGTAAGTTCCGCCTCCTACGCTGGCACTCAAACTTGCGTCGAGCGTATCCAGGCTGTCGGAGATCGCCAACTGCGCGCCGCCGGCATCAAGCAGCCGGAGTCGCACATCCAGGTCGGGATCGGTCGGGTCATTGGCCACCTGGATGGAAACCTGCCCGGCGGCCGACTGCAGCATGAAGACATCGAAATCGCTGCTTTGCTCGATGATGCCGTTCGCCGCGATTGCCGTCCCCCCTGTCACTGTCACGGGCGTTGCTCCACTGGTGCTATTGGAATGGTCATCCAGTCGGTAACCCAATCCATTGGATGTGCCGGAAATGACGGCGAGGTCGTCCTCCGTTTCAGTGGCGCCTGAATATTCACCCTTGGACCACTGGCTGACGCTGGCACTGTATGAATTACCCATGATCGGCGCCCACTTTGTCGCCCCCGCACCGTGACCCGCGTAATAGGATGAGGCCGACGACCCGTCGTGGTGCAATCCGAATGCGTGCCCGGCCTCGTGTGCGCCGGCCTCGGCCGCCCCCGCGGCACTGCCGGTATTGGGAGTGAAAATCCAGGCTGGGTCGTCAAAGTACGGGCTGCTGAAGGAACTGAGGTAGGCGACTCCACCGTACGCCCCATACCATTCGTAGCTCGTGGTGAAGATAAGCATGATCCGTCTGTTGGTCGGCGTCGCGTCATACAGAGCCCGGTCGGTGGTCACGTTGAGATTAAAAGGCCGGTAATCCTCCGCGATCCCGTTCCACACCCTCTCGATTTGCGCCGTGCTGTAGCCGCATGTCGCAGCCACGATATCATCGCCGCCATTGTAGGAGGCGTTCCAGTTGGTGCCGCCCACCGTCTCCCCGTCAAAGTCGAGATAGACGACCCCGCTGGCGCCCAACAGGCTGTTGAGCACCGGGGTGGCTTCCTGGACAACCGGAGCAGGATCGGCTAGCGGGCTGGACTGGTCATTTTTCGGTAAGCCTGCGACAAATGTTTCGCCCGTGCCGCGACTGCAGAGCAAATCGGTGATGTCGATCGAGCGCATGGTGCCGCCATTCCCGTCGCCTTCCAGCAGCCATGCCTCCCGCCGATCGCTATAGCTTATCCTGGCGCTCCATTTCCCTGTCGCAAAAACGGCAAACAGGGTTCCTCCGCCGCGGAGGCTAACACCCATACTCATCCGCCCGTCTGCATGTTTGGTGCTGGAAATCACTTCGCCGTCCCATTGGCGGTCACGCAAGGGCGCCAACCGCACCCAATCACCCGTTTGGGCTGATTTGAATGGCTCGACCCAGGCGACATCGATGGTTTGACGGTCGATCGGGCGACCTGTTCGGTCTGTGTTGTGTCCTGGGCAAGCATCCTCGCAGCTTGACTTTTTGGGGGGGGACGTGCTGACACGGACAGGCGGATCAAGCCCGCGCATCTGCGTCTGGGCGGGACGTATCCCTGAGGCAGGTGCAGAGAGCGTTGGGCCCGAAGCGGGCGGCCCGGGATTCCGGGGGAACAATCCTGCCATCAACACGAGGCCTGCCCCGACCGAAGCCGAAATGATGGAACGGAAACGGCATCGCATGAATATCAAAATGTTCAAACATTAAGAAATGTCAACACTGCATTATAAATGGTAATTGTTAAACAAAACAGCATATTCCGGAAACACTTGCGATCCACAAGTTTCCTTGCCGGGAGGCACTGATT
Source organism: Oceaniferula sp. (assembly GCA_041548785.1). Taxonomy (GTDB): domain Bacteria; phylum Verrucomicrobiota; class Verrucomicrobiia; order Verrucomicrobiales; family Akkermansiaceae; genus Oceaniferula. The sequence goes on from JBFERY010000080.1 coordinate 6,130, forward strand.
GCTGCCCTGCTACCCTTCGGTTCCCACCCTGATGATATGACTCGCGCGCTGCCTCGCCCTACCGCCCATGGTGCGGCCTCTTCCGAAAGGGGAAAAACGGCACATGTATTGAACTGATTATCCAAGAAGGCGTTTGGCTTCTTGAAGTGGCCATCAAAGCCGGCATCGGCGAAATCCTTGACCGCCGGGGCTGTGACCGCCGTGGTCCTTATTGGCGGCCACTGAGATCGAGTTTCTGTATCCAGACGTTGCGGAAGCGCACCGGGTTGTGGTGTCCTTGCAGTTTGATCGGGCGTGGTTCCGGCCCCTCTTTTTTCCCCGCGCCGGTCTTACGCGGGATTGGGAAATCGTCGTGGATCAACTGCTTGTTCTGATAGACGGTGATCCGGGCGTTCTCGGTTTTTTGATCACCCTCGAAACGGGCGGCGCGGAACACGATATCGTAGCTTTGCCACTCCCCCGCCTTTTTGCTCACGAGGAGGTCGGGTTTTTTCAGTTTATAAAGGCTGCCGCAGTAGCTGGCTTTGTAATCCTCGGCGGCCACGCCGAATGAGTTGAGAATCTGCAGTTCGTATCGCTGCTGGATGTAGACGCCGGAGTTGCCGTTGCCCTCAGGATTGGTGGCGTCCTCGCCCTCGTTGACATTGAATTCGACGTGCATGCGGAAGTCGCGATAAGCCTCCTTGGTCAGCATGCTATCCCACTTCGGCGATGCCGTCAGCACGCCATCCTTAAATACCCACAAGCTGGGTTTCTCTGTCTCCGGAATCAACCCGGATCCGTTGGGCCCGACCAACTGGGTGGCCGCGGCGGGACGCGCCAGATTCTTGATATCAATGACCCCGCGGGTCGTGCCGGGGTCTGCTGCAGCGATGTGCGGGCAGATGGCTAACAGGAAGAGGGCGAGGGGGGGAATTCGATGGCAGAAACGGGTCATGGCTTTTTTCTCGCTTCTATTCTAGGGTTTGCGGGTGATGGTGAACCGGTAGCGACCGCTGCCGACGCGGAGCTCGTGATCGGTCGAGTCCGACTTCAACAGCTCCACTCCCCCGGCCTCGGCGACGGGTTTCCCCGCTTCGGTGAGCAGGTCTCCCGGGCGACCGGGCAGGACAACAAGCGCACGGGCGTTTGCGGGGATGACGACGTCGAATTGCAACTTCGTCGGCGTGGCTGTCCAGTTCGACTCGATCAGGCCGCGCACTGATTGGTGTGAGCACTTGACCCAATCGAGGCCGCTCACCACTTGGGGGCGGATTTCGATCCGGTCGAAGCCAACGGCATCGTCGGCAGCCTGAATCCCTCCGAGCCAGCGGAAGAACCACCCGGAAATCGAGCCGAACATGGGATGGTTATGGGAATGGGTATCATCCCCTCCCGCCCAGTGTTCCCACAGCGTGGTGGCATCGTTTTCGAGCATCCATCCCCAGGAGGGAAAGGTTTTCCGATCCGCCAGCGCAAAGGCCAGGTCACTGCGCCCATTGCGGGACAACTCCTCGAGCAAATGCTGGGTGCCGAAAATCCCGGTGGTGAGACGCGGGCCGTCGGACGCCTTGAGCCCGTCGACCAGCCGATCAAATACCTGCGGGCGGGCTGCTACCGGCGCGGCGCCATAGCCCAGCGCGAAGGCTTGGTTCGACTGTGAACCGTCACCGACTTTGCCGGTGGCCGGGTCGAGAAATGATGCCGCCCACGCTGCGGCGGACTCGTCGGCCATCGCCGCACAGCGTGTTGCATCGGCGTCCCTGCCGATCAACCGGCTGAGGCGGGCGAGGCGCCGGGCACTGTCAATAAAGAACGGAGTGGTCAACGCCGGCCCCTTCGCGTTGACCAGCACTTCGTGGTCACTGAGGCCTTTGACCACCAGGCCGTCCTTACGCCGGGCCGCTTCGACCTCCAACCAGCGCAGCGCGATGGGAACCTGCTGCCTGAGCAAACGCTCGGCACCATAGTGCCGGTGAAGTTGTTCGAGCAACAACGGGTGGACCATCGCCCAACCGACGCCACAGTAGTCGATCCCGACAAAGGGTGCGGTGTCGGTGAAACGCCCGTCGGGGCGGACACCGTCGGCCCAGTCGCGCACGGTCTTGGCGTAGAATCCCGCCATATCGAAGTTCATCATGAAAGTTTCGCTGGTGGCGACGATATCGCCACCGTAGGCGAGACGTTCGCGGTGTGGACAGTCGGATTGCACGCTGACCACATTGGAGAGGAACGTGTTGCGGCAGATTTCCTGAATCCGGTTGAGTCGATCGCTCGAGCATGAAAAGCGACCGGCGTCTGGCAGGTCACTGTATTGCGGGATGCCGTGCACATCGGCTGCAGCGGGGGCCTCGGGCAGACCCGTCACCTCCATGTAGCGGAATCCGTGGAAGGTGAAATCCGGGCGATAGACCTCATCGCCGCCGCCCCGGGTGATATAGATATCCTGCTGCCAGGCAATGGTGGGTGCGCCCGGGCCACCCTTTGGCATCTCCTGCCCGTCGGGCCCCTTGCGAGTGCCCTTGATTTGGCCGCAAACGCTGGTCATCGGATTGAGTGTGCCATCCTTGTTGAGCAGCTCACCGTAGCGGAATGTAACCTTGGTTCCGGCGGGTGCGCGCAGCTTGATTTCGGCGACGCCGGTGAAGTTCCGGCCGATATCGACAATGTGGACGCCGGGTGCCGGCGTGGTTACCGCCACCGCAGGAATCGGTTCGGAGCAGCGGACCGGTGGGGTCACCATCGCACGCAGCGGCTCGAGCGGCGCGTCGGTCACCCGCGCCGGCTTCCACGCCGAGGCGTCAAAGCCGGGTGTCCCCCAGCCGGGCAGCGCCAACCGGGCGTCGCGGACCTCGCCGAGATAGACGCTGTTGGAGATGACTTCACTTTGGGTGGTGGTCCAGCCGGGACCGGTGACGACCTTGGTGCTGGTGCCGTCGGGGTGGTCAACGACCAGGCAGGCGATCACCCGGGGGCGGCCAACCGGAAGGGATGCACGGATATTGCGGTGCCCCCACATCCGCAACGGAAGAGGGTTATACCAGCCATTGCCCAGGGCGAAACCGAGGCAGTTCGCACCGGACGCCAGTTGCCCGGTCACATCGTGGGTGCTGAACAGGACACGTTTGTCAAAGGCAGTCCATGGTGGATCGAGCACATGGTCGCCGACGCGGCGACCATTGAGGCTCGGCACATACCAGCCCAGTCCGGCGACATGCAGACGGGCCCGTACCACCGGTTTGGTGACCTTGAATTCGCGACGCAGCAACGGTGCGGGGTCAGGTTTGTAAAGGTCCTCGTCCGCGGTCGGATTATCCCGCCCGTCATCAATCCAGCGGGCCCCCTGCCAATCGGCCGGGGTTTGCGGCGCCACCTCCCACGTCGCAGGCTCGCTCCACGCGGACACCTTCCCCTGTGCGTCCCAGATGCGGACTTTCCAGTGGCAACGCTGCCCGGCGACAAGTTTCCGGCCGGCGAAGAGCACGCCCGGTGACCGACCGGCGTTGACCTTGCCGGAATCCCACAGGTCCCCCTGCCCCTCGGCAAGTGATTCGCGGCTGCTGGCAACGAGGATGTGCCAGGCCGACTGAACCAGGCCGCGGGATTCGGGTTGATCCGTCTCGGCGCGCCATGAGAGTCGGGGTGACGCGCATACGGCCGGGGAGCCGGTCATCCCTTCGCAACGCAAATCGACCGGTATCATGGCAGCACCAGCCTGAAGGCTAAAAACAGAAAGGGCACATGGGATAAGTTGACGTAGTTTCATGGGGTGGTGGTGATGATGAGTGGTCATGATGAGTCGTAATCGGTAAAGTGATAGGCAGAAATCCGGTGGGCATCGAGTTCACGGCTGGTAGGGAGTCACCGATTGGATTGTCGCCCGGATTGCCCCGGGACAGCCAGCCTGAAATACGTGGTGTATTTACTTCTCCTGAAGCCCCGTTCTTGCAAGCAATCTTTGTGGCATCCCCCCTCACGGCATGGATCTCTACCACACGGATCAAGCCCTATGCGATGGTTAAACCAATGCAGCTGGATCCGTTCGAAAAAAAGGGACCTGATCATAAAAAGATTGCTCCCACACACTTTTATGGTGTATTAAACGCTCCAATGTGGCTCATTGATCCTTCCTCATAAGAAGTTAGATGATTCACGACCAGGGAGATTGATTACTTACTCGGATAGTCAGGTCCCATGCACCCAAACCAGTAAAAAAGAACAGAAATAAAACCTATTAGAAATCAATGAAAATAATGCATATATTCAGACACTTCTCCGTTCCGACCGCAGGAATACTCGCCCTATCCATGCTTTTTTCCAGCTGTGGTGACGTAGCTCAGAACATTGGCAGTATCGGCTCCCGAGGCACCGTCGGCGAACTCAGCTATGACGCCAAGGAACGACAAATCCTTGGGCAAGCCCGCGGAGTGGGAACATTGGTGGGGGCCGCCGCCGGCTACGCCATCGCAAGAAACAACGGTATGGGCGGTCTCGGCGGAGCCTTGATCGGCGGAATTATCGGTGCCGCTGCTGGTGATGGAATCGGCAAAGCCCAAGCCAACAAGGCAAAAGCCAAACGCCTCGACAACAATACGCTGCGCTCAATGATCGCCTCGGCCCGTGCTAATAACGCACGACTTGTCGCCTACAACCGCAAGGTGGCTAACCGTATTGCCCAAATCCGTGCCGCCAAGTCAAGCGAACGCGCCGCCATGGCCAGGGCTGAGAAGTCATCGGTCGACCGAGCTATCGCCAGCACGGATAAAATGATTCAACAGCGAGTCGCGGCCCGCAAAAAAATGACGGGCTCACAAGCGAACCAACTGGCCGTTGAAATTCGCAAGGCACAAAGCCAACGCAACGTTCTGGCATCACACAGTGCCAAACTTGGAAGCTACGCCAGTGTCGCATCACGATAGACTGACAGAACCCATTAGATCCCATGAAAAAATCCAACACCCCATTGTCCCGGAGGAGCAAACGCGTATTCACCGCCCTTGCCCTTGTCTCATGCGCATTGGTGACCAGCGGCCTGCTTAACAGCTGTGCCTATACGGAAACAATGAACGAGCGTGAAGCCGAAGGCCGGGGACTCCAGAGGGAGTTAGGATACGAAATCGAACGAGGCCATAAGCTCTCACGATAAAGCATCCCATAGATTGACAATTCCATACCGGGTTAAGCACGAGCTTAGCCCGGTATTTTTTGGGAGGGGGCTCGAGCATGAGCTCACCAAACACTACTACTCCAAGGCTTTGAGGGCCTCTTTTGCTTCGTTGAGACCTTTTGCGGCGGCCTTACGATAGAGTTCGATCGCCTTGGGTATATCGCGTTCAAGCCCGCCTTCCCCCTTTTCATAGCTCCATGCCAGATTATAAATTGCACCCACATGCCCTAGCTCCGCCG
>JBFERY010000081.1:0-11253 GCA_041548785.1 Oceaniferula sp.
GCCATTCTTACCATCGCCAAAGGCATCGTAGTCGGCCAAATCCGAGGGTGAACCCGGAGCATTGGCCTTCGGCGTGGGAACGACTGCAGGGGAAATTGTGTTCGAAGCGATGGCCTTGGCGCTACTCGAGCTTGGGATGGCGGGTTGGCGTCTGGACAGGCCGCGCGCACGCTCGGAAGGCTCTGCGCTGGGTAGGATCCCATTGATCTCGTGCGGGATTGCAGGTTTCAGCGCCTTCTGTTTTCCGTCGACAAGCAAGCTGCGAGAGTCGCTCTTCAAATCCTTCCAACCGCGTCCATCACCGCGGGAATCATCCGAAGGTGCCTTGCCCGCATACTTGTATCTGGACCTGCTTGATTGCTCGAAGTAAGCTTCATCCTTCTCTTCGCCCGCAGAATAACTCGTGATCGCCCATGAGGCATTCTCGTCCAGCGCCCGCTTGTAGATCGGCGTCATCATGGAAAAGAGCACCACGCATACCAGCACACAGGCGGCGATGGTGATGGCGGCCTGCCAATTTTTCCAGCCCCTGTCGCGTGGGCGGGGTTTGGCTGCCGGCCGCCCCTTACTGGAAAAAGTGTTGCGTAAAATGGCGCGGCGCTCAGCGGAGAGCTGCCATTCTTTGTCGGGCTCGGCCTTGACCGCCTCACCCAGCAAATCATGCATCAGCCCGATACGCTGGCGAAACAGAGCGAGTTCGGGCTTCTCCTCGATCATGCGCTCCAACTCATCCACTTCGAACTCGCTTGCCTCGCCGAGGACAAGTGCGGTAATCCGGGCCTCAAGCTCGGGTTCAATATAGGTATGGAGTTCTTTGCTCATTTTTTTGACAGGATTAACTGGGGTTTTTCTTCGGTGTGATTGGTTCTTGATGTTTGGGGTTGGGCTTGAGATCGGGTATTAGGGTTAGGTTGCTGGGCATCGGGAGTTTGAAACCTTATATTCATGGCGCTAGCCGCGCGGCGAGGTGACGCCTGCTTTCTGCAGGGCTTCGGACAGGTGTTTGAGCAGGTGGTGGAGCTTGTAGCCGACATTACCGGTACTGAGTTGAAGTTCCTCGCCGATGTTGCCGTAGCTGAGTTCGTCCTGATATTTGAGCTTAATAAGTTGTCGGTCGGCGGGCGGTAGTTCTTCGATCAGGGTTCGCAGGATGCCGATGGCTTCCATGCGGCCGAGTTCGACATCGGGGAGGTCGTGCGCTGTCGGCCGCAGGTCGGAGTCTTCGGTCAGCGACTCGCGGCGGTATTTTCGGAGGTGGTTCAGGGAGAGGTTTCGGGTCGCGCGGTAGAGCCAGGCGCGGGGGTTATCGATGTCCTTCCAGTGCTGGTGCAGCTTCAGAAATGCGTCCTGGACGATTTCCTCAGCCACTTCACGACGTGCCACCACGCCGTAGGCGTACCGAAGCAGGGGAGTTTCCTCAGCCTCGAAGAGGGCTTCGACGCTAGGTTTCTCTGATGCTTTCGCGCGCACTCGGGTGTTCGGACGTAGCTTCATCACCTTATTTGGCACTCTGACCGGCATTGTGTGACATCATGCTTTCTATCTGTCCGACACTCGAGCGCAAAAATCCTTGGAAGTTTTTTTGATTTTTTTTCGCAAAACCAACCAATGTGGAGATCCGGGGGCATGCCGCCGTTGCAATCTGCCGGGAATGAGCACAGGCGGCCGCCGCATAGGCCGTGAAATGCTTGTCATCGACGCATCCTTACCCTAAAAGCTCCGCATGTCCGCCGAGATGGAACACACAGTCGCCTCCAGTGCCTCGCTGGAAGGAACCTCCCTCCACACAGGAGAAAAAGTCACCTTGACCCTGAAACCCGCCCCCGCCGGGCACGGATTCAAGTTTCGCCGCGTCGATCTCGACGACCAGCCGTTCATCGATGCCGATGTCGACAAGGTCCAGACCGTGGAACGCGCCACCACCCTGGCGGAAGGGTCCGTCAAGGTGCACACCGTCGAACATGTCCTCTCCGCCCTCTGCGGCATGGGTGTCGACAATGCCATCATCGAAATGGATGCCAACGAGCCCCCGATCGGTGACGGCTCGTCCCAACCCTATGTGGAATTGATCAAACAAGCAGGTATCGAAGCCCAGGACAAACCACGCAAGGTTTACGAAATCCGCGAACCCATCCACATCGAAACCAAAAACGGATCCCTCATCACCATCGTCCCGGACAAAAAGTTCCGCGTGTCCTGCACCAACGTCGGCCCCGAGGGCAGGTTCACCCAGTTTTTCTCCAGCGAGGTCACTCCCGAGCTCTACGAAACGGAAATCGCACCCGCCCGCACCTTCGTCTACTACGAGGATGTCAAACCCCTGCTCGACAAGGGACTGATCAAAGGCGGCAGCCTCGAAAATGCCGTCGTCGTCCGGGGCGACGAGGTCATGAGCAAGGAATCCATGCGCTACGACAACGAGTTCGCACGACACAAGGCGCTCGATCTCATCGGTGATCTCATGCTCAGCGGAAAACGGATCATGGGACACGTCATCTGCGTCAAGCCGGGGCACGGCCCTAACACCGAAATGGCATCCACCCTGAAACGCGAGTACATGCGGATGCGCACCATGGTTCCGCCCGTAACCATCCCGGAAGGCGAGGCCGTTCTCGACATCAACGACGTCATGAAAATCCTGCCTCACCGCTACCCCTTCCTGATGCTCGACCGTGTGGTCGACTTCGAAGGCGACAACAAATGCACCGGGGTGAAAAACGTCACCATCAACGAGCCCTACTTCCAGGGCCACTTCCCCGGCCACCCGATCATGCCCGGCGTGCTCCAGGTCGAGGCCATGGCGCAGGTCGCATCGATCGTGATGCTCCGCCGTCCGGAAAACCAAGGGAAAATCGGTTACTTCATGAGTGTCGACAAGGTCAAGTGGCGCCGGCCCGTGCTGCCTGGTGACACCCTTTTCATTGAGGCGGAAATCCTCAAAGTCCGCCGCAGTATCGGCTCCGCAGTATGCCGCTGTATTGTCAACGGCGAGGTCGTCTCCTCGGGAGAGCTCAAGTTCGCTCTGATCGATAAGTAAGACCAGCACCTCGTAGCCTCAGCCTTTTCCCACCCGTGATCCATCCCACCGCAGTCATCGATCCATCCGCCGAGCTCGCCAGCAACGTGGAAATCGGCCCCTACAGCGTCATCGGCGCCAATGTTGTGATCGGCGCGGGGAATGTGCTCAAATCCCACGTCGTCATCGAAGGTCACACCACCATCGGGGATAATAACACCTTTTTCCCTTTCTCCGCCATCGGCCAGATCACCCAGGACCTCAAATACGTCGGTGAGCCTACGGCGCTGATCATCGGCAACGGCAACACCTTCCGCGAAAACACCACCATCCACCGCGGCACCACAGAGGAAATGCCCACTCGCATCGGCGACCACAATCTGTTCCTCTCCTACTCCCATGTCGCCCATGATTGCCAGGTCGGCAGCCACTGCATTCTTTCTAACAACGCAACGCTCGGGGGCCACTGCAGGGTGGGTGACTACGCCATCATTTCCGGCCTGTCCGGCGCCCACCAGTTCTGCAACATCGGCGAACATTCCCTGGTAGGCGGCTGCACCAAGATCGTGCAAGACGTCCCCCCGTTTACCATCGTGGACGGCAACCCCGCCACCGTCCGCAGCCTCAACCAGGTCGGCCTGCAACGCCGCGGGTTCAGCAAGGATACGCGCCACGCGTTGAAGAGTGCCTATAAAAAACTCTTCCTCAGTAAAAAGAACAACCTGGCCGAACGCACCGACGAACTCGCCGCCTCGGAGTTAGCAAAGGACGTCCATGTGGCGCGCCTCATCGAATTCATCCGCGGCAGCGAACGCGGCATAATCCGCTGAGGAGTCGCATAACAATAAACGGCACAAGTTGACGCCGGATATTTGTCCCCGTCGTCCAACCCTCTATCGAAACTTCACCGAGCAGCGGCGCGCCCTCGATTAATTGCCGTGGAATAGTATTGTCATATCCATATCCTTTAGCTATGTTGATAGTGCTATGAAAAAAACATTGTTCCCCATATTAATCGGCCTTGCATTAGCTGCAACAGCGCAAGCCGGTCCCGACCCCATGCCAGCCGGTAAGGAAATCATCCCGCCACCTCCACCATCCTGCCTTTGGTCATGGTTCGCTGGAGGCTCAGCTGGATACGTCAGCGGCGACTGGGACGAGGAAATCTACACCCTCCACATCGGCACCGAGCGCAAGTGCCAGGGTGACAGTTGTTCGCAGGCCTTCTTCCTCGAAGTCGGCTACACCGAGAAAGACGAGTCGGACCACTACTATGGTGGCGACTCCACGGAGCCAGGTACAAGCGATGTTCAAAACTACGACGCCTACCGCATCAAGCTCCATGCCGAGATCATCCCGATCACACTGAACTACAAGTATGAGTGTGCCCTGTCAGGCAACTTGAACTGGTACTTGGGAGCAGGTGCCGGTATCGCCCTCGTCGAGCTCGATGCCAGCGATGGTCAGTCGTCTACGTCATGGGATGATACCACGTTCTATGCCCACATCTTCGCGGGTATCGTCTACAATGTCAGCGAATCCTTCGAAATCTCACTCGGAGTGCGCTACCTCATCATGGATGACCCCGACCTGACCGGGTTCAGCCCCCTCGACAACGCCGTCTCGCTCGATGGCGATACCCATGTCGAGGTCGGTGCGCGCATCAACTTCTAGGAATCGCCCTGATTCCCATCAATCCTAACAGCCCGCTCGGAGATCTTTCCGAGCGGGCATTTTTACGCTTTGGTAAGACGCGAGGCAATGACGGCGATGACGACCCATACAACCATCATGACGGCGAACCAGTCTCCCGCCGCCGCATAGAGCGTCACCGGGCCATGAACCGGCGCATACGCGTGCCCATACAGGCTGGAGCGCACAAAGTGGTTTCCGTTCTCGTCCTCGACCACCTGGCGCTGACCCGTCACCGGATCCCTCAGGCTGCCGGTGGCGGAAATAATGCCGCTCACCCCGGTATTGGCACTGCGCACCATGGGACGGCGCAGCTCAATGGCCCGGAACCTGGCATTTGCCATGTGCTGGGCAGCGGCCTCGCTTTGCTTAAACCAACCGTCGTTGGTCACGTTGATGATCATCTGCGGCGCCGGACGTACAAACTTGCGGGTCAAGCGGCCCACCGTATCCTCAAAACAGACACTCGGGATCAACTGCACCTCACCGTCTCTCACATCCACGACCACCGGTTCGGTCGATGTCCCGGCATCAAAGTTGCCGGAAAAATCAGCGCCCGCAGAAAACTTGAAAATCTCCCCGAGAAATGGGAGCTGATCCACAAAGGGGATGTATTCACCAAAGATCACCAGATGGATTTTTCGATAGGTCTGGATACTTTGCCCCAACTCTCCGTCCGGGGCAACAACCGCCATGCTGTTGTACTGCCGCCCACCCTCTTTCCACTTGACCAGACCGTCGGCATGACGGGCTTCGAACTCGTTCATCCCCGCGATGATCGAAAAATTCCCCAGAGGACGGATTTCCCTGTCTAACAAATGAGCCGTGTCGCCGTAGAGATAATGGTGCTTCTCACCCTCGACAAAAAGCAGCGGGTTGGGCACGGCACTCTCCGGCCAGATCAGCAAATCAGGTTGTTTCATTTCAACAACATCCCCGTCCACATTCGCCCGTAACAACTCCACGTTCGAGTCCTCAAGCCCTTTGATGGCGGCCTCGGTTGAGTCCGAGTAACCTTGGAGAATGTCAGCCACAGATCGCGGATCCCATTTGACGTCCTGAGGGATGTTTTCCTGGATAAGAAGCACTCGAACGCGCTCAGTCTGCCAACTCCCGACGTCCTTGATGCGCCAGACGCCATAACAGAAATGCACCGCCAGCAAGAGTGCCGCCACACTGAAGTCAAGACGCGGCCTGAGCTTGCCGGAGGCCACCTCACCCTTGATCCTGCATGCCGTCTGCACCAGCACCGCACTCATAAAGACAGGCAGAAACGCAAGCCCTGTCACCCCCACCAAATCCGCCGCCTGCGCTAACACAGGGGTGTCGTGAAACGCAACCCCAAGGCCATTCCAACCAAAACCGGTAAACACCCAACCACGCAACCACTCGACGCCCACCCAGGCCGCCGCATTCATCATGGCAAACCGCAGTGAGTAGATCGACTCGTTGAGCACACCTCCTAACCATCCGCTCTTCTGTTGCGTCGCTTCCTTTTGCGCGATTTTTTGCTGGATCTTGCTCACCGCTGACCGGCCGGCCTGACGGCCGCCACGCTTCCTCCACGGATTGCCAACACTCACGGCGATCGCCCCCCAGAGTCCGAAATAAAGTGCCAGAAATGCCGCCATCACCATGCCACCCAGGCCGCTCACCGTCCATAGCCACTTCAGGTTCAACAGCCAAAAAACAAGTCCGGCGCAATAACCAATGCCAAATCCGTAGCGTTTGCTTCGTCCCCTCCAAATCGCAGGAAAAAGCGGCAGCATCCAGACCCAGACCAAGCCGGACAGGTTCCATCCGGGAAAACACATCGCCAACAGCACACCACTGGCGACTGCCGCTAGCAGTGGCCACATAGCCCGCATACTGATACCTGACATAATCATACGGATTTATGCCATCCGTTGCTCGGCATCGGATTCGAGCGCCGACCACAGCCCGTCCAGAGCGCGGGCCACCTTGGCTTTACTGGCTTGCAATTCCTCGGTGGGTGCATCCTTGCCAAAAAGATAGTACTTGATTTTAGGCTCGGTGCCCGACGGCCTGACGGCGCAGGACCGGCCGTCCGCAAGCTCAATGATAATCATCCCCTCCTTGGGCAGGGCATCACCTTCGGCATCCTCATGGTCACCCTTGGAAAAATCGCGCACGCGGGTGACGGCGGCACCGTCAAGCTCCGTCGGTGGGTTGGCCGAGTACGAGTCGGCCAGCGCCTTGATCCGGGCAGCGCCATCGGCACCTTCCATCACCAGCGCCTTACCGAGCTCCAAATGATAACCGAACTCGCTGTAGAGCTCATCCATCAGTGCCGCCAAACTCTTGCCCTCACTCCGCGCATAGGCCGCAAGTTCAGCAAACATCACCGCCGCCCCATTGCCGTCCTTGTCACGGATGGTATCCGTACCGAGATAGCCGTAGCTCTCTTCGCCGCCAAAAATGAAAAAGCGCGAATACTCAAGACGCAAGGCGCGGCTTTGCTCAGGGCTGAGCGATCGATAGTCACCTTTTTTATCCGCGGGGATGGCCTCTTCATACTTCTGCAGCTTGGCCGAGATATACTTGAAGCCCGTCAGCGTATCGACAATACCCACACCGTATTTTTCCGCGATGGCACGCTGCAGATCGGTCGTCACAAAAGTCTTGATCAGCACGGCCCTGCTCCTGTTAGAATCGGTGAGCACACCCTGCTCAAAAAATGTCTTGGTACGATACCATGCCAGCAACGAACCAATCTGGTTCCCCGTCAGCAATTGCATTTGGCCCGCATCATTCCTGACAGCCACACCCATGCGGTCACAGTCGGGGTCCGTGCCAATCACGATGTCCGCCCCCGCCTTGTCCGCCAGCTCAATACCCATCGCCAACGCCGGGGCATTCTCGGGGTTTGGAGAGGCCACCGTCGGAAACCGGCCGTCCTGAACATCCTGCTCGGGAACGGTCAGCACATCAAAACCGAGTTCGGTGAGCAGGGGCACGATACAGTGCCCGCCGGTTCCATGGAGATTGGTGAATACCACCTTGGTTTTTTCATCGCCCCCCTCCATCAGGTCGGGACGCAGAAGCTGGGTCTTGGCGTCATCCATGTACTGACGGTCCATCGCCTCACCCAGCACATTGAGCACTCCCTGTTCGCTCTCGGCAAGGGGGTCATAGGATTCACTCACAATCGCATTCACCTCGGCAATCACACCGGTGGCATGCGGCTCGACCAACTGCGCACCTTCATTGAAATAGGCTTTGAAGCCGTTGTCATGCGCCGGATTGTGACTCGCTGTTAGAACAACACCCGCATCCGCATGCAAGGCACGGATGGCATAGGAGATCTCGGGCGTGGCCCGTGGCCCGTCAAACAAATGCACATCACACCCAAGCTCGGTGCACACCCTGGCACAGAACTCCGCAAAATCCCGCGAGAAATGACGGGTGTCATGACCAAAAACAAAGACCGGTTTGCGGTCGACCCCCGTTTCCGCCAGATAACGCTTCAGGTAGATCACCATCCCACGGACCGCACGGCTGAGGTTGTAGAAATTCATCGCCGCCGTGCCCACACAGGGATGCTCGGGTCGGTCATTCGGACCCCCGAGCCCCTGCTCGGCTCGCGTCACCACACGACCAATCGTCCTGCCACGCAGACCGCCGGTGCCAAATGCAAGCGTCTTGTAAAAGCGGTCGTTGAGCTCTTGCCACGCGCCACCTGCCACCAGCTCGTCAACCGCCTCGGCGGCGATCGGGCTGGTCGTGCCCGCCAGCAGGCCACGAATGTTATCACGGGATGACTCCAGCAGATGGCCCGCGGCCACTGCACTCTCGAGAGATGATTGAATATCGGACATTTCGCACTGGATGATAAGAGCAGATCATGAGATTGCAACCCCGTGATCAGGCATAAACTCGAGACGGCTATCAACCGGCGCGCCCCCCTGCTGAACCCGAAAACCAACGCCCTCAGGCTGGTCGACGGCGAAGGTGACGGCCTGCCCGGGCTATTTCTCGATACCTACGCCAGCCGCTGGCTCGTTTCCACCCGCAGCCATACCCTCGACCCCGATGTCCGCGCCTGGCTCGAATCACAAGGACGGCAAGGACAAACAAGCTACTGGAAACAGCTCGACCAACACGAAAAGGACAACCCGGTCCACATCGCCGGTCCGCCGCAAGACGGCCCGTTCATCGCCACCGAAAACGGCGTGAACTACCAAATCAGCTTCCAAGCCGGATACTCGCAGGGCATCTTCCTCGACCAGCGACTGAACCGGCAGCGCGTGCGCGAGCATTCCCCTCCCGGCAAAACCCTGCTCAACACCTTCGCCTACACCGGCGCCTTTTCCGTCTGCGCCGCCCTCGGCGGCGCCACCACCACCACCCTCGACCTCTCCCAGGTCTACCTCGACTGGGCCAGGGACAACTTCCTCGCCAACGCCCTCGACCCTACCGACCACTACTTCTGCAAAGGCGATACCTTCCACTGGCTGAAACGTTTCGCCCGCCAGGGCAGGACCTTCGACGGCATCGTCCTCGACCCCCCGACCTTCTCCCGCGACGACAAGGGTAAGGTCTTCCGGGTCGAAAAAGACTACCACCGCCTCGTCGCCCTCGCCCACGCCTGCCTCGCCCCCGGCGGCTGGATCCTTTGCTGCACCAACTGCCGCAAACTCGACCCGCGCGATTTCACCCGCATGGTCCGGCAGGGTGCGCCCGGCACCAAGGTCACCCCACTCACCATGCCGGAGGAATATTCGGGGGAGAATTACCTGAAATCCCTCTGGGTGGAGATGTCGTAACTCCGCCCGCTCCCCTGTTGCCCTCGGGATTTGCCCTGTTACCCTCACCCCGACATGGACGACTACAACCGCCGCCACTTCATCCGGACCTCCATCCCCGGCTTCCTCGGCCTCGCACTGGCCCTGCCCGGCATCACCGCATTCGCAACACGTGCCAATGCCAAGGACGGACGCATCCCTGAAAACGGCCCGATCAACTGGGACGCCTTCCTCACCGCGGTCGAAAGGGAGACGGCCCAACAGCATCTCGACCACTGGAATCAGACCGCCTATGTCAAAAAAGCCGCCGCCCTCGCCAGCCGACTCAACCTCAAGGACCCCGCACTCGCCAAGGCCTTCGAAAAATCAAAAAGCGGCCTCGGCAATCGCCGCGTCGACTTCTACGACCTCGAAAAGCAGCTCGACTTCCAGGTCAACCTCCTCCAGTTCGAGCAAAACGAGCAAATCAACCACCACGACCACCCGGACATGACCGGCGTCATCCTCTGCGCCACCGGCAACATCGATGTCTGGAACTACGACCTGATCGAAAACCCATCCGGGAACAATGTCCTGCTCGCAGAAACGGGACACGCCACCCTGACCCAGGGACAGGTGTCCACACTGACATCAAAGAAACGCAACATCCACCGACTCCAGGCCAACCACCTCACCCAGTTGGTCGATATTTTTGCCCCACCCTATAATAAACAACGCGCCCAAAAAAGCTCCTGGTTCAACGTCGACCCCGAACCCATGCAGCAACGCAGCGGCCCGCACAAAGTGTACAAAGCGACACGCCGCTGACCCGGCACAATATGCGAAAACCCGGCCAAGTAATCAGCAAGCCCTTAAATTTAATCTTGCTTCAATATCTGGCTGTGGCACCTTTCCGGGCGGATATGCTGCCACCCGCCTACAAACTAAGCTTCCCCTGCCCCCATTGCGGCGGCGTGCTCACCATGGGCGCAAAAAAAGGCAGCGGCCATTGCCCCCTCTGTCAGTGCAGCCTCAGCGTCAACCTCGATATCCAGACAGACACGGCTGAAAACAACACGGACACCCCCCGTAAGCCCGCGGCACGCGGCTGGGACGCACGCGCCTTCCGCAGGCCCGCCACGCCAGACAAGCCGATCTGGACCCCTCTCCATGAGCCGGCGGAATAAGCCGTCAATAGCCGCCAAGCAACACCGGAATTTTTCTTTTTCCACACTTCCTACGTAGTAGGAAAAGGGGAGGAAATCACGCTTCCGCAAATATTTGCCTTTCCAAGTGAGGCTTCCACGCGTAGTCCCCCTTCCATGCCGAAGACCCTCATCATCGCAGAAAAACCCTCTGTCGCCACCGATCTCGCCAGTGCTCTCGCCAAAGCACCCGAAGTCGGCAAGTTCGAAAAAAAGGGCAAAGGGCGCGATGTATACTTCGAAAACGACGGCTTCGTGATCACCTCAGCCGTCGGTCACCTGGTCGAATTAAAAATGCCTCAGGGCCCGATCGGCAAGAATGGTAAGGCCCGCAACCTGCCGTGGAACTTCGATGTTCTGCCCGCCATCCCCAAAACCTTCGAACTCCAGCCGATCGAACAGTCCGAGACCCGGCTCAAGCAGGTGCTCCGCCTCGCACGCCGTAAAGACATCAGCACCATCGTCAATGCCTGTGATGCGGGCCGCGAGGGCGAACTCATCTTCCGCTATATCCTCGAGCTCGGAAAAATCGACAAACCCGTCAAACGCCTCTGGATGCAGTCCATGACCCAGGGCGCCATCCTCGACGCCTGGA
>JBFERY010000082.1:0-10759 GCA_041548785.1 Oceaniferula sp.
AGAAATACCTCGAGTTCTACCAGAAATTCAGCCGATTCCTCAAGGAGGGCATCGCCACCAGCTACGAGCACCAGGAGCAACTCGCCGGATTGCTCCGCTTTGAAAGCTCGCTCGAGGACAAGGGGACGCTTACCAACTTCGCACAATACATCGAGCGCGCCAAGGACGACCAGGAGAACATCTACTACCTGACCGGGCCGTCACGCGACGCCATCGAAAACGGTCCCTACCTCGAGGCCTTCAAGGCAAGGGGACTCGAGGTCTGCTTTTTCACCGAAGCCGTCGACCAATACGTCATGGAGGCACTGCCCGAGTTCAAAGGCAAAAAACTCGTCTCGGCCGACCGCGCCGAGATCGACCTCGAGGACGTCGCCGCCGAGGGCAAGGAACTCAGTAAAAAAGACAGCAAAAAGCTCATCAAATTCCTCGAGGACGAGCTGTCGGAACGCATCGGCTATGTCGAGTCGTCCGGCCGTCTCGTCAACAGCCCGGTTGCCGCGCTCACACCCAAGGAAGCACCCAATGCGCAAATGCGCGCCATGATGCAGGCCATGGGCCAGGACATGCCCGCGGTGAAAGCCACACTGGAAATCAACACACGCCACAACGTCATGCACGGCCTGTCCAAACTCATCGACAGTGATCCCGACACCGCCAAACTGGTCGCACAGCAACTCGCTGACAACGCACTGCTCGCCGCCGGACTCCTGGAAAACGCCCACGAGATGTCATCCCGGATGAACCAGCTCATCGAGAAGCTGGTGAAGTAGCGGCAGTCAGCAGGCGGGGCCACCAAGAACGAGGCCAAGAACGAGGCAAGGGCGGTGCACGCCCAGCCCGATGGGAACCACGCATCCATTGCGCCAGCGGCGAATCTCATCCCAGCCTGGCGGACGGATCCCATCCGTTCGCC
Organism: Oceaniferula sp.; assembly: GCA_041548785.1. Taxonomy (GTDB): domain Bacteria; phylum Verrucomicrobiota; class Verrucomicrobiia; order Verrucomicrobiales; family Akkermansiaceae; genus Oceaniferula. Next base: position 914 of record JBFERY010000082.1, read on the forward strand.
AGGTCATGCCCGACCACCAAGCCGTTCTCTGGAGGAGAACATCATACGGCTCTTTCGGAACAACATCCGTGGCTGTGCGCATGAAAGCCATATCCACGGGCACGCAGCCATCGAATGCCGAATACCGCCAACACAGGCCCTCAAAGCACCATTCTGCGGTGCATCCCGCGAACCTCACTGCCAACTTCGCACAATGCATGTAATGCGTGGTTGCGTGGTTGCGTGCGCTGCGTCCGGCTGGTTGCTGTCGCCCGCCCCGCGCGTTTGACGGGCTGCGCATGCCGTGCTAACAGGCCGCATGATAATATGACACGGAGATTATTACTTGCTTCTTTACTAAGTGGCGCGGACGCACAATAAGCAGACGTGTGTAAGCTAAAAACAACCTTGGCCCTCTGCGGTTTTGGCCTCTGGTTGATCCCCGCTACGATTCAGGCCGTTGTTGTAGCCATTGGTGACAGCGCGTCAGGATTACAATCGCCTGCTTCTTACGGGCGGAATGCGGCAAAATTGTATTCCAATCCAGACGAGCTTGGCTTTTTTGTCACGGAGTCAGCTGAACCGGATGACGAAGCGGCCATTCATTGGCTCGGTATTTCTCACGCTGATTTGCAAGAGGATCCCGGTTGTCACCTCTCGGTAACGTTGCGTGAGTCTGAGAATCAGACGAGTATGATGGTCCCTGTGCCGGAAGCCACGCAGTGGTTCTTTGGTGCCGCGGGAATGATGCTGCTCATCATGCGTCGAGACAAGCTTGTGCGCCATGCCGTGAACTGCAATGCAACCGGGAAAGGAATGATATAATGCATCAACATCGATCCACCCGGACATTATGGAGTCTCAAGTTAGGTGCTATCCATTTTGTCGTTAACCTCTTACTACTACTGGCAGGAATCTTGCTGACGGCATATGGGGTTTTTCTAGGCGACCAACGATGGACGTATTTCGGATTAGGTGTGAGTGGACTATGGCTCATCTCGTTTTGCATGTTCGCCGTGAAAAGCGCATCGGTTAAATGTCCCTTGTGCATGGTGCCAGTGCTTTCGAAAAAACGATGTCAGAAACATCGGAATGCCAAACCTGCGTTAGGTGTCAGTTATCGTATGGGATTATCCGCCTCCATCCTCTGCCGGGGGCATTACCGCTGCATTTACTGCGGCGAACCGTTTGACGCGAAAAATGCGAAATCCAGGATCAATCAATCGACGTCTGAACCGACGAGTTTTAAGTGTTGAAAATCCAGTCCCCCTCCCCTGTCCACCAACACCAGGCCGATTGACAGGCAACATCTCCGCCCAGGGTATTTCATCTTCACCCGCCGTTGCATGGTTGTCACATAGCCCGCTACGCTCCTTCCTTGCGCCTTGCCAAGTGGTATTACTCCAGCCCCTTGGTGATTTCGGCTACTTTGATTCCAAAGAATTTCATCGATAGAGCATCCAGTTTTGCTTCTTCACCTTGGAAATGGATGGTCCGTTGGATGTGGGTGATCGACTCACCTGGTTTGAGTGGGAGGGCTGGGGATGAGGTTTCGATTTCATAAAACGGTCCGAGAGGTTTGGCTCCGGGCTCGGGTGATCCGTCGTTGTAGGCGTTAATCACATCGCCGTCATAGGGGTTTTCATGCTTCTTCCACTGGGAGCGCACGTAGGGCAGGCTGGCGGCATCCTTTGGCAAGTTATACTGCACGATAGTCAATGTCTTTCTCCCCGGATCATAGCTGCCGCAGTAGTCCTTACATCGTTCAGGGGGGATGCCGATTTTCGATCGGAATTTCCCATCGGCTTTAAAAAAGAGAAGTTCACCTTTCACCTTCAGGCGATTCGGGCCGACTTCACCGAAGTAGTCGGTATTCACCGCTTGATGTTTACCCGGTTTCAGAGGGATCACCACGTTGGTAGCGGGGCCGTGTTTCAGCATGCCGAGCATCCAGATGGACAGCATGCCGCCGTCTTTGTTCCACGTATTGTCTCCTTTGTTAGTGAGCACGTTGGTGGTTTCGAAAGCTACACTCTTGACCCCATCGGGGATAGCTACACCTATCTTCCCAACAAAATCCTCCTTGCCGAGGACCTCCACGGTGCGGTCGAGACGGATTTTAAATTGAGCACCCGAGTTATTGGTGAGTGCGGTCTCTTTGCTCATTGAAATTTTACTTTCGCTTGATGAGGTGACATCAAATGCCTCGGTATCGATCAGCGCGGGAGTTTTCCAATGGGCAAAGGTATAATCTTTTTCACCTGGCTTGAAGAAGATCGCGTACTGTCCGCCCTCGGGCCCGAGCCAGAGACGTTCTTCACCACCAAAGATGTAGATGTGTTTCTCCAGTCCCTCGCGCTTTTCTTCGGGAACGATTCCTTTTTTTACAACCTCGTAATTGATCCAACCATAGGAGTCGCCATTTGATCCGGCAGCCGTAGATGTCATGACCCGACCCTGCCACTGGGGGACGACGATGATCCGGGCATTACCATTGCTCAGCATGCGTGCGTCACTGTGTTTAGCCAAAAATGCGGCGTCCTGGCCAAAATTATTTTCCGCCTTGGCCGCAGAAATGAGCCCGATTGTTAGAATCAGTGTCAGATGAGGTGTTTTCATAATGGTTTGACATGAGTTAACTGCTAGAAATTTGCTTTTGGGGTAAGGTGTTCGGAGGGGCTGCAAGCCCAGGGGTGCGCTGGTCAGCGGGTTTCTGCCGCAACCGTGAGACGGCCCTCAAGGATATCTCCGGCCTTGAGCTGGAGGCCGGGCAGTTTTGCTGGTTTTCCGTTGAGGATGAGTGTGGCGGGGGTGCGGGATCCTACCTCCAAGCGGTCGAGGCGCAGGGTGCCGTGTTTCAAGGTGAGGCGGGCGGTGTCGTTCTCCCGTTCGAAGGTGCCCCAGCCGTCGCTGGCAAGGAAGGGCGCCTTGAAGGAGTCGCCTTTCACCACCGGGTCGAAGCGCAGCAGTCCGAGTTCCTGATCAAAGTGGAACCCGCACGCCGCGAGGAAGACCCCGAAGGATGAACCGGCGCGCGCGTAGTGGTCGGAGCACTCGATCTCGTTGTAGGGATTGCGTCCGCGCTGCTGCGAGTAGCGGTCGTGGATCGAGCGGGCGATGGCGAGACCTTTCTCGACGAGATCCGGATCGCGTTCCGCGACCATGTGGGCGGCGGCCTGGTATTCGAATCCGGTCATGAACTCGTTGAAATACGCATACTGCCAGTGCTTCTTGAAATCGTCGCGCAGCCCGCCCTTCGGCCAACTGCACATCAGGAGGCCGGAGTCGCCGCGGATCGCGTAGTGGCGGCCCTGCTTGAAGGCCTCGCGGAAGCGACCGTATTCCGGGACGAAGTTATATCTCCACAGCGCCCGCAGGGCGGCCTTCTGGTGTGCGGCATTGTAGAGTCGGCCGAGGCCGGTCTGGTTCGCCCAGAACTGCCCCATGACCTGATCGATGTAGCATCCCTTGCCGACGCCGATGGCCTTGAGGTGCTCGGGGTCCTCGTTCTGCTCGTAGAACTCGCCGTTGAAGAGGGTGGCGATCTTCTTGCTGCCCATGGCGAAGACCTCCGCGCAGCGCTTGGCATAACCGTTGTCCTTGCGGCGTTTCGCGAGTTCCTCCCCGGCGCGCAAAGCCGCGAGGTACATCGAGCACAGGACGTGGACCTTGCCATACCACTCGGCGTCGAGCGTGTTGTGCTGGCGGCCGTCGAGCAGTCCGTCGAGCCCGCCGCGCTTGTCGGCGGCGTCGAAGGCGATGAGGAAATCGAGGGCCTTCTTGGTGGCTGGCCAGACCCGGTCGAGGTAGCCGGGGTCGTCGCTGAGCTGGTGGTCGCGCAGTACCCGCAGGACGTAGGAGCACTGCGCGTCGGTGGCCGACATCCGGTTGTTGGTGCCGCGGAAGAAGACCTCGCCGTTGGGCTGCAGGGCGAGTTTGAAGTCGGTGGTCTCCCGCAGGTTGCGTTCGATCTCGGGGAAAAGGCGGGCGTGACCTTGGGCATACTGCCAGACGTGCCCGCAGGTTCCGGGACAGCAGCCGACTCCCTCCCAGGCCCAGAAACGCCCGTCCTCGAAGATCAGGCAGTTCTGGGTCTGCAGGGTGTTGGCGGTGAGGATGCTGCGGTCGAGCAGCCACTGCGGGAGGGTCGAGTCGTTCCAAGTGGCAACCCAGTTTCTCGTTTCTTGGCAGAGTCGGTCTTGGTTCTTCGCGAAGTGGCTGACCACGGCGGCAGCATCAGGGAAGCGTGCCGCGTAGTGACGTTGGCGATTTCCACAGCCGTGTGCCGGGTGGAGGTTCGGCAGGTGCCAGGCGATGGCGAACCGGAGGCTGCGTTTCTCGCCGGGGGCAAGGGTGAGTTCCACCGTTACCGCGCCGGCCTCGTCGATCGTCACCCCGTTTCCATCACCCACGGCGGCGAGCGTCATCGATCCGAAATCGAGCTGGTTTTCCAAGGGGCCGGCGTCCGGCCGACGGTCGGTTAGAATGAAATGGTCGGCGGCGATATTTCCCCATTTCCCGGTCGCTTGGTCGAGGATTTCGATACGCGCCTTCTTTCCCTGGTGGCGTGAAACATCGATGACCATCTGGTACATGGCATTGGCGTTGCGTCCGGATCGGGTGATGATCGTCTTGTCGTCGATCACGAGCCGCACGGCGGTGGACTTGCGGTTTCTCCCGCCGCCGACGAGGTAGCAGAGGAAAATGCGGTCGATCAGAAACTCCGGTGACAGGAGGCGGCCGATGGCGGCGTCCTTCTTGGCGATCGAATCTCCGGGGGCGGAGGCATGTGAGTTCACGTGTCCTTTGCCCCTGGCTCCGAGGTCGCCCATGTAGTCCGGGAGGTCCCCGGTCCGGGCCGGCTGTTTGCCGAAGGCCTCGCCTGTCACCTTCCAGTCATCGTATCCCTTCTCGAAGTCGAAAAGAATCCGGTCCTCGCGCGGAGCGATGTCGGCCCCGGGGGCGTCCTTGCGGAGCTCATGCACCAAGCCCTTCCAACCGGCGCCCTTGGCGAGCCGGGTAGCGCGAAACCGCTGGCTCCGCGAGAACTCGCCGAGCTGGTTGTTCAAGGTGCCGGTGAACTTGAGCTTGACCGCCTTGTCGGTGGTATTTTCCAGGGTGTAATCCAGCACCGTGAGCGGCAGCGAGGAGTCCGCGAGCTGGAGCGGGATAAAGGGGCTGAAGGCCTCCAGCCGAGCCTCAACCGGGAACGCGGAGTCGCGGAAGTGGACGGTTCCGAGTGGCCAGCGGCCTTCGAACTCCACCTGCGCCCAACCTTTGGCATCCATCGTCTTCGGCTTCTCGCCCTCCACCTCAAGCCGAAACCCCTGCACGACGCCGTTGGTGTGGGTGTCGGCACTCGGAGGGGAGAGGAAGTTCGCCCCGTCGCGTTCCCGCAGGTTTCTGAGGTTCTCGATGGATTCCAAGCCGGCGGGAATTTTGGTACCCTCGTTGGGGACTACTCCCTCGTGGTGCTGGTTGAAAATGTCCCAGACCCACAGGCGGCCATCACCCGAGAGGTAGACCGTGCCGCAGGCGATCCCGCCCGCCGTCATCCCGATGACGTCCAGATGGCCGTCCTTCTTGGACGCCGCGATCCCGGCGTCCAATGCGTGCCCGCGGGTGGTGAGCGAATCCAGCCAGGGCCGGGGGAGCCCTTTGTCCTTGGGGACGAAGCGCGCATAGAGTGCCTCCGGCGAATGGGTGTTGTCGGAACCGGCGAATACCGGTTGAAATCCGCAGGCAAAGGCCGAGCTGGATCCCAGCTTGAGGAAGTCACGTCGTTTCATAAGTGAATGGGGGTCGGGAGCGGTCAGGAGTTCTGTCACCGCACTTTGTGCTTTGGCGCAATACGAGGTTTTAGATCAAGGTTCCGGAACGGATTCTGGGTTGGACGCAAGACGGGCTGGTTGAAACGAGGAATCCGGTCAAAGGCTCTCTGGAAGAGTTAAAGAGAGTTAAAAACAGCGGAGTCGCTGGGATTCAAGTTGGATTCGAATTTAGCCCCCATCCCCGCCGTGCCAAGGAGATTCTTCGCAGCGGGTGTTTATGAACAGGGCGATTTTCTGGAATCCGCAGATGTTGCTGCCTTCGAGAGCCTTAACGCAGGTGTCCACCAACACCCAGGGCGATCAACACCGGCTCTTTCGGTTTGACCTTTTGTGGAATAGCACTAGGATGCGGATCTGGTTAGGACATATGCTTCGTCAATTTACAGCGATGGTGTTTTTGTTGATGATGGCTCTGCTGATCATCCTGAAGCATCCCGTACTGGGATACTGTTTGTGTCTTGATTCCTACTTTACGGGCGACTGTAGTTGTCAGGTGGAACAGGCCACGCCTGCTGCGGCTTCGGAAACCTCCACTCCCTCCTGCCCGAATTGTTGTGACGAAGCCTGCGCCAATAGGCTTCAGGAAGCACCCTCGCCCAAGGATCCCGCCCCTTGTGACGATTGCAAGAAACACTTGAATGTCGATGTCGGGGAATTTGTCTGGCAGGGGTCGGACAATATCCCTACGGACAACAATTCCTGGGTTCCCCTGCCCGCTTCGTTCGCACCGGATGCTGAACAGTTCCCCGTTGTTTTAATCGACACCCCGGTATCGATTCGCAGTGGTCCGCCGCCAGGCATGATCGGCGATGACCTGCCTCTCTACCTCAGGCTTTCTGCGCTGAGGCTTTGATTTTTTTGTTCCCCGTGGCCTCTGGTTTGGTTTCCTTCCCAGGATTTTGCCCACGACCCTCGTTAGCTTCGAGCCAAACTCTTTGGTGTGCTGAAGCTTGTCTGTACCCCGAGCTTCAGCGAAGCCCCCCCCTTTTTTCCACCACGACTTCAAGACTTCCCGACTTCAAAACAAAAATCATCATGTCTCTCGACCAACTAACATCAGCTCATCAGACAGGGGCGACAGTGCCCCGTAGGCGGTCGCTTGCCTGGCTGCGGCCGGTGGCTCTGCTCATTGGATTCCTTGCCATTATCGCCTTGCTCTTCGGAAAGCGGTTGCTCCCTGCCGTCGATGTCAAAACGGCTCCGGTAGTCACCCTCCGCTTGGGTGACGAGGGCGACGGGGGCGACGCGCCGACCGATGTGACCCCGTCCGAGGGAGCCCAGCGCCGGCTGCTGTTTCAGGCTTCAGGTTGGGTCGAGCCCGACCCCTACATCACCCACGTGCCGACGCTGATCAATGGTGTGATCGACAAGGTGTATGTGCTCGAGGGGCAAACCGTCAAAAAGGATGAGCTGCTCGCCACCCTCATTGATGACGATGCACAATTGGACCTGCGTGAGGCCGGGCAGAAGATTACCACGCTCAAGGCGCGTATTTCAGCCCACTGCTCTGGCTCGGACATTACCAATGCCGAACTGGTCGCGGCGCAGAGGAAAATCGACTCGCTCAAGGCGGGCCTCGCCGAGTCCGCGGATCACCTGGCCCGGTTGGAAAGTGTCCCGGACGGTGCCGTTCCCAGGCAGCAGGTGGTGCAAGCCCGCCTGGCCAAGGAACAGAAAGCGGCACGGGTGGCCGAAGCGGAAACGGATATCCCGCGGCTACGGGCACGGCTTGAGCAGATTGAGCTCGAACGCCTCGCGATGATTGCCATGGTGGGTGAATTGGAAACCGCCCGTGACCGCGCCCAGCTGGCGCTGACCCGCACCCGGATTACGGCTCCGATGGCGGGCGTCGTCCTAGGGCTCCATGCCGCCCCGGGAAAGAAACGCATGCTCGATATGGACGATCCCATGTCCGCCGTGATCGTGGAGCTCTATGACCCCGATCATCTGCAAGCCCGTATCGATGTGCCGCTCACCGAGGCGGCCGGACTGCGGACCGGGCAAGTGGTCGAGCTTGTTTCCGATCTTCTTCCCGATGTCGTGTTCAAGGGCGAAGTCACGCGTATCAGCGGCGAGGCTGACCTGCAGCGCAACACCCTACAAGCCAAAGTCACCATTCGAAACCCCGATCACCGGCTCCGGCCTGAGATGCTTCTCCGGGCAAGGTTCTACGACTCGGGATCACCGACGTCGTCCCGCGGCAATGCGGCGCCACCGGGGTCGCAACGGCTCGCACTCTACGTGCCGGAATCGGCGCTGGTCAACGAATCATCGGTCTGGGTGGTCTCACCGGAAAACACGGCAGAACTGCGGCCTGTGCAACTGGGTAACGACAGCCGGGAAAATCACCGCCGCGTCCTCGATGGCCTGAAATCAGGCGAGCAAGTCATCCTCCCGCCCCACGCCGACCTCAAAGACGGCATCCGGGTGAAAGCAACTCCACAAACACGCAACTAACATGTCATTCATCTCCATCCACTCGCTGACGAAATCCTACACCAAGGGTAAGACCTCTGTCACCCCTTTGGAAAACCTGTCTCTGGACGTGCCGCGCGGTGAGTTCCTCGCCCTCATGGGGCCGTCCGGGTCAGGGAAAACCACCCTGCTCAACCTCGTCGCCGGGATCGACTCTCCGACGATGGGCGAACTCGTGGTCGACGGACGCGACATCGCCAAGCTCTCACGCGCCGAACTCACCCACTGGCGGGCCTCCCATGTGGGGTATATTTTCCAACTCTACCATCTCGTGCCCATTCTGTCCGCCTTCGAGAACATCGAGCTTCCCCTGCTGCTGGGCAAGCTCTCGAGGTCGCAGCGGCGTGAAAAGGTCAACGCCGCACTCGAGCTTGTCGACTTGGTTGACCGGGCCCACCACCGCCCGTCCGAGCTTTCCGGGGGGCAGGAGCAGAGGGTTGCCATTGCCCGGGCGATCGTGCACGACCCGAACTTGTTAGTCGCGGACGAGCCTACGGGTGATCTCGACCGGGAATCGGCCGACGCCATCCTCAACCTTCTTCAAACGCTCGCCAACGACCACGGGAAAACCATTGTCATGGTCACCCACGACCCCAAGGCCGCCGAAGCCGCGCACCGGACGCTGCATCTGGAGAAAGGCAAGCTGATCGAACAGGGCGCGTTGGCAACCGCCGCGGCAAGCAGCGTGTAGCAGGTAGCCCGAACAAGCCAAACACCATTAGATGACGAAATACCCAATAAGAAAGACTGGCTACTTCACCTATCCTCCGCAGTGGACAGGAGTGTCCACGCTCCCTACATCCCCCCGCTTCGCGGGCCGAATGGTTAGGGAGGAGGGACACTCCTGTCCCTCGGCAACCCAAGTCTGGGAATGACGAAGTCCCCAATCCGAGTAATCAAGCCAAGCACCCAATCCAAGTCTTCTTTCACGGTAAAAAAACCAGGTCTTAAAACCCATCCCTATGAAACTCATCTCACTCGCGCTTAAAAACCTCACCCGGCACCGGCTTCGGTCGCTGCTGACCATCCTTGGTGTGGCGGCCGGGATGTTCCTCTATGCCTCGGTGGAGACGATGCAAGGGTCGCTGGCCAAGGCGACCCAAATCAGTGCGGACGACACCACCCTGGTCGTTTACCGGGAGAATCGTTTCTGCCCGATGACCTCGCGCCTGCCCGAGCACTACTTGCCGACGATCGAGCGCATCCCGGGGGTGCGCGAGGTCATCCCGATCCAGATCAGCGTCAACAACTGCGGCGCGTCACTGGATGTGATCACCTTTCGCGGGGTGCCGCCCGAGGCCCTCAGGCAATACAACCCGGAGCTGACCGTGGTCGATGGCTCGTATGATGCGTTTACCAAGCGCAGCGACGCCGCGCTCGTCGGCAGTCACTTCGCTCGGCGGCGCGGCTTGAAGGCCGGCGACCAGTTCGAAGCGGTCGGGGTGAATGTCTACGTTGCGGGTATTATCTCATCGGACTCACCGCAGGATGAGAACGTTGCCTATGTGCACCTCCCGTTCTTGCAGCAAGCCTCCCGTATCGGCCTCGGTATCGTCACCCA
>JBFERY010000083.1:0-10709 GCA_041548785.1 Oceaniferula sp.
AATTTTTTTGGGTTTTTTAGGGCGTGGGGGTTATGGGGTGCCGTTTTCTTGGGGGAAAACAGTCCGTCATCGGGTTGGGGTTATTATTCGGGGCTAGGGGTTTTCGAGAAAAGCTTGCAACTGTGTTCTCTTGGTATCCTTAGTGGTTGGTAGCTAGGGATGTCAACCGATCGTGGGGGGGTGCGTCGGTTGCCAAGAGAGCAGCTTCTGCGGGGAGGGTGGTTTCGTCCTTTGCCTTGTCTGACAGGCTCAACTCCGGGGGAGTGTCGCTTGCCTGGGCCAAATTAGCGCGATTATCTGTAAAAGTAAATAACTTTCGGTCACTTAATGTGTTTTTTTCTATAATTAACAGGTTTTTAAGGGGTTACGGGGTGCAGATAATTCATTTTTCTATATCATAAGGCCGTGTTTTTCTGCAAATCGACGCATTTCATCGCAATTTATGTAATGATAAACCTGCCCAATCGAACCGGATAAGCCTGCTGTCAACCGGCCGATGGCAGGAGGAGGGCCTACACCAGGAGGGCCTACACCGCAGCACCTTTTTCCCTGCTGTTTTTCCAGCTATGGTAGCGGAACGTGCCTTGAATGGCCTGGAAAAGGCAAACGGCAAGCAGCATGGCAGCGACCCACATCACGGAGGGAGTGCCCTCGAGCACCACGATGATGGTTTGTTTCGCCATGAAGAAAAGAAACATGAGCACCGCGCAAGTCCGGCTTTTTACAAAGATCCCGACCGCCATCAGAAAACTGAACACCACGCCGGCAAGGGCCCAGGTCAGCAGGAATCCATCCACTTGCAAAACGAGGATCACGTAGACCAGGCTCATGATACCGATAACCACGGCCGCGATCCCGCCTCCCTTGATTTTCTTGAGGATGTCCTCGGGCAATTCCCGGACGGGCACCTGCGCCGGAGCCATCGCCGTTGCTGGCGGCGAATAGGGGTTTTCCGGAGGGCTCATGACGGATGGCTCATGATCTAGCGGTAAGTGATCGGCAGCGCCTTGGCCAGCTGGTCGAGTAGCTTCTGGTGGGCCTGGTCGACCTCCTTCGCCTTTAACGTGCGCTCCGGTGACCGGTAGTGGAAGGTGTAGGCGATGGATTTTTTATCGGCAGGAAGCTTCTCGCCGGAGGTATCCCTAAACAGGTCAAAACAGGTGGAGGAAACCAGCAGCATCTCGTTGTGCTTCTTGATGACCTTCTCGATGTCCGCATTGGGCAGTTCCACCGGGGCCAGCATGGCGGCATCACGGCTTGAGCCGGGGAATTGGGGCAGCTCGTCGACCTGGACGCCTACCGTGCCGAGCTGCTGGCACTTTTTCACGTCGAGTTCCACAAGGTAGATCGGACTGTCGCTGCCAAGCTCGCGGCATTTGCCGGGACTGAGCTGGGCAAAGACACCGATCGGTTTGCCGTCACACTGGACATCGGCGGCGATGATGAACCCGTCGCGGTCGCGACGCGTGAACTGGATCTCCCGGTTCGGCAACAGCGCCGCGATGGTGGCTTTCACATCGAAGGCGTCAATCGCGGATGACTTGTTAGACCACGTCTGCGGCTTGTTTTCGCCACCTAACAACATCGCGAGAGAGTCGGCTTCAAGATCTTTCGCCTTACCCCCGCCGACGTTGCGGAACTGCCTGCCGAGCTCGAAGAAGAGCAGCGACTTGGCACCTTGGCGGATATTGCGTGCGGCGGTGGCGACGAGGCCGGGCGTCAGCGACGGACGCATGATGGCGTGGTCCTCGCTCAGGGGCAGGGCGACACGGATGACATCGCCGTCCTGCAGCGGACGCAGCGGCAGGGCGGTGTCCATCTGGGCGACGGTCGCGTCTGGGGAGGTCTCGGCAATGAGTTTGATCGTCTGGGTCTCGTGGAAGCCGAGTGCGGCCAGCGACCTACGCAGGCCCATCTGGTAGTCATATGCGGTATCGACGTCGCTTTCATGGACGTAGGTCCCCGTGAAGCGCGACGGCACATTTTCGAGCCCGTGCACACGGGCGATTTCCTCGACGAGGTCGATGTGGCGGTGCAGGTCGAGCCGGTAGCTCGGCACACGCCAGAGGTCGCCATCAAGTTTTTCCAGCCCGAGCCGGGTGAGGATATCCTGGGCATTTTCGAGCGAGATGGAGCCGCCCATGAGCTGGTCCAGCTTGACGGGATCAAGGGCAACGTCACTGTTGAGCTGAGGAGCATTTCCGGCGGTGCAGGTTTCGTTTTCGATACTGCCTCCGGCAATTTCGGTGATCAGTCGGGCCGCGAAGGCAGAGGCGGCGAGAACCGCCTGGGGGTCGGTGCCACGCTCGAAGCGGTACGACGAGTCCGAGCTGAGGTTGAGTCGGCGCGATGTGCGCCGTATGCCAGAAGGCGTGAAGTAAGCGGACTCGAGGATGATGTCGGTGGTGGCCGCGGTGACGCCGCTGTCAATCCCCCCCATGACGCCGCCGAGGGCAAGCGCCGCGCCGCTGGCATCCGAGATCACGACATCCTCGGGTGTCAGGGTGTATTCAACCTCGTCGAGGGCGTTGAATGTTTCGCCCTCGGTCGCGTGGCGGATGTCGATGGGGACGGAGATTTTGGAATCATCAAACGCGTGCAGCGGGTGGCCGAGCTCGTGCAGGACGTAGTTGGTGATATCGACGATGTTGTTGATCGGGCGCAGGCCGATGGCTTCGAGTTTGGTTTGCAGCCACGCGGGCGAATCGGCCACAGTGACGCCGGAGATTTTCACCGCGGAATAGAACGGGCAGGCGTCGGCGGCGGAGATCTTGACGACATGCTCGCACGCGACGGTTTCTGCGACGGGCAGGTCGAGTGGTTTGCGGGCGAGGCCGGCCAGCGCCGATAGCTCGCGGGCCATGCCGGTGTGCGACAGCAGGTCGGGACGGTTCGGCGTGACCTCGACTTCGATGATGGTGTCGGCGTCAAAGATTTTCTGCAGGGGTTTCCCCACCTCCATGTCCTCGGGCAGGATCATCAGGCCGTCGACCTCATCGACCAGGCCAATTTCTCCGGCGGCGCAGAGCATGCCCATCGATGCGACACCGCGCAGCTTGCCTTCCTTGATGACAAAGCCGCCACCGAGATCGGCACCGGGGAGGGCGCAGGGCACCTTGTCGCCCACCTTGTAGTTGCTGGCACCACAGACGATCTGGCGAAGCTCGGCCTCGCCCGCGTCCACCTGGCAGACTTTCAGGCGGTCGGCGTCCGGGTGTGGCTCGGCGGATTTCACCTGGGCGACCACGATTTGGTCCGACGGCACACCCTTCTGTGAAATCCCCTCGACCTCGACACCGGCAAAGGTGAGCAGGTCGTCAATTGCCTGCAGGGACATGGAGGAGAGGTCGAGGTGGTCGTTAAGCCAGTTGAGTGAGACGTTCATTGAATCAGTGGGCGGTGGTTGGTAGACAACGGTCGGTAGCCGATGTGGCGTGGGGGTTTGACCACAGAATCACGGGTTTTCACAGTATTTTTTAGGGTTTTTAGAACACGCCCGGGACCAGAACCAGCCCGCCAACCAAAAACCCCAAGGGCCGTCGGGCGCCTTGGGGTTGGTAAGTGGGATGGGGCAAAGAGGTTGGAAACCCCTTTTACGGTTAGATCTGCTTGCGGCGTTTGCGCTTGAGGTTGAGCTTGGCCATCGACTGGCCGATCATGGCCTGCAGGTGGGCAACCTCCTCGGCATCGTGGTCGTGCTTGAGGCCGGAGATGGCGTCCTCGGCACGCTTGATGGCCGCCTCGACGCTGGCTTCATCGATCTCGGCCTCACCTGCGGCCATATCGGTGAGCACGCTGACTTTGTGCGGGGTGACTTCGGCGAAGCCGTTACCGATCGCCAGTTCGTGAACCTCTCCATCCTTGCGGTAGCGGAGTTCACCTGCCTTGAGGGAGGTGACGAGCGCGGCGTGCATTTCCAGCACACCCATCTCGCCCTCTGCGCCCGGCAGATAGACGTCATCGACGGTGTCAGAGAAGATCTTTTTCTCGGGAGTGACGATTTCGAGTTGGAGCATGGCTTTTCAGGGGACGGGTGTCAGGAATCGGGAGTCAGGAACCGGAATTAGCCGAGGTCGACGGTGTCGAGGCCGCCCTTCATGTAGAAGTTCGACTCGGGCACGTTGTCGTGTTTGCCGTCGAGGATGGCGGCGAAGCCTTTGACCGTGTCATCGATCGAGACGTATTCACCCTTGGTGCCGGTGAAGATCTCGGCGACGTGGAACGGCTGGGAGAGGAAACGTTGGATTTTCCGGGCGCGGAACACGATGAGCTTGTCCTCGTCGGAGAGCTCGTCCATCCCGAGAATGGCGATGATGTCCTGAAGGTCCTTGTAGCGTTGCAGCACGTTCTGGACGCCACGGGCGACCTTGTAGTGCTCCTCGCCAACGATCTCGGGAGCGAGCGCGTTGGACACGGATGAAAGCGGGTCCACGGCCGGGTAGATGCCGAGCTCGGCCAGTGAGCGCTCCAGCACGACGGTGGAGTCGAGGTGGGCGAAGGTGTTGGCGGGTGCGGGGTCGGTGAGGTCATCCGCAGGGACGTAAACGGCCTGGAAGGAGGTGATGGATCCTTTGTGGGTCGAGGTGATCCGCTCCTGGAGGTTCGCCATTTCCTCGGCGAGGGTCGGCTGGTAACCCACGGCGGAAGGGGTGCGGCCAAGAAGGGCGGACACCTCGGAACCGGCTTGGGAGAAACGGAACACGTTGTCGACAAAGAGCAGCACGTCCTGGTTTTCCTCGTCGCGGAAGTATTCGGCCATGGCGAGGGCGGAGAGGGCGACGCGGAGACGGGCGCCCGGAGGCTCGTTCATCTGGCCGTAGACGAGGGCGACCTTGGACTTGGACAGGTCGTCCTGGTTGATCACGCCGGCCTCGGACATTTCCTCGTAGAGGTCGTTTCCTTCACGGGTCCGCTCACCCACACCTGCGAAGACGGAGTAACCACCGTGTCCCTTGGCAATGTTGTTGATGAGTTCCATGATGACCACGGTTTTGCCGACACCGGCACCCCCGAAGGCACCCACTTTGCCGCCCTTGGTGAAGGGGCAAATGAGGTCGATCACCTTGATCCCCGTCTCCAGGATTTCCGCCGATGTCGCTTGATCCACGAGGGCGGGCGCAGGGGCGTGAATGGGGTAGCGCTTCTCGTGGGAAACAGGGCCACGCTCGTCAACGGCATCACCGGTGACGTTGAAAATACGACCAAGCACACCCGCTCCGACAGGAACGGAAATGGGGGCACCGGTATCGGTGATCTCGACACCACGCTTGAGGCCATCCGAGGTGCTCATGGCGACGGCACGAACCCAACCGTCACCGAGGTGCTGCTGGACTTCGAGAACAAGCTTGGTCTCTGATCCGTAGAGGTCATAGCTGACTTCGAGGGCGTTGTAGATGGCGGGCAGCTGGTCTGCCTTGGAGAAATCGGCGTCGATAACGGCGCCAATGACTTGAACGATAATTCCTGTGTTAGACATAAGTCGGGATGGTGGTTGGTTTGAGAGTGTTGGGGAAATAGGGATTAGGAAATAGGGATTGGGAAATGGGAGCAGTCTGCGGCTCTGGGGAGCCGACAGGGAATTACTCCATGGCCTTCTGCGCGGTGGTGATTTCGAGCAGCTCGGAGGTAATGGCGGCCTGACGGGCTTTGTTGTATTCGAGGGTGAGGTCCTTGACCATTTGCTCCGCGTTATCGGTGGCGGATTTCATGGCGACCATCCGGGCGGAGTGCTCGGAGGCGACGGACTCGACCAGCATCTGGTAGATCTGGAAGTTGATGTAGAGGGGCAGCAGGGCATCGAGCACGCCTTCCGGGCTGGGCTCGAAGATGTAGTCGCTTGCAAGGGCGCCCTCTTGGTCGGTCTCCTCGATCATGCCCTTGCCGACGCCCTCGTAGGCGCGTTTTTCCGCAAGGGTATCGGATTCGATCGTCAGGATCTGGGTGACCCAGGGGTCCTGGCGCAGGGTGGTGACGAAGTTGGTGAAGGCGACGCAAACGCTGTCGTATTCGCCGCTGAGGAACTTGTCGGTCAGCAACTTGGCGATCGGGCGGGCTTCGGAGAACTTGATGGGATCGCTGACCTGCCAGTCGGCAATCAGTGTTTCGCCGGTCTTGGCCAGGGCGGTGCGCAGTTTGCGGCCGACGGTGACAAAGTGGGTGTTCTCGTCCGACTCCTGCCGGACTTTCTTGAGCAGGTTGGTATTGAGACCGCCGCAGAGACCTTTATCAGTGCTGATGACCAGCATCAGTTTCTTGCCACCTTCGCGTTTTTCCAGCAGCGGGTGGGCACCCTCGTCGACGTTTGCCTTGAGGTTGGCCAGCACCTTGTTGAGCTCGTCCGCGTAGTCGCGGCCTGCAAGTGCCTGGTTCTGCGCCTTTTTCATCTTGGCGGCAGCAACGAGCTGCATCGCCTTGGTGATTTGCGAGGTGCTTTTTACCGACTTGATGCGGCGGCGGATGTCGCGAAGGTTGGCCACGGGTTAGGAAATAGTTATGGGTGATTAGGGAATAGGGAAGTGCGGCTCTGGGGAGCCGTCTGGAATTACTTCCAGCTTGCTTTGAAGTCGGCGAGGGCCTGATTGAGGCCTTCGCTGACACCGTCGGTGAGGGCTTTCTCGTCAGCGATGAGCTGGAGGAGATCGGCCTTGCGGTTGGTGAGGTATTCTTCGAGGGCGGCCTGGCATTCCTTGATGCGATCGACATCAACATCATCGAAGTGCCCGTTTTGCATGGCCCAGAGGACAGCGACCTCGATCTCAAGCGACTTGGGGCTGTACTGGTTCTGCTTGAAGAGCTCGACAATACGCTGACCGCGGTCGATTTTCGCCTGGGTGGCTTCATCGAGGTCGGAGCCGAAGGCGGCGAATGCCTGCATCTCGCGGAACTGGGCAAGGTCGAGCTTGGTGGTTCCGGAAACCTTCTTGATCGCCTTGGTCTGAGCGGCGGATCCCACACGGGAAACGGACAGGCCCACCGAGATCGCAGGGCGGATGCCCTGGTAGAACAGGTCGGTTTCGAGGAAGATCTGGCCGTCGGTGATGGAAATCACGTTGGTGGGAATGTACGCGGACACGTCACCGGCCTGGGTCTCAATGATCGGCAGCGCGGTCATGGAACCGCCGCCTGCGTCGTCGGAAAGACGCGCGGAGCGCTCGAGAAGGCGGGAGTGGAGGTAGAACACATCGCCGGGGAATGCCTCACGACCGGACGGGCGGCCGAGAATGAGCGAAACCTGACGGTAGGCCACCGCGTGCTTGGAAAGGTCGTCGAACACGATCAGCACGTCCTTACCCTGGTCCATCAGATACTCGCCAATCGCACAACCGGTGTAGGGTGCGAGGTATTGGTTTGCGGCGGAGTCAGAGGCGGAGGCGGCAACGATGCAGGTATTCTCCATGGCACCGGCTTCCTCGAGGGTCTGCATGGTCCGGACAATGTTGGAACGTTTCTGGCCGACAGCCACGTAGATGCAGTAGAGGGGTTTGTGATCCTTCAGGCGACCTTCGGCGGCGGCCTTGTTCTGCTGGGCCTGGGCGATGATCGTGTCCACGGCGATGGTGGTCTTGCCGGTGGACCGGTCACCGATGATCAGCTCGCGCTGGCCACGACCGATGGGAATCATGGCGTCGATGGACATGATCCCGGTTTGCACGGGAACGGAAACGGACTTCCGCTTGATGATGCCGGGAGCGATTTTTTCAACCGGATACTGGTCGGCGGCTTCGATCTCGCCCTTGCCGTCGACTGGACGGCCCAGGTTATCGACGACGCGGCCGAGCATGGCTTCGCCGACAGGAACGGAAAGGAGTTTGCCCGTGGTCTTGCACTCGTCGCCTTCCTTAATGTGGAGGGAGTCGCCGAGAAGAACGACACCGACTTCGGCTTCCTCAAGGTTGAGAGCGAGGCCGACGAGGCCGCCGGGGAATTCGATCATCTCGTTGAGTGCCACGTCACTGAGGCCTTCGACCTTGGCGACGCCGTCACCAATTGTACGGACTGTGCCGACGTTGCTTTTCTGCACCGACGATGACACGTCGGCGATTTGTTGTTCAAGTTCCTGGAGGATGCTGCTCATGGCTGGTTATGGTTGATTGGGAAATGGGGATTGGGAAATGGGTATGGGAAATGGGTATGGGAAGGAAATGCGTCGCCTAGGGCGACGGGATGTTAGGATGCCGCGTTAAAATGCGTTGGCGAGTCGTTCGAGGCGGGACTGGACGCTGCCGTCCCATACATCGTTACCGACGCGGATACGGACACCACCGAGAAGTTCGGGGTCCATTTGATAAGTGAAGGAAAGCCCACCGCCGTACTGGCTGTTGAGGCTTTCCTCGATGCGCACGCGGCTCGCCGTGTCCAGATCGGCGGCGCTTATGACGAGTGCCTGGCGGCTCTCTTCATCCAGACGGACGAGACGGAGCAGGGAGTGCAGGATGGCACGGTAGTCACGCGGCTTGGCCTCGGCAATCTTGGCGGTCGCGGTGCGGATTTTCTCCTCATCGAGACGACCTTCCGGCGCACAGAGGCGGTAGATCCGGCGGGCGGCGCGGGCGGCATCCTTGGAGACTTTCATGGTGAGTGGTGAGTGGCGGGTGATCCGTGTGCGATGATCCGGGCGCTTAGCCCTCGACGCTGGTGAGCGCCTCTTCGTTGATACGTTTCTGGTCGGCTTCGGTAAGCACCTTGCCGGTGACGGCGGTGGTGGTGGCGGTGACGAGACGACCGAATTCCTTCTTGAGTTCGGCGGTCATGGTCTTGCGTTCCGCCTTGGCGGCTTCTTCGGCTTTGGCGAGAATTTGCTGGGCGGAGGCGATGGCTTCCTGGGCTTTTTTCTCGGAGAGGGATGCGGCGCTTTCCTTGGCTTCGGTGATGAGGCGCTGGGCGTCGGCGTTGGCCTTGTCGATGGCTTCCTGGGTGCGTTGCTCGGAGTCGGCAAGCTGCTGCTCGATGCGTTTCAGCTTGTCTTCGCCTTCGGCAATCCTTTTACGACGTTGCTCCAGCATGTTCTGGATCGGGCCGAAAGCAAATTTCTTCAGCACGAAGGCGACCACTAGAAAGTTGATCGTCTGTGCGATGAGGAAGGGCCACTTAACGTGAAACGGGTCGGTGACCTCGGTAATCGCGTTCCCGCTCGAGGCAGTCTCAACAGCGGCGCTGGCGAGGATAGTGAGTGAGTCGATCATGCTGAAAGGAGTATGGGATAGATAAGAAAGAGAAGGGGGAAGGATGAGGCAAAAAATGCGGGAGTCGCCGGCCGGCAACTCCCGCACTCAAGAATTAGTTGGCGTTGTTGGCAAGGAAGATCGCGAAGAACACGATACCTTCCACAAGCGCTGCAAGAATAATGGCGATGGTGAGGATACCGCCTTGGGCGCCTGGGTTACGGCCGGTGGCCTCGGCTGCTTTGGAGCCGATGAGGCCGATGCCGAGTCCGGCACCGAGGGCTGCGAGTCCGACGTGGATGTTTCCGCGAAGTCCTTCGGCAGCGAGCATTTCGATAAGTTCAAGTGTCATGGTGTTGGTATTGGTTTGGTTGGTTGTTGTTTTTCTTCGACCCCCACGGGTTGCCTATGGTCGGATCGGGGAAAGTGATTGGAGACGCCTAGTGGGCATGCTCTTCGTCGTGCTCGTCGCCGTGATCGCAGATCAGCTTGAGGAAGACGGCGGTCAGGAGCATAAACACGAGGGCCTGGATCAAGCCGACGAGAAGCTCCAGAAAGTAAAACGGCATGGGCGGAAGCCAGGCGAGGTAGGGTGGCACTGCGGCCATCATCGACTCGAGGATGTTTTCCCCGGCGAAGACGTTGCCATAGAGACGGAAGGTCAGGGCGACGGGGCGCATCAGGATGGAAACGACCTCCAGCAAGCCGACCGCAAAGAAGATGATGATCATGAAGATCTTCATCAGGCCGCCGAACTGCCCCTTGGGCGCGAAGATGTGGGCGAGGAATCCCTTGAGGCCGTTTTCGCTCACCGCCCAGTAAACCCAGAGCAGGGCGAAGGTGATGGCCATGCCGGCGGTCATGTTCAGGTCGGCATTGGCACCGCGCAGGAAGGGCAGGTAGTGACCGTCGCTGTAGACACGCCCGACGGTTCCCATTGCGGGGATCAGGCCGGACCAGTTGCAGACGAGAATCATCAGGAAGATGGTGGCAAAGAACCAAAAGGTGCGTTTGCAAAGGTTCTTGCCGAGGATTCCCTCGAGGAAGCTATAGAGGCTTTCGACGATCCACTCGGCGAAGTTCTGCAGGCCTGCGGGGACGAGCTGCATCTTCTTGGTCGCGACCCGGCAGAACAGGATAATGAGAATGGCGGCAAACCAGACCATCAGCATCGAGTTGGTGATCGGCAGCCCCTTGATGATCGGCTCGGCATAGAGCGGCAGGCTGTGGGCCTCTCCCCCTGCCCAGGCAGCGCCGGACAACAGGAAAAGAAGGGCTGGAATGATCGTTCGCACTGAAATTAGCTGGGGCATGGGTACGGCGCCGATACTTCATCGGGCGGACGGGGCTATATCGCGCGGGCCATAGCCGTGCAAGTCTATTTGTGAAAAAACTCACAAGGGCACAGCCTGGGGAGCTTAAGTGATTGCATCGAAAGCACATACAACCGGCACCGATGTTCCCCGCACCACGACGGGTCTCAGAAAACCCTGATCACATCCTGATCCACTCCGCAGTCCGCCACCTTGTCGAAATTTCCTGACCCCA
>JBFERY010000084.1:0-10642 GCA_041548785.1 Oceaniferula sp.
AAAGCGCCAAACGAAGATATTGTGTTGGCATAAATTGAGTTGTTGTAAGATCCACTAAACACATACACCCCATTATTAACCGTCGAAGTTATGGTGCTGTTGTAAACCTGATTGCTGTATGCGTCAACGATCTGAACGCCTCCCCCATTACTTCCCGATCCCAAAATGGTGCTGTTATAGACTTGACTAGCATAAGAAGAACTAATCAAAACAGCATATCCAGAACTACCAAGTGTGGTAATGGTGCTGTTAAAAACAACACTATGTTCGTAGGTACCCTCATCCGAGAAGTTGAGGGTCGGCGTGTTTACCCCTGCAGGATTGCCATTTACGCCATCAAACAGATAGTTCACATCGACCGTGCCGTCGATCGTAAGGGTGCCGCCATAGTCAGCGGATGTGGTGCCGAAGTAGACATTGTCACTCGTGGTGGTGGTGACGGGGCCATTGGCGTCGATCGCGGTGGCGCCAGTCGCATCGGTGGTGAAGCCACCGGTCGCAGTGCTGGCGGTGGAGGCCGACCACGTGGCACCGACGGTGCCGAAGCCTGGAGTGGCATTGTTCGAGTCCCAATAATAGTCTGCGGCAGAGGCGTAGGTGAGCAGTGACGCGCTGGCGATCCCGAGGAGGGTATGGAGTGTGTGTTTGGCTTTCATGTTAGTCTTTGCGGGTATTGGGGGGGTGGCGGGGAGGCTCGCCAGAAACCGCCGTCTGGACCGGACCGGGTTGGCCCGTAAGAAGCAGCCATTCCGAGCGGAAGCGGCCATTCCGAGGGGAACCCTGACGGTTGAATGCGGAGGGCTAGAAGATAACTAGGCGGAAATCGATTCCACATCAAGAATTAATTGAGGGCAGGTCAGGCCTATACTCTACATGTAGTGGCCTACAATGAACGAATGCCCAACAAAACGCGACGTGACGAGTATGCCGGAGGATTTCCAAAAGGATTCGAAGAGTTCGGGGCGCTTGTAGATCGTCGCAGGGGAAAGCATCCGAGACATTATTTTGGTGCGATTATCTTTATCCCACTAGCGACCATGATCTGCGGTAGCGCAGGCCCTTTCTGCGAAAAAGTCCCCCCCGACACATCCGTCTCGTTCAAAAACTTAGAAGGAAGGAAGAAAAAAACAGAGCAGAACATAGCCCCTTGGCCGCTACTCCCCCAGATCGAGCAACTCATTATATCGTTCGATGGCGACGGCTTTGCCTGTTTCCTCGTCGACATCAACGATTGCGCCACACAGCCGCACCTGACCTTTGGCAACCGGAAAGCGGGTCGGCATTCCGGTTTTGAACCGCCACACGATCGAATCCACGCTCCGGCCTAACACGGAAACATCCGGGCCGCACATCCCCGCATCGGTCAGATGGGCGGTGCCTTCCGGGAGGATTTTCTCATCGGCTGTCTGCACGTGGGTATGGGTGCCCACGACCGCGGACACCTTGCCGTCGAGGTGCCAGCCCATGGCGATGGACTCACTGGTGGTCTCGGCGTGAAAATCGACAAAGATCACCCTGACCCCCTCATCTTCGCGCAGGCGTCGTGCCTCGTCTTCCAGCCGGGTAAAAGGGTTCTCCAGGGGTGGATTCATAAAGGTGTTGCCCTGCCCGTTGATCACGGCAATTTTTCCCTTGGCTGTTTCCAAGACAACACTACCATTACCGGGAGTGCCCTCCGGATAATTGATCGGCCGCAAAAGGCGAGGTTCCGTGGGAAGATAATCGACTATTTCCTTCTGATCCCATATATGGTCTCCTGAGGTCAGCACGGCAATACCACAACGCAACAAATTGATGGAAATTTTCGGCGTGATCCCCCTGCCCGCCGCAGAGTTTTCTCCATTCGCGATGATAAAATCGATTTCCTTCTCACGTTTCAATGATGGCACGCGGCCAATCACAGCCTTGCGTCCCGGTTCACCCACAATATCTCCCAAAAATAGAATGCGAATCATGCGGCGAGTGAATCACAGCTTAGCGCATCGGCCAACTCTTATCCTCCTCCAGCCCATCACCCCTTCCATCCATGCCCGTCCCCTCCAATTACAACCGTAGACTCCGCTCTATTATTCTCGTTCTACTGATGCTTTTGATCGCAGCGGGGACCTATATTTTCATCCAGCACCGTCAAGCAAGACTGGCTGACGGCGATACCACCGCCACTGATCCCGCTCGGACAGATGATACCAGCGTGGTTCGTCCCATGCCGGGTGGCCATGATACCACGCTGGCCGACCTCGGCACCCGCCCCGACTGGAGCACGCTCGACCTCTGGCAGGAAACCATCACCCGCGACGACTTCCTGCGCTTGCTCACCGAGGTCTACACCGTGGGCGATGCGTGGAAGCGCTATATCCAGGTCCATGCCGATCATGCCATCATCCGCACGGACACCCGCAAGCCGGACGCGACCTACCGGCTCAAGTTTTCCCACATCATCAGCGAGGCATCACCCAACAGAAACTGGAGCAGCGCGGGCGACCTCGCACCGGGGACGAAGGAAAAACCCCTCGCCGGAGTGCACATCGCCATCGACCCCGGCCACATCGGTGGCGAGTTTGCCAAAATCGAGGGGCGCTGGTTTCAAATGGGCGACCACCAACCGGTCATGGAAGGCGAGATGACACTCACCACCGGGAAGTTGATCAAGAAAAAGCTCATCGCCTTGGGCGCGAAAGTCTACTTGGTGCGTGGTGCCAACCAACCGGTCAACCCGCACCGGCCCGAGTTCTACCGTGCCGCCGCGGTCGCCAAAGCCCGTTCGCTCGGGAAGCTCGACGAGGAAACCATCGGCAATTTTCAGAAAAAATTCTTTTACCGCACCGGGGAGATCCGCGAGCGTGCCCGCCGGGTCAACCTCGCATTCAGCCCTGATCTTGTGCTTTGCCTCCACTACAATGCCGAGGGCTGGGCCGACCCTGAGAACCCGTCATTCACCACCAACAACCATTACCACGTCCTGCTCCACGGGGCATTGACCAGCGAGGAAATCGCGCACGATGACGAACGCTTCGAGATGCTGGTCAAAATCCTCCAACGGACTCACGATGAGGAAAAACCCATCGGCATGTATGTCGCCCATTCCCTGGGATTAGGCACCGGGCTTCCCGCTTACGAATACAGCTCCGGCACCTCGAGGGCTGTCCGCATCAAGAACGTCCCCGGCCTCTGGGCTCGCAACCTCCTCGCCAACCGACTCTACCAGTGCCCCGTTATCTTTCTCGAACCCTACGTGATGAACAACAAGGAAGTCCATGATCGCGTCCAACTCGGCAACTACGAGGGCACAAAACCTATCAATGGTGTGCAAAAAAAATCCATCTATCATGAATATGCGGATGCCGTTGCACTGGCGTTGCAGGAATACTACCTGGACCACCGCATCATCTATCAGCCCGAGGCCGAGTAGACATCTATTGGGGTGCCTCCCCGCCGTACATCTGCTGGATCTGGTCGAGATACCTCTGGGTTGAATCGTTGGCACCCGGACGCTTCTTCTCATTTTCCAAAGCGCTGATCAGCGCCCGGTACTTGGTGAAATCCCCATCGACCACATCGGACTGCGTGATGTAATACCAGTCGAGATAGTCACGGCCGCGCTCACCCGACTTCTTCATCTTGAGCCGCACATCCATGAGTTTGGCTAGCCGGGGTTTGATGTCCTTAACCTTGCCGACGATAAGCTCGCGCAGGATCATCTCGTATTCCCCCATCAGGGGCCGGTAAACCGGAAAACATCGGTAACTCAGCCGCTCCAGCTCGGCACGCGCACCGGCTACCGCATCAAATCGCTCCCCCGGCTTCAGCTTGGCAATCTCCGGATAACCGTCGATCCCGACGGTGACGGCGGCGCCGTGCGCATCTCGATAGCGCAACTTGAGCACACTCTCCAAGCGCTTTTCCGTTTCTAAAATTGAGTAGACCTGGGTCACTCTGGCGGTGCCCAGCTCCAACATCTCGAGGTTGACCCATTTTTCCAGACTGTTGCGGGATTTGTTCATCCCGGGAAAATGTTGGCGCATCAGGTTTTCCGTCTCACCCTTGAACGTGGCCACATCTGCGAGGTAGGCCGCCATCCCGGACCGGCCACCTGGCTGGCGCAGCAATGAGTTGACCATGGCACCGGCGATCGCACGAAAAGCCAATGGCCTCCTCCCGTCCATTTCCCGCCATTGCTTCTCACTGGCATCAAGCATCTTCTGCAACGGCAGAATCTCGAAATACGGCAATTCGGTTTGGTAAATCCGATGATCAGCCTGGCCGCTTTTGATATCGAGCGCCTCAAGCATTCCGACAATCAACCATGGCTTCACCAACACCCTTTCGCCATCAACCACCGCCTGGCCATCACCCAGACCACGTTCATAGAGCAGCATCTCCATGAGGTGATAGCGCAGCGAATCGTAGTCCACGCCCTTGGCCAGGTGGACATGGAGCCGGAGTTGATACTGGCCATGGAGCAGCTCGATCCGACTGACCACGCTGCGTGGCTGCTCGGCATCCCCTTCCATTCCGTGAAGCTGGATGATCAGCGGGTGTTTCATCTTCCGCCCGGCATCGTTGCAGAGCTTGTTAAGCTCCACCCGCATCGCTTCTGCGATGGAGGCAATACCTCCGCGGGTATTCTGATCACTGCCCACGACGGAGATTTGCCCAAACCGCGAAACCCCCTCCTTCGGGCTGGCCCCGAGGGCTGGACGCGCGGCGGATGCAGCGGGCTCGGTGGCCGGCAAGGGCTCAGGGTCGGGCGCAAGCCTGGCATCCTGGGACAGCACAACCGACACGGTGCCCAGCCACAACAACCACGGCATCACACCGCTGGCGAGCTTGGCATGGCACGCTTGGCAAGTCATCATCTTTGCTCCGGCTTTCTCGGGTCGAGAGTGATTTTGCCCTCCTCGACGCGGATATCGAGTATTTTCCCGTCGTAGTACGGCTGCAGCTCATCCTCCAGCTCCTTGGCCAGGTTACTGAATGCGGGCATGATCAGCCGGGCGAACCCGCCTGGCGCGCGCAGCTGGCCAATCTGCGACGAGTGCCGTTGCATGCTGTAGCCCTGTTTGCTGCGAGTGAATTTCATGAAAAGCGATGCCACGTGCACGCGCTGTTGAGGAAGCTCACGCTCGATGATCAGCTCGATTTCGTCCTGCTTAAAATCCACCCAGACTCCGCGTAATTTCACGAAGGGGGCGAGCTTGCCGCCCTGCTTGGCTTCCAGCCGTTTGCTGAGCCATGCGTTGATTTCCTCCTCGCGGAAAGTAATCGGGTAGTTCCGTTCAATCGCCGTGGCAAGCCTTAGCTTCAAGAGGGGTGCCGCGATCGCCCTTCCGTTGAGAATCTCCCCGCGGCCTGCAATATGATCCATCGGATAGCTCTGAATGGCGGGGAAAACCTTCACCCCGGCGATGTTGGCGTCAATGACCGCCTTGCTGACTTGATCCGGCTCACCCGCCGGCTGCCACAGGAAATAAATATGCACCCCGACGTAAGCCATCGCCGTCAGTAGTAGCAGCAAAACCAGCCGTTTGATACATCCACCCCTCTTTTTGGGCTCTGGCTTTTTCTCTTCTTTGTTTTTACCCATGTCCCGTGTAGGATTATCAAACCAACCGCGGCATGGAAAGCACCGATTCCGATATCCATAGCCCTCACTGAATCAACTTGCATCCGGAGCGCTTGAGGGAGAAAATCCTTGCAACTTCAAGCCTCATCCACGGTTTCATCAGGCGTTACCCTGAACAAGCACACGTGAGCCACTCCCTTTCCATCCGCCTCAACCTTCCTGCCGCCGCTCTGTCCGACACGTCTATGCCCGAACCTCAAGCCCCCTCATCCGATGACTGCGCGGACGCGTCGGCCAACGATGTGGATGTCATGCTGATGCTCCGTGTCGGCAATGGCGACGAGCACGCCTTTGAGGAGCTGATCGAGCGCCACCAGAAAGCCATCATCGGCACCGTGGCCAAGATGCTCGGCAATGCCACCGACGCCGAGGATATCGCCCAGCAGGTTTTCATCCGGCTCTGGAAAAGCGCGCCACGCTACCAGCCAACGGCGAAATTCACCACCTTTCTCTACACCATCACGCGCAACCTCGTCTTTAACGAGAGTCGGCGCCGTGGCAGGAAAAAGGAATACTCGATCGACGAACGCCAGGACGACTTCCACCTCCAGACCCCGGACTCGCAAACGGCATCACCGGATGATGAGATCCTCAACAACGAGCTGCAGCAAGCCATCGACCAAGCCATCGCCAATCTCCCCGAAAAACAACGACTCGCCGTGATCCTCCGTCGCTACGAAGGGATGCCCTACGATGAAATTGGCCGCGTGCTCGAACTCACCATCCCCGCGGTCAAAAGCCAGCTCTTCCGCGCCCGCAATATTCTGCGCGATGCGCTCCAAACCTACCTCGACCACTGATTTCCTCCTTCCCACGCAGAATCGAACGATTTAGAGTTTCCCCATGTTACACATTTTCACGCTCCTTGCTCTCCTTTCATGCCCACAGCTTCTCACGACAAGTCTAACAGCCGAAACACCGGTCGACACCACACTGATCGCATCCGGGTTTAAGAAGCCGCTCTGGGCCGGATCCCCCCAAGGCGCCGACGACCACCTCTGGGTTGTCGAAAAGGAGGGTATCATTCGCACCCTCGACCTCCGCAGCGGCAAGAAACACGATTTCCTCGATATCACCGAGCACATCAAGATCAAGGGGAACGAGCAGGGACTGCTGGGGCTTGCCTTTGAAAAAAGCTACCTGACCTCCGGACGCTTTTACGTGAACTACACTAACCTCGATGGCGATACCGAGATCTGCCGATTCACGGCGCATGGTGACAACAAACGCCATTGTGACAGCTCCACACGCGAGCTCCTGCTCACCATCAAACAGGACTTCAAAAACCACAACGGCGGCTGGATCGGCATCGGTCCGGACAACTGCCTCTACATCGGCACGGGCGACGGCGGCTCCGGCAACGACCCGAAAAGGCGCGGTCAGGACCTGTCGTCCCACCTCGGCAAACTCCTGCGCATCGACGTCTCACCCGAAAAAGGCTACCTCATCCCCGCCGATAACCCGTTTAAAAACAACTCCACAGCCAAACCCGAAATCTACGCCTACGGCCTGCGCAACCCATGGCGCTGCTCGTGGGACAGAAAAACCGGCGACTTCTACATCGCCGACGTCGGCCAAAACCACTGGGAAGAAATCAACTTCATGCCCGCAGGCAAAGGCGCGGGTGCCAACTACGGCTGGCGACTGCGCGAGGGCTACGTCGCTACGCCCGCCAAAGATGTCGGCGGTGCCAAACCGGGCGACACCATCGACCCGGTCTACGTTTACTCCCATGGCAGCGGCCCCCGCGAGGGCGTCTCAGTCACCGGCGGCTACGTCTACCGTGGTCCCATCCAAAGCCTCCAGGGGAAATATTTCTTCGCCGACTTTGCCAACCCGCGGATCTGGTCGTTCGAGGTCAAAAATGGGGCAATGACGCACTTCGAGGACTGGACTGCCCGGCTCAAACCCAGCAGCGGAGCCATCGGCACCATCGCCTCATTCGGCGAAGACAATGAAGGCAATCTGCTCATCGTCTCCCTCGATGGGAGCATCTGGCGGGTCAGCGCGCAATAGCGCAATATTCCATGGCGAATGCGAGCGCGTTCATTTTCGCTCCGGCCCAAGCCCCTGCCCATAGCCGTTGATGAAATAGACCGCACACCCGAGCACCGCAGCGCCCAGACCTCCCCAGAAAAACACCCAGCCACCGACCAGACCAACCGTCGTGCTGTAATACCAGCCACAGAGCAGACTGCCGAAAAGCCCGCCGACACCGCCGACCATCGTCCCCAACAACGCCTGCGCCTGGCTCCGCATTCCGGGGTCGACCCTGCGGTCGACCAGCATCTGCCCGGTCACGTAGTAAAACGTGTAACATGGCCCGTGCAAGGCGATTCCGAGCCACATCCATAGCAGGCTTTCGGTCCAGCCGGATAAGGCAAACAACCCGTAACGCGCCACCCCGAGTGAGAGCGCCGCGACCAGCACCCAGCGCAGCCGGCCTTTCGTCAGCAGCCCCCCGAGCATCAGCATCGCGCCGATTTCGGTGATTTGCCCGAGCGTCATCGACGCTGTGGGGTGCCCGTCACCCAGTTCCTTGAGTTGGATCGGCGCGTACATGTAAAATGCCGCCAACGGTATGGCAAAAAACACCGAGGTCAGTAAAAACACCCGCATCGCCGGGTCCCTGAACAAGACCAGGGCGTCCAGCCCGAAGTACTTTCTCCAGTTCGGCCTGCCCTGCTCCAGCTTCCCCTGCGGCCTGGTCTCGGGCATCATGAAACAAGCCAGCCCAAACAGCACCCTGACACCCGCGGCCGCCATACCTGCCCGTGGCGAGCTGTCCCAATCCAGAAAACTCACCATCACCCCCGCCATAATCCACCCGACCGATCCCCACACCCGGAACAGGGGGAATTTTTTCCGGGCATCCGTCACATTCGCCAGGGTCACGGTCGAGAGCAATGCCCACATCGGCGCGGCGATCAGGGCATTCGCCGATTGAAAAGCCAGGTAGGTCCATGGCCCCCAACCCATGTGCAGGGACACAAAGGCCATGCCCAGGAATCCGGCCCCGACCAGTGACAGCGTGCCCACCAACTTCTGTGCGGAGAACCGATAATCAGCCATCGATCCAAAAATCAAGGGTGAGAACAGCGCCGCCAGCGGCCCGACGGCAAAGGCATACGGCAGCACCCACTCGATCTCTTGGGCCTTCAGCACGTTCGGCAACGACGGCAACCACAGGCCGGGCGCCAGGGACAGCAGGAAAAAACCGACGCCAATCCACCAGCCGCCCCCCTTGCCTAATTTTGATCTGATTTCGGGCACGCGCGTGTTTTAAACACCCGTTGCCAAATATCAACCCCACGTTGCAAGAGAAAATTTGATACCGCAATGGCACAGAAACTGCTCATAAAACTAGGAAACCTCACCGTTTCGTTCTACACTCCGGCGCGCACCTCACATGAACCACGCGCCACGCTATGCCACCAGGTATCCAACACGGTCTCCAACAAGGACTTACCCAGCAACAAACACTGTCGCCACAGATGCGGCAGAGTTTGAATATCCTGCAGGCCAATACCATGGAGCTCGCCCAGCTTCTCAGTCAAGCCACTGAGATGAACCCGACCCTGGAAATCATCGACGACACCGATCCTCTCGACGATCCCCCCGCCGCGGATGCCGAGGTCGACTACGAAAACCTCTCCGAGTTCGATGACAGCTGGCGTGAGGACCAGATCCTCATGCATGGCAACCCGCAGCACAGCAATGACGACGAGGAACGGCGCGAGTTCCTCTACAACTCGATCGTCGCACCCCAAACCCTTCAGCAGCACCTGCTCGACCAGTTGAACCGCGCCGCCGTCGATGACGACAAGTACATGGCTGCCGAACACCTGATCGGCTGCATCAACGACCGTGGATTCCTCGACGACCCCATCGAAACCCTCGCCACGCTGTCCCCCTTTACCCTCAAACAACTGCGCTCCGCCCAGTCGCTGCTCCAGGGCTTCGACCCTGCCGGCGTTGCCGTCGAGAACCTTGCTGAGTCGCTCATACTCCAGCTCCAGCTCCAAGGGCGCGGCGGATCGTTAGAGACCCGGATCGTCGACCAGCATCTTGACGACCTCGCCCGCCGTCGCCTCGCTGAAATAACTCGATCCCTCGGTGTATCCTTGGAGGCCGTGGCAGAAGCCGCAGACAACATTGCCCAGCTCAACCCGGATCCCGGTGCCGCCTTTGACGCCACCTCGAACCCGCACGTCAGCGCCGACCTTGTGATCATGCGGGATCTTGATGGCGCCTACTATGCCCGCCTCACTGACGACCACCTGCCGAAAATCCGCATCAGCAACCACTACAAGGACTTGTTGACCAAACTCAGCTCAGACCCCAAAGCACGCAAGTACCTGCAGGACAATATCCACACCGGCCGCCAGATCATGAACGCCGTCAGCCAGCGTCAGGAAACCCTGCTGAAAATTGGCACCGAGATCATCAACCGCCAGCCTGACTTCCTGAAGTATGGCCGCAGCAAACTCCGCCCGATGACCATGCATGACATCGCAGACACCGTTGGCGTGCATGCTGCCACCATTTCCCGTGCCGTCTCCGCCAAATACATCCTCACCCCCCACGGGCTGATGGAACTGCGCACCTTTTTCTCCTCCGGTTACACCACGCAACAAGGCACCGAGATATCCAACACCGGCGTCCGCGAAGCCATCCAACAAATCGTGGCCGATGAAAACACCGTCAAACCTTTGTCTGACACCGCCATTGAAAAACAACTCAAAGCCAAGGGCATCAAGGTCGCCCGCAGGACGATTGCCAAGTACCGCGAGCAGTTGGGAATCCTGCCGTCGCACCTGAGGAAAAGACATGGTTAGGAATCTTCCGATAACAGAAAATGCGCACCTTTGGCCCATGAAACGGGCAGTGGTTCCGCCCAGCCCCCTGTATTGTCAGACACTACCCCATCATTCTCAAAGCAAAACCCGCAGCAGAAATCAGGACCCGCCCCTGGGGTTCAACACCGGACCCAACACCGGACCCAACACCGGACCCAAC
>JBFERY010000085.1:0-10534 GCA_041548785.1 Oceaniferula sp.
CTTGATGCACTCCACCTGCACCGTGGTGCGCGGAAATCCATCGAGGACAGCGCCTTCGCGGTAGGTGGGGTCGAGCAGTTTCCGGAACAGGATGTCGACCACCTCGCGGTCGTTGATCATGTGCCCGCCGTCCTTGAGGGCCTTCATTTCCGGGGTGTCGAGCAGAGAACTCACCACGATGGGGTCGGCGGTGATGTCGCGCACCTTGCAGATGTATGCCGTGTTGGTGCCCTTGCCGGACCCAGGTGCACCACCGAGCAGGATAAGCTCCTTGGGGAAGCGCATTTTTTCCCGTCCTCTCTCGGCCTCGAGTTTGTCCCAGACCGAGTTGAAAATCATCAGGGCGTCCTTGACTTCGAGATCGGGGTTTTTTTGGGGGATCGGATCGGTGTTGCTCACGGGGGTTTGCGTACGTGGATCGCGTGAAAAAGTCGAGCCTATAGCGCTAGTCCGCGAAGGTTATTTTAACCCTATGGAATCGGGCTGGTGAACGCGACCAGACCACAGTAATATGACCAACGTCGGCGGGGCATCGGAAAAGAGTTGATAAATGCCCAGAGGAACCGTCGTATAGATGTCGTCATGAATAATCATTTTGATCGGCGAAAGTTTATCGCCACAATGGGACTGGCCGCGGCCAGTAGTGCGGTGCCCACTCTTGGGGCCTCAATGAATAAAAACAGTAAACTGCGGATCCTGCAAATCGGTGTCGGCGGCATCGGCGGCATGGACCGTGGACAGCTTTCCAAAAACCCGAAAGTGGAAATTGCCGGTCTCTGCGATGTCAACAAGAACAACCTGGACAAGGTGGCCAAGGCCTTTCCCAAGGCATTGACCTATCGCGACAGCCGGGAGGCTTTTGAAAAAGACATCGACAAGTATGATGCCGTGCTGGTCTGCACCCCGGACCACACGCATGCCGTGATGGCATTGCATGCCCTGGCCAATGACAAACACCTTTATCTGCAAAAGCCTGTGGTAAACCAGCTTGACGAGGTCAGAATGCTCAAGAAGGCGCTTGCGGCGAAGCCCGGGCTGGCAACCCAGATGGGTAACCAGCGGTCGGCGATTGCAGGGCGCAACCAGGCGATTGCCATCATCAAGTCCGGGGCACTTGGCAAGACGATCTCAGCGTGGGCATGGACGGGGAAGGTCGCCAATAATTCCTACTTCACCAATCCATGGATGGAAAAATACCTCGAGGGCGGAACCGCGCCAGCGCACTTCAACTGGGATCTGTGGAAACACTGCTGCACCGATGACGTTCCTTACCATGATACGCTCGCCGTCAGAAAGTGGCGTACTTACTGGGAATTTGGCGGCGGTCAGTTGGCTGACTGGTGTTGTCACCTTCTGGATGCTGTTTACCATGCCTTGGATCTGGATGTTCCCATCGCGGTGCAGACCGACACGCCAAAGGCTTCCACGCCCGTCGGACATTCGGCCTTTAACCAGTCCCGGATCACGTTCAACAAAACGGCGCACACCGTCGGCGACCGGTTTGTCCTGCACTACAACGATCACAGCATCCATCCGCCATGCTCCGAAACCGGCTTGCCATTCGGTGAGAGGTTCGGCACCAACAGCACGATGTTTGTCTGCGAAAACGGCACTTTGGTGCTCTCGGCGGGCGGCAAGATGTCCATCTACCAGAATGGCAAGAAGGCCGATAACTTCCCGATGCCCAAGGTGGCTCCCCGCAAGCACTGGGACGAGTGGGTCGACAACTGCTTCGGCGCAAAGAATGCCTTGCTCGGAGACCTCAATATCGGCACACGCGTCACCGAGGCCGGACTGCTCGCTGCCAAGGCGACCCATTACCCGAACCGATGCCTCGCCTGGGACTCCAAGGCATCACTCTTCAAGGACAGTGCGCCCAACAAGACCATCCTCAAGAGGGAATACCGCAAGGGCTTCGAGCCACCCAAGGAATTCGCCTAAGTGAGGGTCAGGAAAATGAGGGTCAGGAAAGGGCCTTTTTAAGAACCCCTGCCGCCAGCTCTGAGAAATCGAGCTGTGCGGCAGCTTTTTGCCCGCGCGCGCTCATCTTCGCCCAGGTTTTCTGGACAATGAGGAGCATTTTTTCCTCCTCGGTGTTCTCGATCAGGTCATCGAACTGGTGCCTGAGAAACACCAGGCAGAGCGCGTCCTCGAGCGTTTGGCAGTCGGGGTCCGTCTTCAGGTTTTGTTTCTGATTCAGTGCCTGCACCCGCTCGACGGTTGCCTCGGGGTAGCCGAGGTCGCGGAGGATTGCCGCTGACGTTTCAGCATGGAACTTTTTCAACCCGGCGCGCCATTTCAGGTAGCCGGTGCGTCCCATAGGCTGGGTGTCACGCGGTACTTTCCAGCGGCAGATGTGCTGGCACCGGGATGCGAGGCGCAGGGGTTCGGATGCATCGGGGTCGAGCGTGAGCACGGCCTCGGTGAGGCGTTTGGCAAAGACGAGCTCCTTGGGCTGACTGGTGCCATCGACCACCAGAGTGTTAGGGTCCTGGGCGTTGGCCGCATCGAAGCGCTCGAAGGCCTGATTGAGTAATGACGGGTCGTGCATGGATCAAGACTGCTTGGCCGGGCGCGGATGGGCAACCATGATTTTCTCTAGTGGACGTCTTCCTTGATGGATTGGCTGGTTTGTGTGGTTTGTGTGGTTTGATGGGCCTGGCTGCCAGGGTCTCCCTCTGGGGTTTCCCTCCAAAGCAACAGTCCGCGGAAGAAGTCGCGGAATGATTGGCTGCTGGTGTGCATCTCGCGTTGGATTTCTCGCGATGCCTGCTCGTAGGAGTCGCTTTCCGAAATCCGTTTCCGTATTTCCGGGATGCGGGTTTTGATTTCTTTTCCGAGTGCGTCGAAAAACTGGTCGTCATCATCGCCCCTGAGCGCCTCGAGGCGGCCACGCAGCAGTCGCTGGGTATTGCGGAAACCAACACTCAGATGCGCCAGTTGGCGGACGTCCAGGTCTTCAGGGCAGCGAAGCAGGAGGTTTTCGATATGGGATGACATTTCTCTTTCCAGTCGTCTGAGTCGTTGGTCGCAGGCGTCGAGGTGGTGGTCAAAATGGTGCTCGATATCGGCACAGAGGGAGCTTAGTTCATCTTTCATAGCAGTTGAACATCTCACAGATGATCGCTGCAGGCAAGTCGGCAGTTGGACTTAGCCCGCCGGACGCATACACGAGGGGGGGTCCGAGCGAATCAACGGAATTTTCCAGCAGGAGTCTCACGGGGCTGGGTGGCCGCTTGATGCCGGCTTGACAGCACCGCCCGCGGCGGCCAGTCCTGTGGCGTGCCGTATGCCGCACGAGACAATGATGAAACCCGACCCGTTACTCGATATTCTTCACACCGACCCCGATTTCGTGGTGGTCAACAAAGTCAGCGGCATGCTCTCAGTGCCCGGGCGTGATGTGAAGGATAGTGTCACCAATCGGGTGAGGATCATGTTTCCCGACTGTAAGGAGAGTCCCGAGGTGCACCGACTGGACATGGACACATCTGGGCTGATGGTGGTGGCCCGCACCGTGGCGGCGCATCGGCATTTATCCATCCAGTTTCAGGAGCGGCTGACGAAAAAACGCTACGTCGCCCTGCTGGACGGCATTTTGGAGCCGGAAAGCGGCACCATCGAGTTGCCCTTCCGGCTGGACGTGGAGAACCGGCCGATCCAGATCTACGACGAGGTCCATGGCAAGATGGGCATCACGCATTGGCAGAAAATAGGCGTCGAGGGGGCGTATACACGGATTGCCATGATGCCGGTGAC
This sequence comes from Oceaniferula sp., assembly GCA_041548785.1. Lineage (GTDB taxonomy): Bacteria > Verrucomicrobiota > Verrucomicrobiia > Verrucomicrobiales > Akkermansiaceae > Oceaniferula. The sequence goes on from JBFERY010000085.1 coordinate 3,760, forward strand.
CGGCAGAACCCACCAGCTGCGCCTGCATGCGTCTCATGAGAAGGGCCTGGGCATCCCGATTGTCGGGGACCCGTTCTATGGCAGGGGAACCGGCCCCGGGCAGATGAAACTCCACGCCTGTGCGTTGAGTTTTGCCCATCCCGTGACCGGAGTGGAGCTGAATTTCGAGTCGCCGCCGGATTTTTAATTTTTACTCAATACGGGCGTAAGTTTTTGTTGCCAAACACGGCGACTCGCACTAGCAAATGCCTGCGCTGCCTCGGCAGAGCGACACTTCAAAGAAGTAATGCGGATAATGCGGGTATAGCATAGTGGTAATGCTCCAGCCTTCCAAGCTGATTAGGAGAGTTCGATTCTCTCTACCCGCTCCATCCAAACACCCTTTACGGGTGTTTTTTTGTTTACGGTGAGAATGCCTCAAGCCGTTGTTTTGCCTTAAGGCTAGTGAGCTGACAACTCCTGCGAAGCGAATGAAGTGAGCGTAGGCCCGAGTTTGAACGTACAGTCGTCGTGTATCACGATGTGTCTATTTTGCCCGCAGTGGCAGGGTGGACAGGCAGGCGGCGAGCAACATTCCGGCACTGGTCCAGAGGCAGGCGGGCAGCCCTCCGACAAGAAACATGACCCCGGAGAGCAGTGTGCCGACGAGCCGGCCCCACGCATTGGCCATGTAGTAGAAGCCGACGTTGAGCGCGACTTGGTCATGGCTGGTGAATGCCAGGATCAGGTAGGAATGCACGGCCGAGTTGACGGCAAAAATGACACCAAAGACGGCGAGGCCCGTCAGCAGGGAGGCGACCGGATGGAAGTCAACCTGCAGCACGGCCGCGAGCGCCGCGGTGGTCAGGGTAAGGAGGCCGACCCAGCGCAGTGCCGCGCCACGCGGATGGTGCGACCGGACAAACCTCGGCGCACTCGCCTGCACCAGACCGTAGCCGATCACCCAGGCGGCCATGAACGACCCCACCTGATTGAAACTCCAGTCGAGGTTCGATTTGAGGAACACGGGCAGTGCCACGACAAACCAAACATCGCGTGAGGCAAACAGGAAGAACCGAGCGGCGGAGAGCCAGTTGATCTCGCGGCTTTTGGAAAAGAGCTGGGTGAACTTGACCTTGCGCGCGCTCTTGCCCATGTCCTGACTGAGGAAAACCAGGGCGGCGATGAGCACGATGGCCAATGCCCCCGCCATCAGCCAGAGTGAGTGGACAAAGCCCAGCCAGGTGAGCAGCACGCCTCCCAATAAAAACCCGACACCCTTGAGTGCGTTTTTGGAACCCGTCAGGATGGCGACCCACTTGAACAAGGCCCCGTTGTCCTCGGAAACCAGGAGCTTGACCGCACTTTTCGAGCTCATCTTGGTCAGGTCCTTGGCAATGCCGGAGAGCGCTTGTGACGCCATCACATAGCTTACCGAAAGCGTTGCCGCCCATGCGGGGTTGACCAGCGAGAGCATGACCAACGCCAGCACCTGCAGGGTAAGCCCGGTGAAGAGCGTGGATTTCAACCCGACCCGTGAGCCGATCCAGCCGCCTAACAGGTTTGTCAGGACCCCGCAAAATTCATAAAGCAGAAACAGGAAGGCAAGGCTGACCGGGGAATACCCGAGCGCATGAAAATGCAGCAGCACCAACATCCTCAGCGCCCCGTCCGTCAGGGTGAACCCCCAGTAGGACGCAGTGACAACGGCGTAGCTCTTGATGTCCATGATGTTGACCGCTAATAAACGCGCGTTTCGTCTTTTGCCGCCATCAGATCGAGCGGGCGACCTTTGCCGCTAACTCCATCATCCGGCTGGCGTATCCCCATTCGTTATCATACCAGACCAGCAACTTGAGCTGGGTGCCATCGGTGACCATGGTGGACAGGGCGTCGACAACGCCCGAGCGCGGGTCGTTGGTGTAGTCGGCCGAGACCAGCGGCCTTTCCTCGTAGCCGAGAATTCCCCTGAGCTCACCTTCCGACGCTTCCTTGAGCAGGGCGTTGACCTCGTCGACGGTGGTCGGTTGGGGGAGCTCGAACACGCAGTCGGTCAACGAGGCGTTGAGCAGGGGGACGCGCACGGCGACGCCGTCGAGTTTCCCCTTGAGCTCGGGATAAATCATGGTGATGGCGGTGGCGGAGCCGGTTGAGGTCGGGATCAGCGAGTTCAGGCAGGAGCGGGCGCGGCGGAGGTCTTTGTGCGGCGCATCCACGATCACCTGCGTGTTGGTGACATCATGCATGGTGGTGATCATGCCGTGGACGATCCCGAGCTTTTCATGGATCACCTTGATGACCGGTGCAATGCAGTTGGTGGTGCATGAGGCGGCTGTTAGTAGGTGGTGGTTGGCGGGCTCGTAAAGGTGGTCGTTGCATCCCATCACGACGTTGAGTGCCCCTTCTTTGACGGGCGCGGCCACGATCACCTTTTTGACGCCGGCATCGAAGTAAGGCTGAAGGAGTTCGGGTGTGCGGTAGGCTCCGGTGGCATCGATCACGATGTCGACCCCGCCGAGGTCCATCTCCGCCGGACTCGGGGCGTTGCCGTAGGTCACCCGCCGATTGCCGATCGAAATGCTGTTGGCATCATGGCTGATGTTTCGATCCCACCGACCGTGCACGGTGTCGAATTCCAGTAGATGGGCGGCCGTTTCCGGGCCCCCGTAAAGTTCATTGATGTGGGTGATCGTGTGGGCGGGGTCGTCCCAGCCGGCGCGGAAACCGAGGCGGCCCATACGGCCGAATCCATTGATAGCGATGTTCATATTGAGTGGGTGATGGGGAGGTGTTGAGACTTGAGAATTTAACAGCACTTTTGAGCCGGGGTGCAGAGTTCGGGGCGGCCCTGGCAACAGTCGTCGGAAAGAAAGGCCATCAGCCCACGCATGCCGTCGATGCGCAGCCGGTAAGTGATCGACCTGCCATTGCGATCGGATTCAACCAGTCCGGCATGACTGAGTTCCTTCAGGTGAAAGGACAGGGTGGGCTTGGGAATGGCAAGTTGCTTGGAAAGATCACCTGCGCAGAGGCCAGGCTCGCCTTGGCGGGCGAGGAGGCGAAAGATCGCCAGCCGCGTCGGTTGCGCCAACGCGGACAGGGCGGTCACAGCGTCATTTGGTTTCATGTTTGTGGAACTACCAAACTTTCATCCGACGGTCAAGGCCTCACTCGGTGACGAAGTGGTCACTCGCCGCCACGGTCGGCGAAATAGCGGACCTCGTGGTTCTTGTCGCCTCCGAGAGGTCATCGCACACCACCGCTCAGGTTCTCCACCCCGATGGGGGCTACGCGCGCCTGGAGGACCGGGTTTGCACGGCCGATGGCCCCCGCCTCTGAGCTTGGGAGTCGGGAGCCGGTTCACCGGCCATGATGGATCAGCTTACTTCTCCGGCCCTGCGGCTTTTTCCGCGCCATCCTCGGCATCGGCTTCGTGCCCCCCCTGGGCCGGCACGAACTTCAGCACGGTGCCATTGATGCAGTAGCGCTTGTCGGTGGGCGTGTTAAATCCTTCGCCGAGGAAAACGTGGCCGAGGTGAGCGTCGCAGAGCGCGCATTTGACCTCGGTGCGTGAGCCATCGGGGTCGCGCACGGTTTTGACGTTTTTTGCCTTGGACGGATCGTAAAACGACGGCCAGCCGCAGTGGGAGTCGAACTTGACCTTGGACGAGAACAGCTCGGCATTGCAGCCGGCGCAGAAGTAGGTGCCGGCACCTTGTTTTTTGAATTGTCGGTAAACCTCGCCATTGGGGCGCTCGGTGCCGCCTTCGCGGGCAATGTGGTACTGCTCGGGCGTCAGTTGCTTGCGCCACTCGGCATCACTTTTCACGACGGGCTTTTCGGGCTGGGCGGGGGGATTCGCTGAGGTGCTCATGGGTTTCTGGGGTGACTTGTTCGTCTGGGCATTGATGACCAGGCTGACCAGCAGGCCGCCTGCCAACAAGATTACCAGGGTGCGGATGGAGGTTTTCATGGTGCCGGTAAGATGATGCTGAAGGCGGGATTATTCCCCCGGACTGGCTTTTTGTCAAACGGCCGCGACGGGCATGGATCCGCCGATCAGGCCGCCAGCCCGATCGGGAAGAAAATATTCAACAGCATGGTCAGGAAAAAATTGGTGATGAGGATGGCGAGTGACGAGTAGACCATGGCGCGCGTGGTGCCCCGGCCGACACCGACGGCGCCGTGTGAGGCCTTGAGCCCCTGATGGCAGGAAATCAAGACGATCAGGATACCAAACACCAGACCCTTGATCAGTGAAATGTAGATATCGGATAAGTCGGTATGCCCCCGGGTGTGGTGCATCCACCACGCTTCCGAGACACCAAAGGTTTGCGTGCCCACAATCCACGAGGCGGCAATGCCAAAGGCCGCCGCCTCGGTAATGAGCAAAGGAACCGACACAATCATGGCGATAAACCGTGGCGTGACCAGATAATCGACCGGGTTGACGCTCATTGAGCGTAGCGCGTCCACCTGCTCGGTTACTTTCATCGTGCCGATCTCCGCCGCCATCGCGGCGCCGACCCTGCCGGAAAGCATCACACCGGTAAGCACCGGACCCAGCTCGCGCAGCATACCGACACTCACCAGGGCCCCCCCCATGGATTCCATCTTCAACCCGCTCAGCTGGAACAAACCTTGCGCGGCCAGCACTGCCCCGACAAAAGCCCCGGTGACAATCACCACGGGCTGGGAGTTGAACCCAATTTCGACAATCTGCTGGAAGAAAAGTCGCCAGCGTTTTTTGCCCAGCGTGAGCGATTCCGCGATTTTCAAAGCGAGCCCCGCCAGTTGGCCGAGATAGTCCAGAAAACCCAATACGGGTCGACCTAGTGCGCGCAGAAGCATGGAAACATCCTACATTCCCCATGCACAATACCCAACCCCCAAATTCAACAAGCTCCCAGTGATGTGTGACTTTTCATCCAGAAAAAGACCCGTGCCACACGAAGTGGCACGGGTCTGTCGGTTAATAATCTTGTTCAGGATGCTCTAATCGTGATTAGAGGGAACCCTTGAGATTGGATGACGCCTTGAAACCAACGGTCTTGGAGGCCTTGATTTGCATGGCTTCGCCCGTCTTGGGATTGCGGCCCATGCGGGCTGCACGATGCTTGACATCAAAGGTACCAAAGCCAATCAGTTGGACTTTACCATCTTTTCTTACTCCATTGGCAATACTTTCAAGCACTGCGGCAAGGGCATCTTCTGCACAACGCTTGGTAGCGTCTTTCCCGAGGGAATTTTGAACGGCTTCGACGAGTTCGGATTTATTCATAACGGTGATTTTTTGCCACTAATCAAAGATAATGTAAAGTTAAATAATTGCGTATTTTTCCTAGGCAGGGCTTGACTTGTGGCGTTTTATTGATTGCTCCAACAGAGGCTCGATAGCGCGGCAATGCCTTATTTATGGGGAAAGTTGAATGTTAGATTCTGTTAGCGCCAGGCCGAACCGTTGATGAATGGCGGATTGACGGGAGTCGGCGACTATGAGACAACCGCATCATGGAAGTAAACGCAGCCCGGGCCATCGAGCGCGCCGCCAGGTCTGTTAGATCGGTGGCGGCGGCCATGCCGACCCATTGCGAAATGGCGGCCGAGCTCAAGGATGCGGCGGCCGCCGAGCGGCGAGGCTATTTTTTCCCTGACGAAGATGAACGGCTTCGCGCGCTATTCGCGCGCTATTTGTCCGTGCGTATGGCGCTGCTCGAAGTGGTGGAATCGATGCAGCCGATCCTGGCCCGGTCCGAGGATCGGGATGATGACGCCGTGTGGGAATTGCGGCTGCGGGCCTTTGTCGTCGGGTTCACCGCCGCCACCATGCTGGTACGGGCGGCGTCCTTCATCGTCGACCTTGCTGCGGATCGTCCGGTGGTCTGGAAAAAGCTTGATGAGGCGGAGTCGCGTTACGGAATAGCGCGCAAGAGTTTCACGATGGTCTATAAGAACCTGAGTTCGTCGCGGAGGATGTGGCGGTTTCATGAGGCGCTCAGGTTTTTCGAGGTTCACCGCGAGGATGTGGCGCTGCTTGCCCGTGACCGTGTGGTCGGCGAGTTGGTTTCGATTTTGGGGCGGGAGGCGCCCTTTCTTGAGTACCGAAAGCGTGATTATCTGAAGCGGAAGTGGGATTTTCGCCGTCACTCGTTCAAGCGCAGGCATGTTTCCGGGTATAAAAGGGTGATGTTTCACCTGCTGAGGCTCAGCGGCAGCGCGATTGCCGAGATGAGACAGCCGTTTGTCAAGCTGCCGGGGCAGGGGGGTCGGGTGACGGGTGCGCTCATTGCCGGGCTCGAGCCGATCTTGCGCGCGGGGGATGTGGTGGTCACGCGCCATGATGACGCGTTGAGCAATCTGTTTTTACCCGGATTTTGGCCGCACGCCGCATTATATATAGGCAATCAGGAGGAAAGGGACGAGCTGGGTCTGCGGCTCGAGGCGTCGGACACGCGGTGTCTGGCGGATTGCCGCTTTCTTGAGGCAAAAAAGGACGGGGTCATGTTCCGCCCACTGCATGAGACGCTGCAGGTGGACGCCCTGATGGTTTTACGGCCCAGGCTGGATGCCGGGTTGCGGGCCGAGGCACTGATGCGGGCGATGAGCCACGCAGGCAAACTCTACGATTTCATGTTTGATTTCCGCAAGGCGGATCGGCTGGCATGCACGGAGGTCGTTTACAGGGGTTATCACGGGATCGGCCCGGTCGCCTTCGAGCTCAAGCGACATGCTGGACGACCCTGTATTTCCGCCGAGGATTTGATCGATCAGGCGTTGGGGTCAGGAAATTTCGACA
>JBFERY010000086.1:0-10473 GCA_041548785.1 Oceaniferula sp.
CCCACTGGCGGCGGATTTCTCCGGGACGATGGAATCCTGAATACTTTTTATTGAGCTCGCTGACTTGCTCCTCAGTTAGTGAGGTGCATGAGCCGGCCCCACTTTCCTGTTCAATGATGTTACAGGCCAGGCTATGTTTAATGGAATTGGTACAGACTTTGTAATTTTGAATCCAGCCCAGCTTATTATGCGGGAGATACCAGAAATGAGGTTTGTCTCGCTTCATTTTACGTTGTTTGCGGAAGCGGTGGATACGATCAGAAAAATTCATCGCTGCGGATTATGCTTGCTAGTTTCTAGAAAATCAATTCTCAAATAATTGAGATTTGATCAGGGTCAGGGCGTTTGGCTTGAGGGGGTTAAATTGGTCTGGCGTGCAGAATGAGTTTGATGGCTTCCGCTTCGTTGCGATGGTAGTGATCTAACATGGCTCTCAGGTTGAGATCCCCGTCGCAGGGGGTGATTGCAAGCAGGGCGTTGCGCGTGAGTGCCAGGTTCTGTGCCGCGTTGATTCTGCGGTGACGGTGGTCATCTTCGCGCCGCTGGCAGGTGTCGCGTTTGTAGTGGTCGGCGTTTTCCACCATACAGTGACCCCGGATGGCAGGGGTCGACTTTGGGCACTGCTCCGGGTCCAGGCTGCTCAGGAAGTAGCGGGTGTGTTGACCGGGCGGCTCGTCCGGGGTGGTTTTGTAACGCCAGATCCGCTCCACACAGATTGCGCTCCGTGCTCCGGCAAGTCCGGCACTGACAGGGGTGATCGGGGCAAGCGCTGTTTTGCGGGTTTCTATCCTGTCGTGTCCGCTTTCGTTTTTTTCTTCAAAAAGGGGGTGCCTGCAAGGGCTTGTTTTGCGGAGTCGAGGCGTTTGGAGGTGTTGTCCTTGGTTCCGACGAGGTAGTCGCCCCCTTTTCGGGTGATGGCCTGCATGGTGCGCGTTTTGTTGTGCAGGGGGGCGAGGGTGACGCAGGCACCGGCGAGCTTCACGACGGGGGAGGCAAGCAGGGTGCGCCCTTCGCTGACTTAGCAGTCCTCCTTGGCACCGGTGGCCGGGATCATCGCCACGGGGCGGCAGAGGGTGACGATCATGCCGCATTTCCCGCCAGGCCCGCCCCAGCTCGTCGGTGGTGATCGGGATCAGCGGAACGTCGTTTCAATAAGTGTGATAGATTCCATAGCTATGACACTTACAGCAACTCCCGGCCTCAGGGGAGATTTGAGTGGGGGCTCTTCACCGACCGCTTACGTTGCGCCAGATGTTGATCATGTCGCGTCCGCCGATCAGCAGACCGAGGGCGATGAGGGTAAGCATGCCGGTGAGCGGGTGAGCGCAATCATGTCTGCCGAAGCACGGGCATGACACCCCGTCAGACAATTGAGGAGAACTGTCTCAATGGGTTTGACAGCTGGCGGGAAGCTCCCGAGCAAAGGCTGCCCTCCTGTCGTGCGCAATAGTCTCCGTTACTTCGATGCTGAGGGTTCCTCTGGCTGGCTGCGAATGAATCTCAACCCGTCGGGGTAGCTATAGAGTAATGTCATGAGATGGACTGGAAAATTGCGAGCCGCTCGCCAAGCCTCGGCCGGCGCGATTATGACATCGGTTTTCCGCTCCCCAAGAACACTTTCGTTGGCCGGTGCAAAGAGATGTTGTTCTTCCCAGGAAATCGTTGCATGGTTCGGCTTTGTAAATAGCCCTTCGGCTTGAGGGAAGCCAGCCCATTGGAGAATACGTTCGATGGTATCCTGCGGCCTGCTGGAAAAATGCTCATAGCGTAATTGCAAAAAGCGTTCTCCCAGCTGGGGTCCCCAGTGTTTCAAAATTCGCTGCCGTCTCACCCAATCACGACTGGAAAACTTGACACTCTTTTTCTTCTTACGCCAGCTACAGGCGACCGCACGTGGATCACGCACGAGGTTCACCACCCGAACACGGATGCCACACGCCAGACTGAATGCCAACGCCATCTCGGGCGATTTTGACGTATCCACGAAATTGTGGATTCCTGTTCTACTTTGCAACGCTTGAATCACCTTGCCCAGCTTCGACAGAAAATCACGGTGATTCTGACGCAGTTGATCGACCGTGTCGGCGTTGCTCCAGTCCGCATGCGATGCGGCCTCTTTGAAGAACGCTCGCATCAGCTGCTTCATCTCGCTCAGACCTTGGGAAGTATCTTCGCCGAACAATGCAGGGATGACCGGCGAATAAACCGGGCAGGCTGACAACTTGCTGCCGCAGGAACATGGCTGATCTCGATCGTAGGACTTCCACAAATCCCTGAGTTGCCCCAGATTGAACACGCTGGGGTGCTGTGTCAGCAACAGGGAGAGGATTGTGCTGCCGCTCCGTCCAGTCCCCGCAATGGTTATAATATTGATTTGTCGCATGTCTGGGGACTCATTCATAAATGAAACTGGCAAGTTGGGGGTTTAACTTCGGCACACCGTTCCAGGAATTCAGATGGTTGATATTGAGAAAGTCGTCGCTAACGAGGTCAAAGTTCTGCCATGGAACAATCTCGACCTCGGATACATTTGAAATTTTCTCAAGTAATCGGGTCAACTGGTCACCTGCATATTGATCCTCCAGTGAATCGATCATACTTGGATTGGCCGGATGAACAAAGCAGACCACACGGTCTGCGATCTCAGACAAGCTCCTGGCACCCTCCAGCCACGCCTCCAGGGCTTCGTTTCTAAAATCGATATCGCCCAGATAGGTGCGAGCCACTTCGTAATCGCGCTTCTTTTCCCAGTTGGGACGCTGCTTTTTCCTGGCCGAGTCCACGTTGTCGTCACAGCCGCCGCGAGCATCCGGACACCATTCAAATTCCTGATCGAGTTCACCTGTGCCGTAAGAAGCAACGCGTCCGGCAAAGAAGTCCGGACCAAGATCGATATCACCCTTCGGTGGCAGCACGCTGAGATGCATCGGGTCTAGCTCGTAAATCGCGACGGGCAGCCTGACCCCTTGGCGCTGGCAGCAATCGCGAATAAACGCACAAATCAGGCTTAGCCCCTGACAGTTGACGGCTGGCAATCCCACATTGAGGCATTGGATGTCCGTTCCCAGATTTTTGGCGGCGGCTTCGAAAGACGATGGAGAAATCGCGCGAAACACACCCGATGACCCAACCGCAATCACTACGGGTTTGTCGAGCGCGGCGAGTAGAGGAGAGAAGCGCTCGATGAATTGGATTGCTCTATTGGCACGGCGTTTCAAGCTTTTGGTTAAAGAAGGAGGCACGTCCGTTCCCGAGCGCCGCCACCTGATTGGAATCCATTCCTCCAAGCTCCCGCGCAAGCGTTCCAGCAAACTTGAGGCTGGGGCGGCGACAGGTGTTGTATCCGGCGTCAAAACAGCCACAATCCCCTTGAAGGAAAGCTCCGCCAACTGCACCACATCACCTTCGTCGAGCGTCCTATCGAACACGCGCTCGATTTCAGCGGTCAGGCTGACGAAACTGAGTGAGTCCATGCCAGCCGCTATCAACGTTTCGGCCTCTAGAATAGAGCGCCGTCCCAGCGTTGGGGAGACCTTTAGGATGGCATCCATGAGTTGATTTTCAGCCTTGGTGAGGACAGCTGGACCGGAATCGCCCTCCTTGGAAGTCAGGATTTTCGAGACTTGGGTGGTAATGGCGCTGCGATTCGCCTTGCCGCTGGCGTTCTGAGGAAAAGACGGCAGACACACAATATCAGACGGGATCATGTATTCGGGGAGACTCTCCCGCGCTGTGGCTAGAATCGAGGGTATGTCTGCCTCGGAAGCCTCAAGTGCGGCAACCACCGATCTTCCGGGAACCGCATTCGGCGGAAACGACATAGCTATGGCGTTGTGTCCGCCTGCGGCCGCACGCAACACCGCTTCGATGGCACCAAGTTCAACCCTGTAACCGCGGATTTTCACCTGGTTGTCAATACGGCCAAGGAAGCGGATAATGCCGTTATCGCCACATATTACCCGGTCCCCAGAGCGATAGAATATTCCTTCTTTGCCAGGCAGCTTGACGAAGCTCTTGGCGGTCTTCTCGACATCGCCCAGGTAACCCTGTGATACCTGACGGCCACTGAGTAGCAATTCACCAGGACTGCCATCGGGTAAAAAGGACAGGTCTTCGCCGTGCACCGACAAACTCATTCCCGGGAATGCCACACCGATGGGGACAATGTCATCCTCCTCAGCCGAGTGATGAACCGCTGGTGGCATAACGTAACGGGCGCATGCGATAGTCGCTTCCGTAGGACCATACCAGTTTTCGATGCTACTTGCGGGGGCGGCGCTTGCCCATTCGTTGGCAACCACCGTGGGAAGCGCCTCACCACAGAATAGTGAACTGTGAAGACTGGGAAACGCATCCTTAGTCAGATCTCCCTGCAGCCGAACTTGATAAGCAAGAGAGGGCACCGAAAACCAGCAGGTGATGCGATGGTCCCTGATATACGCCGCGGGTTTGGCCGCCTGGCCACGGGTCGGGACGATCAAATGTGCGCCATGAGTCCAGCAGACAAAAAGATCGTGAACAGACAGATCGAACGTCAGGGCAAAGGTTTGAGAGAATCGGTCCTCCGGTCGTACGTCCATCATGCTGTCCACCGCATCCAGATATCCAGTCAGATTTGAATAGCTGAGGGGGACACCCTTCGGCTCGCCGGTGCTTCCTGAAGTAAACAGGATATAGGCCACACCCTCCGCCGGGACTTCCGCCGGAATCGGCTCAGTTAGCTTGGTTGATATCGACTCGTAGTCCAACTTCCGCTCGCTGCAGCCGATGATCTTCAGGTCGGGGTTGCCATCTTTGCCAGTCAGCAACGTTTTGGACAACTCCTTGACGGCGGAGTCTCCACAAATGAGTCGGGTTGCGCCTGATCGGTGCAGAATATCCCGGTTACGTATGTTCAGTGGATCAAGGTTAACGGGGACATAGGTGTGGCCGCGCAGCAAGGCCGCCAGAATTCCGGCGTAAGATGAAAAATGGCGCTGCGCCATAATCGCAGTCACAGGTTGTGTTTCTGAGGAGGTGGACTGGGGCAAATCGCGGCCAATGTGGAGCGTGGCGGCAAGTAGTTCTTTGTAGCTCCATGTTTCTCCATCCACTGTCAATGCAGGACGTTCTGGTGCCCTTTTAGCCTGCTCGATAATACGGGCGGCGATACTCCACGTTACGTTGTTCGTCGTGTCCATCATCGCACTGCTAGAAATTTGCTTTTTAGGTAAGGCATTCAGAGGGGGGCTGTATGAGGTGATATGAGGTTTAACCGGATTCGTTTTTATTTAATCGGATTCTCCATCGTCTTTTGAAGAAGGTCCCTCGCTACCGGTTGAAAGTATCTTTTCAAGAGATGGTGCCGATGAATGCTGGAAAAAAGGGGTTTTCACTTTGTTAGAATAAAACTCGATAGGCTGAAGAATCTTCGGCAACAAAAGATCCCATCTGGAATACACCCGATCGGGTTCAGTCAATTGATAGTCAAAATGGAGCATCAAATCTTTACAATAAGCTTCCACAGTTCGGATGTCTCTCTTGGACAATCCTTCAAGGAATTTCCCTGCATTGTTGGCCAGTAGTGGCTTTCCTATATTGCTCCATTGTTTTCCTTTCTGAGAAAATTCAACATTGTTCTCTCGTTTGTGAAACTCAAGCATTCCAGTTTCAAATTCAATATCAAGAAATTCGCAAACCCCGCTGAGCTCTCGCTGAGGATCCTCGATGAGAGATTCATACTTAAGGAAGTGAATTCTGTCCCGTCCCAGATGGCTTTGCATTTGCAACCCAAATTTCTGATCCTCATGCCAAATCTCCAAGGCATTATGGACGGATCCAAATTTATTCCCGAATCGCCCTTTTCGAAGACTTTTACAGGACGAAAGAAAATCCCTAGGATCCCTTACTTGAAAAATAAATTTAGCGTTGGGGTAGCTGTGTAGGATTGGGGCAATATATTTCCGAATATTATTTTCTTTTATAAACAATATATGCTTCTGAGACTGAATCAGGAGCTTGTCATAAACACATCGAATAACACTGCTAACGCTGGGGTTTTCCGGCAACTCGTCTGAATTCAGAACCGTATCCACAAAATCTTGTCCATAATGACGTTTCAGTGTTTGTCCTAGTAGCTCAAGGGTGGCCTGATCCTGCTTTTCTTGCCCCCCCTCGATGGATGAGGGATATGTGTAACTAAAACACTCTCTCCATGTATGCAAAGGTCGAGGGGCTTCGACACCCGAATGGGCACCAATCATCGCTCTAATCAGATTGGATCCAGATCTTTCGGAGCAGATTAAAAATATAGGATTTGTCATTTCAACGGAGGAAGTTTTTTCTGTCTAAACCAAGGACATAACGAACGCCTATCCAGATGGTGTTTTTCAGTGCACACAGATGCAAGGAGAAAAACTTCAAATGTTTCCATATTTGTTGAACTTACTCAACAAACCACCTTTGCTTTCCCTAGTTGGATGATCCTGCCTGCCCACACGTACTTTTCCGGTGAGCTTCATCACCGGGACATAGAGGTTCTTCATCAGGCACCACGCCTTGTGGGCCTCGTTGAGCGGCACCAGGCAATCCGGATCACCCAGCCGGTCATAGCCCAGGAGCTGGCGGGCGTGGGTCCAGTTCTTCAACTCCATAAGTCGCCCGGCGCCCGGCCTTCTTCACCGCAGCTCCGCGCCGATAGCCGCCGGGGCGCATCGGCTTGATGGCATGCTTGCGATCGTATCCGCATACTTCACAGATCTCGTCCAGGAGCAGCGTGCGCCCCGTTCTACCTCTGCCTTGATACCTTTCGTGCATCTTTTCCAAATACTCGTTCTTGCTCTTTTTACTCATTCTGGATGGGCCTGCCATCCGGTGTCATCGGTTATGACGCAACGATTGCAACAGCGGCTTCATCTTATCTCCCTCCCGGTGTGAATAATTGTGAAGCAACACGATGCCGTATATATCATTGACGATAGGGTTTGTGAATGGCAGCATGCCACCGACGTGCGTTTAGCTACAAGGGTTAGCGCGATGTCATCCACGAATTCGCACCATATTATCATGAAGCTTCAACGGTCCACAGTAATTACGCTCGCTAGCAGCCTAACAATGATTTTGCCCCTGCAGGGCGGCGAGACGGGCTCAGCCAAGGGCGCCATCGAGATCATTCCCCCTGCACCGGAATGTTCTACCCATGAGATCCAACCTCTTTTCTCCCGCTACGCGCAGACGGTGAAAAGCTGGACGTTGCGAGCTGGATATCGTGATTTCGCTGATGTCGAGCTTCAGGAGGCCGACTCTTTTGACGGGACGACTCTGGATTTTGAACTCATTGTCCCATTGAGTGAGCGTCTGCAAATCCGCTTCTATTATCCCTATAGTACGGACGGTGATGCAAGGCGGGTTGATTCTGGATATGACCTGGACATTGACGGCGATGGGGGAGTATTGGACTTTCCCAGCCTGATTGTTGATTACCAATTCCGGCAGGCAACTTCAGCCGGCGAATATAACCTGGCCGCCTATCTTGGAGTCGGTATTGTGCGTGAGTATCTTGAAGCAGCGGACAAGACGACAGGTGACGTCATCGATCGCTACAACCACCGTGGCTCCGTGTTGTTGTTGGGTGTGAAAGCGGATAAGCAGCTCAACGATTGTTGGACATTTGTCGGTAATGTCGGCGGGCGTTTCTACTGGGATTCAGATGACATTCACCCCAACGGTGGTTCAGACCGGTTTTTCCTGCTCGATGCATCTGCCGCATGGATTTACGCTCCTGCAAACGCATGGATTTATCCCGCCATTGAGGCGGTCTATCAGGGGGATTTCTCTGTTTACAATAGTCTTCAAATTGTGCCTCAGGTAATCATTCCTATGGGTTCACATGTTGACCTTAACGCTGGTGTGGGCGTTGGACTTCTTGACGATGGTCCTAGCACCGAGGCCCGGGTACAACTGAATGTTCGCTTCTAGTAAGCAGGCAATTTAAACAATCTGGCTGTTCGGGAGGGTTTGATTCTTTCCGGCAGCCGTTTTTTTATGGATCGGGAGATAAATCAGCACAGGAGATACAAGCTCGTTATTCAAGCTGTTGCATCTTCGTTGTATGCTGAAGGAGATGAGCTTGATCTTGAAACAACGGCCTGTTTAAGGCTTCTTCCCGGGCGGCGATCCGTATGGAAGGCCTCGTGCCAGGGGCGTCAAATACTGCTGAAGGTGTATGATCATCATCCCAAACAGCGGCGTGATGCGGGGCGGGAATGGCAACATTCCGCCAAGCTGTATCAAGATGGTCTTGCCATTCCGGCACCGCTATTCATGGCAAACTCAGACGACGGGCTCGTGGCTGTAGCGTATGAGTTCATCCCGAATGGAGAAACCTTGGCCGAGTATCTTGTGCGTGTTGACGAGCCGAGCCGCAGGAATGCTTTCCGGCAGTTGCTCCAACTCCATGCCGCGCAGCATGAGGTTGGATGTTTTCAGAGTGATGATCATTTGGGGAATTATCTGTGGAGTGAGGGGACCCTCTTGATGCTGGATACGGGCTCGTGTGTCATGAAACCCGGATCACTGGGGTTGGATGACCGCGTCAGTAATATGGCTTTGTTGACAGCGAATATCCCTTTGCCGGACAGACGCATATACGACGCCGAGTTCCCGGTGTATTTCAACCACTGTGCGGATGACGTGGACCGGGCTAGATTTAGCGCCGCATATGAAAAGGCCCTGCCTAAGGCGATTAGAAAGAGGCTGGGAGATTACCGGCGCAAGACGCGAAGGTCATCCAGCAAATTGGAGCGGTTGGATTTTCCAGGCAAACGCTGGCATGCTTGCCGGAATATGGACGAGGGTCTCAAGACGATGCTTCTCGATGATCCGGACCAGTTTTTTGATGACCCATCCCTACTGAAGGACGGGAATACATGCACGGTAGCCAGCTTGGAAATAGAAGGGCAGGAATATGTGCTCAAACGTTATAACAGGAAATCGCTGGCTTACCGGTTATTTCATTTGCTGATGCCTGTCCGTGCGATCAAAAGCTGGACCGGGGGTCATGCTCTGCGCCTGTTTGGGATCCCGACACCCCGGCCGGTGGCATGCCTGGTTGTTAAGTCAGGCCCGCTGATGAATCAGGCGTATTTGCTGATGGAGAAAGTGGCTGGCCGGTCCCTTGCCGACATCGACCAGTCCGAGATGGGAAAAGTTTCCGTGGAATTCGCTCTGAGGTGGCGTGAGCTCGATGAGCTGAAGGTCTGCCATGGCGATATGAAAGCGAGTAATTTCATCCTGACGGATGATGGAACACTGACGCTGATCGATCTCGACAGTATCAAATTCTATCGTTCGGTATGGAATTATGCGCGCAACCAACGGAAGGAATGGACCCGTTTCATGCGCAACTGGAACAACGAACCGGAGGTGCAGGCGGTGATCCGTGGCACCCTGGAGAAGCTGTGACCGACGGAGGGGGCGCCACTACTGCGCCCGAGAGCTGTGCGCCCGCGAGCTGTGCGCCGGAATTACAAGGGCGCTCTATGGCGCCGGAGGTTTTTTGAGATGCTTGGTCTTGCGCGTGGGCGCAATCTGGCGTGCGATTGTTTTGGCTTCCGGAGACAGCTTGTCCAGACCGAGGTATTGTTTCAGGAACCACAAGCAGTCGCGTGCAGGCCACTGGGGGATCCGGCGGAACATTTTTTCGATATCATGGGTGATCAACTTGGGGGAGCTCTTGCCCGGTGACTTGGTCCTTTCCAGGTCGATGAGGCACGCATGGAGGTGATCGGGGATGACCGGGGCTCCGTCGACAAATGGGATGTTCAGATAGATGTGCCTGCCGTAGAGCGCGTTGTGCATCAGGCCTGCCGCGTGCATTTTCCGGATCACCTTGACGATGGCTCCTAGGATGGCGAGCCGTTGTTGGCGGGCTGGCCAGGTGTTGGCGTCGAACCATTTTACCAACTCATTGATCGGACTCATACCCTGGAGCTCTTCGGACACAACGATGCATTGGCAGTCGCCGGCCACCTTACGGCTGGCGAAGTGAATGATATTGAGCGTGGGCACTCCGGCATCGCGGAGGAGCTGCCAATTGTTCCACTCGATCTCAAATGTCGGGATACGACGCGTCTTGAGAATGAGGTTATTAGGAAAATGGTTTTGTTGCCGCTTGAGATAGACGGTTTTGCCATTGGGAAGCTCGATTCTTGAGACGTGGCTCCAGGAGGCGTTGGCATCGGGGCCCCGGAAGTTGCCGACTTCAACCAGATTTTGCTCGGCATTCCACCAGGAATCAAAATCAGTGTATCCCGCCTTTTCGAATGTGGCGATCCAATCAGGATCGGTGAATGACTTGTTCGGCATGCGCTGAGGCTCGGCCTTACGCTTTATCGGGTCAAGGGGAATTGAGGGAATTGAGGGATCTATTTGCCGCGGGCACACTCTTTTCACTCGTCGGTTTGCTCTTCCTTCTTTTGTTTGGTGACCGAGGCA
>JBFERY010000087.1:0-10320 GCA_041548785.1 Oceaniferula sp.
TCGGGCAAGAAAAGACAGCCTGAGGAAACTCCATCGGGGAAAAGCCAGTTTGAGCCGCATTCTTACGGTTTTTCCCAGAGATCTTGATGGCAACCATTCCGATTGAAGTATCTGGATGGGTCAATTTCGCGTATTTGGCGGTCTAACCACCATTGCCTTTGTAATTTTGCTCCTAGCTAGGTGACTCTGATACGGTCTCCTGAAAATAGACGTAGAGCCGGAAGGGCAGAAATTGCTAGGGCGGAGAAAAACAGGGCGGGGAGGCTAAGACAGGGTGGGGGAGGGCAGCCCTGGCTGGAATTTACTCTTAAGAACTTTGAATTTGCGTTATATTGAAAAGCGACATATGCTAGATGGTATTGATGAATGGATAATGTTGTCATTACCAGAATTCTTGCGCTGGCATGCCTGCTTGGCGCAATTGTAGTGCCCGCGTATCTGATCTTCGGGAATCGGGCATTTTGGAGATCCGTGTTCTGGTGTTGGTTCCTGGTATTCGCCAGCATCGTACTGATTGTTTATGAGAATGTGCTGGTGGGCGCACCAGTTTATTGGCGTGGATATTCCACGGAGATGTACATAAGGCTGATCGGAACGGTGGCAACTTTAGGCAACATCATCTGCCCGTTATACTGTGCTTTTCTTGTTCTCCTCAACAATGCCTTCAAGTGGGGGTCGTCACGCGACAAAAAAGTGGTCGATCAAGATGGGTCCGACCGTGCACCGCTCCTGTGACGGAGTGGTTTTGGATTTCCGGCTGTTGCCTACGCTGCGGTCGTTTTTTACATGGGCAAGACAAGGCGATGTATTATTGAGGTGGTCGGATTGTCGTACGACGGCGGTGCGGATCCTCCCTTGGCAGGGCACTTCACCTATTCTTCGCTGTGGACAGGAGTGTCCACACTCCCTATCCGCTGCGCTTCGCGGGCCGAAGGCCCAGGGAGGTGGGTCACGCCTGTGAGTGGTGGCTAGCGCGTGATGAGCCAAAACTTTTTCATCCCGATGTTTACAATCGGGCGTAAGCCCGTTACATAAGTGCGCCCAAACTGGATGGGCGTGATGTGTCGCGAGAGTCTTCAAGCCGAAGCAGGCCATCAAGGAAACTTGAAACAACCAGATAGAAAACGCAAAAAATGATTGGAGAAGGCTTCGAATTAATGGTGGTTGGAATGGGAGTTGTCTTCTCGTTTCTTGTTTTGTTAGTGCTGCTGATGCAGGTTTCCGGGACATTGTTAAACAGGCTGCCAGAGCCCGAACCCACTGCGCAGAGCACGGGAATCAATGGCAATGGAAACAATAACGGCAATGGAAATGGTAATGGCCAGCCGGGCCAATCCAAGGAGGCCTCCGCCAAGATGGCCGTGGCACTCGCCGCAGCCTACCGCAAAAGACACGGCGGCTAGACGAATCTGACGACATCTCTAACACATCAACAGAACTTTACCAAAAACTCAATACATCCAGCAAGCAATGGCAAAAAACATAGAAGTAATGATCACGGCGTTCCGGGACGGATTCCAGAGCGCGTATGGGGCCCGGGTATTTACCAACGATTTTATGCCGGCTGTGGAAGCGGCCCGTGACGCCGGGATCCGGCATTTCGAGGCAGGCGGCGGCGCGCGCTATCAGGCGCTCTATTTCTACTCCAACGAAGATGCCTTCGATATGATGGACACCTTCCGCGAGAAGGCGGGGCCGGACGCAAACCTGCAGACACTCGCCCGCGGGATCAACGTGGTGGCTCTGGATTCCCAGCCACGTGACGTGATCGACCTGCACGCGAAGCTGTTTAAAAAGCACGGGATGACGACGATCCGGAACTTTGACGCCCTCAACGACGTGAACAACCTGATCGACTCCGGCCGCTCGATCACCAACCACGGGCTGAACCACGAGGTGTGTGTCACCATGATGGCCTTGCCCCCGGGCTGCACCGGCGCGCACGATGCGGAATTCTACGCCAAGACGCTGGATGATATCCTGGCGGCTGAGATCCCGTTCACTTCGGTTTGTTTTAAGGATGCGAGTGGCACGGCCTATCCATCGACGATATTTGAAACGGTCAAGGCGGCCAGGAAGCGGTTGCCGGCGGACACGCGGCTTGTTTTCCACACCCACGACACCGCAGGCACCGGGGTGATCTGTTACCAGGCGGCGATTGAGGCCGGAATCGACCAGATTGACCTGTCGATGGCACCCTGTTCGGGCGGCACCTGCCAGCCGGACGTGGCCTCGATGTGGCATGCGCTGCGCGGCAGCGACTACCGTCTTGATCTGGATATTGAGAAAGTGATGGAGGCCGAGGAGGTCTTCAAGGACTGCATGTCGGATTACTTCATGCCGCCGGAGGCGAAGGCGGTGGAGCCCCTTATTCCGTGGAGTCCGATGCCCGGTGGCGCGCTGACGGCCAACACCCAGATGATGCGCGACAACGGGATCATGGACCGATACCCCGAAGTCATCGCCGCGATGGGTGAGGTGGTCAGGCTCGGTGGCTTTGGCACCTCGGTGACCCCGGTGAGCCAGTTCTATTTCCAGCAGGCATTTAACAACGTGATGTTCGGCAAGTGGGAGAAATTTGCGGAAGGCTACGGCAAGATGGTGCTCGGGTACTTCGGCAAGACGCCGGTCCCGCCTGATGCCGATATTGTCAAACGCGCCTCGGAGAAGATGGGGCTGCCGCCAACCACGGAGAGCCCGCTCGAGATGGACGAGGCGAACCCGAACAAGGGACTGGCACCCGCCAAGGCCAAACTCGAGGAAGAGGGGCTGCCAACGACCGAGGAAAACATCTTTATCGCCGCCGCCTGCGGTGCCAAGGGCATCTCATTCCTCAAGGGTGAGATGAAGACCAACGTGCGCAAGATCGAAAAAGGCGCGTCCACCAGCTGTGAAACCGTGGCCGACAAACTCACCGTCAAGGTGGGTGGCGAGAATTACACCGTCAAATTCGATGGCGACCAGGCAACGGTCAACGGCAAGAGCTACGATGTTTCCATCAGCGAGGGTGGCGACGATGCGGCTGCGCCAAGCGGCGGCGGCGGTGAGCAGACGCCGGTGACGGCGCCGATGCCCGGGGTGGTATTCGATATTCTGAAAGGGCCGGGTGATCGGGTCGAGGAAGGTGAAACCGTTCTCGTGCTCGAAGCGATGAAAATGGAAATGGCCATCGCCGCTCCGTGTGAGGGTGTGGTGGCGGAGATCCTCGTCGCCAAAGGCAATCAAGTCACGGCAGGGCAAGCTCTAGCAACATTGGACTAATGCGAAATATCTCATCGATGAAATGGGTCGGGGTGTTGCTGGTCGCGGCACTGGTCATGGTCTTGATGCCCGGCGTCGCCTACGGTGCCGACGGAGGGGAAGCCGCTGACAGCGGGTCCAAGTTGCTCCGACTCTGGGAGAGTACAGGCCTTTATGGTTTTTTCAACGGCTGGTGGCAGCAGGGAATGATGATCATGATCGGCATTCTGCTCATCTATCTGGGGATTGCCAAAAAATTCGAGCCGCTCCTCCTCATTCCCATCGGATTCGGCTGTATTCTCGCGAATATTCCCTATGCGGGCATTGCAGAACCGGCAAGCGGCGACCAGGCAGCTGGATTTCTCTACATGATTTTCGAAGTGGGAATTACCACGGGAATATTCCCACTCCTGATCTTTATGGGCGTCGGGGCGATGACGGATTTCGGCCCACTGCTGGCCAACCCGAAAACCGCCTTGCTCGGCGCAGCGGCGCAGTTGGGGATCTTCACCACCTTGATCGGCGCACTCTGGCTGTCCGGCACCTTTGCCAGCATCGACTTCTCGATTCAGGACGCGAGCGCGATCGGGATCATCGGTGGCGCAGACGGACCGACCGCCATTTTCCTGGCCGGCAAGCTGGCACCGGACTTATTGGGTGCCATCGCAGTGGCGGCCTACTCGTACATGGCGCTGGTTCCGATCATCCAGCCGCCGATCATGCGACTGCTGACAACCAAGGCGGAGCGTGCGATTGTGATGAAGCAGCTTCGTCCCGTGCGCCAGATTGAGAAGATTATCTTCCCGCTGTCGGTTTTGTTACTCTGTGTCCTGTTGTTACCATCCGCCACGCCACTGGTGGGCATGTTGATGCTCGGCAACCTGTTCAAGGAGTGCGGCGTGGTTGAGCGTTTGTCCAAGACGGCCGCCAACGAGCTGATCAACATCGTGACCATCCTGCTCGGTCTGGGCGTCGGCTCGAAGCTGGCGGCGGATAAGTTCCTTCAGGCGGAAACGCTGGGCATCCTCGTCCTCGGACTGGTCGCCTTTTCGATTGGAACCGCCTCGGGCGTGCTTCTTGCCAAATTGATGAATGTGATCTGTAAGGACAAGATCAACCCGCTCATTGGATCGGCGGGCGTCTCGGCGGTCCCCATGGCCGCCCGGGTCTCGAACAAGGTCGGCATGGAGGCCAATTCCCAGAATTACCTGCTGATGCACGCGATGGGTCCGAACGTGGCCGGCGTGATCGGCTCCGCCGTGGCCGCCGGTGTCCTGCTGGCACTGACCGGCGGGGGATAATCAAACCGCCCGCGCCTCAATTTTTGATCAAACACCCTCCCGCTGCACAGTTCAGCGTGGAGGGTGTTTTTTTCCGATGGCGCATGAAATCGGGTCGGATCCGTCGGGTGATGCGGGGAATCCCGCCCTGAAATCCAGCACCTCTGTTGGGGCGGATGTATGTTTCCCAACAAGGACTTGAAAAAACAAGAATCCTGGAACACGATCCTCGGCGTGATGCTGGATGTGAATGCCGCTCACGGCGAAGACTAAACCAAGGAGACATCGATGAAAATTGGAATGAACATGCACCTGTGGTCGACCCACATCACGGACGCGCACTACGCGGATATAGGGGAACTGAAGGCGATTGGTTACGACGGCATTGAGGTATTTCTCGCCGAGAACGACCGGCCGGGGTACGTCGAACTGGGGCATTTTTTGAAATCGATTGATATGGAGGTGAATGGTTGTCTCGGTCTCGGGCCGGACCAGAACCCGATATCCACGGATGCCTCGGTCAGGCAGGCCGGGCTCGATAAGATCAAGGAGGCGGTCGACAACATGCACGCGGCGGGCGGCAAAAACATCTGCGGCCCGTTCCATTCCGCCTTTGCCACGTTCTCGCGTAATTCCCCGCAGGAGGACGAGTACCAACGCAGTGCCGATGTGCTTCGTGAGGCTGCCGAGCACGCTGCCACCGCCGGGATCACGCTGACGCCCGAGGCGCTGAATCGTTTTGAATGTTATCTTTGCAACACCATGGCGCAGCTCAGGAAGCTGGTTGATCTGGTTGACCACCCGAACCTGCGCGGCATGTTTGACTCCCACCATGCCAACATTGAGGAGAAATCCTTTGCCGGCGCCGTGGCGGACATCGCCCCGGTGATGACCCACGTGCACATCAGCGAAAACGACCGCGGGACCCCCGGCTCCGGTCACATCCCGTGGGACGAGGTGTTCAGCTCGATTGCCAAGACCGGCTACGACGGCTGGTATTACATTGAGGCATTTTCGAGGGACGACGTGGATTTTGCCAATGCGATCAACGTTTGGCGTGATTTCAACCCGCGCATGGACATCTGTCGTGATGGCTACGCCTTTACCAAGGCTATGATTGCAAAACATACGGACTAACAAAAAATGTAGTTTTGAAATGAGTGTTACACCTGGTTTACGAGGGAATCCGGTGCCTTTCGGGATAATCAACTCGGCCACTACAAGGCCTGGGGCGGCAAGCCGGAATCAGCCCCGATGGGGGAGGGGAGGGTCGATTTTAAAAGCATCACCCGGTGGCTAAGCGACCGGAAGTACGATGGCTGGATGATCTGCCAGGATGAGGCTCCGCAAGCGGTCGACGACCCGGACGGCTGTCGTTAAAAAAACGCTGCTGCAGATTTGTGGCGACGTGTTAGAGTGGTTTGTAGAGGTGTCGCGCTCCGAACAAACGTGTGCAATGGGGCGCTTCAATCATGCAGAGATCGACTCTCGCAATACGGGCGTGGCTGGTGTAGTGTGACGACACGACGTGATGAAGCCATTAAGCCTAGTAAAGCTGTGGGCCGTCCGCCTGATGAGGGCGGCGGTGAAGTGGTGGCGGCACAAACACGCGGATGAAGCGGCGGCGCTGGCATTTTACTCGTTGATCTCGCTGGTTCCCATCCTGCTGGTCGGGATAGCGGTTGCGTCTCTCGTTGTGGATGAAGAGACGGCGACGCGTATTTTCTTGGCCGAGACGGATCGCGTCGCGGGAACGACGGTGGGTGGTTACTTTGCGCAGATTTTGCAAAATGACATCCAATGGGTGGGTTCGGGAGTTTCCCCTCTCATTGGCGGACTGTTGTTATTTTTTTCGGCGACCAAGGTGATTGCCGAGTTGAGAAAATCCCTGGGCAAGGTGTTTGGCACGCCGCAGAGGAAGGGTCGGAAAGCTGCGCTGGCAAGTTTGGCGGGGCGTTTGGCCGCAATGGTCATGTTGCTGTTGCTGGGGGCATTCATCGCCAGCGCGGTGATTTTCGAAACGATGATGGGAGTGATTGTCAGCTCGCTGAAGGATTCGCCATTGCTGCTGCGGATGGCCGCGCTGGTCTCACCGCTGCTGTCATTTTGTGCCATGGTTTTTTTGGCCGCGGTGGCGATGCGCTGGCTTCCGGCACGCCCCCCGAAATTTCGCGAGGCCCTGGTCGGGGGGGTTGTCAGCGCATTGTTGTTAGTCGGGTTGAAATTGGGTCTCGCCCAGTTTCTCAAACACACCGACGTTGGTAGTTTTTACGGCAGCGCCCTGACCTTGGTGTTGGTGCTGTTCTGGATTTACTTTGCGATGCAGGTGTTTCTCTACGGTGCCGAGCTGGTGGCTGAGCTTGCCCTGGAAAGAAGAATGCATGCACCCGCCGTGGATGCGGAGGTCGTCGAGGTGCCTGTCCCCGAGCCGGGGGTAGGGGAGCATGGCGAGCGCGCCGCGCTGCCGGACGAAACCGAGCCCGAGGTGATAGAGGTCGAGGCGATAGAGGTGGTGGGGGAATCTGTTGCCAACGACAAGGATTCGCTTTAGCCGTCGAGCACTAGCGTGCGGACAGTATCTGTTAGTTCGTTGAAATAGAGTATCAGGTAGCGGTATACCTGACGCCGGAGCGTTGGAGTCGTTCGAGGGCGGCGTCCTGAAGCGGGTCCTCTGGGCCGATGGCGATGCGCATGCCTTTCAAGAGAAGGTTGATCACGGGCCGTATGAGCCACAGGGGAGCCGCCCGTTTGCCGATCATTCGTCGACAGTGCTCCGGCAGGGTGGCGTAGGCGGCGGCATACAGAAGGCGGTAGAAGAGACGGGCCACCAAGGGAAGGGGAGGGTGGCGCAGCCAGTAGATGACGTCCCGGGTTTCGTCGCTGACGATCAGCTCGTCATGAAACTTGTCGAGGGCCTGCTGGAGTTCTTTTTCACTGCGGGGGGCTTCGGTCAGGCCGAGGGGTTCGACGGATTGCGCCCAGAGCTCCACATAGCTGTCGGCTCCACCGGGAATGGCGCAGGAGGAATAGGTCTGATGGCAGCGCAGGAAGGAGTCGGTGAAGGCGAGGTGAACCCAGAGAAGCAGGTCGGTGTCTCCGGCGCTGTAGGCACGTGCACGACCGTCGGCTGCCCGGTAGGTGCCCTTGACGCGGTGATGCATGGCACGCACCCGGGCGGCCTCGGCGAGGATGGATTCGCGGGAGGCAAAGGTGGTGATGGTGAGCCACTGGATGGTGCCGGCGAGTCGGCCAAGGGGGTCTTCTTTGTAGCGGGAATGGCTGCGAACCCCTTTGAGGCTGCCGGGGTGCAGGGCCTGGAGGAGCAGGGCGCGGATTCCTCCGACCATCGTGGCCATGTCCGAGTGAATGATCCAGGGAGCCTCGTTGGGGAGGTAAAAGCCGGCACCTTCGCCGGCGGCGATGGCGTCGAGCCAGGGGGGGGTTCCGCTCGGGTCGCCGCAAAGGATCGCTCTGAAACGGCGGGAGATGGTTTTTTGGAGGGAGGTGATCATCGGGATGGTGGCGGTAATGGTATCGCAGGCTGCGTGGATTGCACACAATTTGGGAGGGTAGTTTGCTTACCCGTCGTGCCAAGGGGATTTTCCGCAACCGCTGCGGTGCCACCGAAGTTGCCGTCGATCTGGAAGGGTGCGTGTTGAGGTCGTTGGTGTCGGGGTAGGTAGGGGGGCGGGGGGAATCTGTTGCCAACAACGAGAATTTGTTTTAGCAATGACGATCATGATCTTACGTTGCCTGCCTGCCCTGCTTGCCCTGACTTTTCTTTACACACCGGTCGGTGCCGTGGCGTCCTACCCGGAGTTGACGTCGGTTGATGGCCGGAAAACCATCCGGGCGCTCCCCCTCGCTCTGGAGGGCGAGAAAATCCGCTTTGCCCAAGCGGGCGGGAAAACCTTTGTCGCCGGGCTTGGGAAATTTTCCGCAAAGGATCAGAAAAACCTGCGCGATTGGATGGACGCCATGGCGCGTTGTTCCCATCCCGCTTTAATTCAGCGCGTGCGGCAGGCGGAGGTTTTACGCGTCCTCTTTGTCGGCAATAGCTATAGCTTCCAAATCCCGAAGGTGTTTGAGAACCTGGCCAGGGCGGAGGGACGGAAAATCGAGGTCGGCCAGGTCACCAAGGGAGGCTGGACATTGGCGAAACATGCCGCGGCCCAAGCGACGCTCGACCGAATTGCCCAGGGAAGATGGGACGTCGTTGTCCTGCAGGAACAGAGCCAGATCCCGGCATTTGCCGACGGCCAGCGCAGCCGGCAGATGGATGCGGCAGCTAAAAAACTTGCTGATGCCGCGCGCGAGGCCAAGGCGATCCCCGTGTTTTTCCTGACCTGGGGCCGGCGGGATGGCGACCTACAAAATGCGAAAGCATTTCCGAACGACAGCTATGCCGCCATGCAGAAGCGCCTGGTCGCGGGCTACCAAAAAGCGGCGTCACAGGCCGGAGGCGCGCACGTTGTCCCAGTCGGCGAAGTGTGGTCGGTCCTGCGGCGGGCGAAGCAAGACGACGGGCTCTACGCGAAGGATGGCAGCCATCCGGCAAAACGCGGCAACTACCTTGGCGCCTGTGTTTTCTACACCGCATTCTATAACGAAACGGTTGGCAAAAGGGCGGATGAGGTTGAAGGCTCGGATGAGATTCGCAGAACAGCTGCCATGGCGGGCCTCGTCACTCTGCCCTATCCTTTAGGCTCAAACCGATGAAAGAACTCCTGTCCCATTGCCCGTTCATCCTCTCCGAGGCCGCGATCTGTGAGCGCCTGAAGGGTGTCGGGGGAATTGAACTTCACCCGACCCTCTTTAATGCGCCGTTGGTTTATGACCAGGCCTCGTCCGACGTACTGGCGGGAATCTACCACCAGTACATCGACATTGCGCGCGAGTATCAGGTGCCGATACTTATTGCCGCGCCCACCTGGCGGCTCGACGCCGAGCGGGTGGCCGCCGCCGATGTGCCGTCGACCATCAACCGGGATGCGGTCGAGTTCATCAATCGGGTTGAAGAGGAATCAGGCTACGGGCAGGTGTATGTTGCCGGGCTGATGGCCCCGAAAAACGATTGTTATCAACCGGGTGAAGCACTTTCGGTCGAGCAGGCCGAACGGTTTCATTCGGCCCAGGCGCATGAGCTGGGGACGACCGACCTTGACTGCCTCATCGCGCAGACGATGCCGTCCGTGGCCGAGGCCGAGGGCATGGCACGCGCGATGATCGCCTCCGGTCTGCCGGCAGTGGTTAGTTTTTGTATCAACCGTCAAGGGCAGGTGCTCGATGGCACCCCGCTCGGCGCGGCAATCGACCGGCTTGACACCGAATTGGACGGCGCGCTATTGGGGTACTTTGTCAACTGCTCGCACCCGTCATTCGTTCATGCTGAGTCGATGAGCCCGCGCCCCCTGTCCCGTTTGATCGGGATCTGTGCCAATGCCTCCTCCAGGGATCATTGTGAGCTCGAGCAACTGGAGGAAACGGTTGAAGACAACCTTGCAGAATGGACCGATGCCATGGTGCAGCTCAACCAGGCATATGGCGTGCAGGTGCTCGGGGGCTGTTGCGGAACCGACGACCGCTACTTGCGGGCCATCTGTGAGCGGGTTCGCCGGCCCCCGGGAGACACGCAATGATCTAACAGGAAGCAAAGAATCACCTTGACTACCCTAGCTCCCTACCTAGCATATCGTGGTATTCCCAGTCGGCGCAAACCATACCTGATCCGGAGCAACGTGCGCCGGATTTTGGCCGGGAAAATCACCTCCCGGTAAAATTACAATTTCGACAATACCCA
>JBFERY010000088.1:0-10250 GCA_041548785.1 Oceaniferula sp.
AGTCCGGATGTGAAGAACACCGTCTGTAATTACATGGCAGGCATCTTGAAAAACCACCCAACAAATCCATTGGAAATTCATTGATCACGAAGTGCTTTTCCAAATACCTCAACAATCATCAATCGTCTCGTCTGTTTTGCGCAGTGGTATTAGAACCTAGAATCACTCAAAGTACCTCACCGCATTCGAGTACGAGATATTCCGCACCATCTGCCCGACCATTTCCAAGTTGTTCGGCATCGTCCCGTTTTCCATGTCCTCGCCGAGCATCTGGCAGAGGAGTCGGCGGAAGTACTCGTGGCGCGGGTAGCTCATCATGCTGCGCGAGTCGGTGAGCATGCCGATGAAGTTGGAGAGCAGGCCGAGGCTGGAGAGTGCGTTCATCTGCCACTTCATCCCCTCCCACTGGTCGAGGAACCACCAGCCGCTGCCATACTGGATCTTCCCCTTGATCCCGGCCTCAAAGAAGTTGCCGCACATGGTGGCAAAGGCGTAGTTGTCGGCGGGGTTCAGGTTGTAGAGGATTGTTTTGGGTAGCTTGCCACGCAGCGACAACTCACCGAGCAGAAGTGCCAGCGACGGCACCTGCTGCTCGTCGTGGATCGAATCGCAGCCGATATCGGCGCCCAGCTTCCGGTGAAGGCCGGCGTTGACACTGCGGATCGCCCCGAGGTGAAGCTGCATCGCCCAGCCCTTGTCCGCGTAGCACTCGCCGAGGAAAGTGAGGATGTGCCCGGCAAAGCCCTCGATCTCATCACGACTCAAACTCTGGCCGGCCCGGGCTTTTTGAAAGGTATTGGCGGCTTCGGCATCATCGGCAATCCGGAGCGGACAACGGTTCGGTCCGTGGTCGGACGCCTTGCAGCCGACGCTGTCAAAAAAATCCACCCGCGCACTGAGTGCGGATTTAAACGTGTCGAGTCGGTCCATCTCCGCATCCACCACCGCGGCAAGCCGGTCGGTCCACCCATTCCATGCCGCGGTGTCTTCCAGGCTGAATGCCTTGTCGGGCCGGAATGTCGGAGCCACCGTCGCCGGGCAATCGGAATCTTTGAGAGCAATATGATGCTCGAGGGTGTCGATTGGATCATCCGTGGTGCCGATGAATTTGACCTTCTGTTTTTCCAATATCCCCCAGCTCGTCATGTCATCCTGGGCGAGCAGGCTGTTGGCCTGCTCCCAGATCGCGGGGGCGGTCGATGCGTCAAGCGTCTTGTGGATCCCGAAATAGCGGGCCAGCTCGAGGTGACTCCAATGGTAGATCGGGTTGCGCAGCGTCGCCGGCACGGTGGCGGCAAAGGCATGGAACTTCTCCTCCGGACTCGCGCCCCCGGTGCAGTATTTCTCGTCGACCCCATTCAGTCGCATCGCCCGCCACTTGTAGTGGTCACCCTCGAGCCAAATCTCAAACAGGTTGTTAAACTGGCGGTTCTCCGCGAGATCCTTCGGCGACAGGTGGCAATGGTAATCAAAGACCGGCTCCGGCGCCGCATAGTCGTGAAAAAGACGAACCGCAGTCGGGTTCCGGAGCAGGAAGTTGTCGTTGATAAAATGGCTCATGGCTGATGGATTGAATATGATAAGCGATCCCGCGCATTCCCAGCGAAAAATTCCCCGAGTTGACCACTCCCTACCAGCCCGTTCGTTTTCAACCGCGAAATACGCTAAACACGCGAAAGGACGACTTCCTCCTCCGCCAGTAGGCTTCCGCCTGCGCAGCAGCTACGGCGAGACAAGACGGCGCGACAAGACGGCGCGACAAGTGGGTTGGGGGCCTGGGTTGGGGGTTTGGATTACCGAGGGACCAGCCTTCGCGTGAAGCTACGGCAGGCGGGCAGGCAGGAGTGTCCATCCTCCCCAGGCCTTCGGCATGCCCGCCGCTGGTGCCGCTTAAACGTTAGAAACCAATCGCAGCGCCGCCATCGACCGGCAGGCTGACGCCATTGACAAATTTTGCCGCTGGCGAGCACAGGTAGACGGCGGCCCAGCCGATGTCCTCAGGGTCGCCAAAATCATGCATCGGCGTGCGCGAAAGAATCTTCGCCTTGCGTTCGGGATCGCTGTTGACCGCCTTGTGCATCATCTCGGAATGAATCCACCCCGGTGCGATCGCATTCACCCGGACGCCGTGCGGCGAGAAATCGGCCGCCAGTCCGCGCACCAAGCCGAGGTGGGCCGACTTCGCCGCGGTGTAGGCAATGACCTTGGGTATACCCATGTAGGATGCCATCGAGGCGGTAAAGAGAATATGGCCCCTGCCTCGTTTGATCATGCGCTTGCCACACTCGCGGGCGAGCGAAAACGCGGCGTTGACGTGGGTTTGCATCAGGTGCTGGAATTCGTCGTCAGTGACCTCCTCGGCATTCTTTTTCAGATGGGTGCCCGCGTTGTTGACCAATGTCGTGATCTCGCCGTGCTCGGATTCCATGCGCTCGATGAATTCGGCGTTGGAGCGGAGGTTGGTGATGTCATGGGCGGCGTAGACGGCCAACTCCCCAAGCCTCCCGACCGCAGCCTGAAGTTTCTCCTCGTTGCGCCCGACCAGAATCACCTTCGCGCCCTGGGTGACCATACACTCGGCCATCCCCAGGCCAATGCCCGAGCCACCGCCGGTGACAATGATCGTCTGCTCACTGAGGTCAAATGCTGCGTTTTTTTCGATGCTCATTACTCCTACTTTTTATTGTTAGTTTTGGTTTTTAGTTTGGTTGGCTTGGGCTGGGTCGCTATGCACCACTGGTGCCAATTTTTCTTCATCGACTCAAGCATCTCGGGCATGGATGGCGCGAGGTCGTTGCTCTCGTTGCCGTCTTTGGCAAGGTTGTAAAGTTCCCACTGGCGATTTTCACCCCAGAAGACGGCTTTCATCTCGCCGATGCGAATCGCTCCGCCATCGGCCCACTGCCAGTAAACCGGGTTTTCCCGGACCAGCGGTTTCCCCTCGCACGACGGCAGCAGGCTGACCCCCTGCATGGGCGTGACCGGCTTGTCCTGATAGGTTTCAGGGTATTTTGCACCGGCGAGTTCGACCAGGGTCGGCATGATATCGATCAGGTGCCCGGCCCCGTGGTAGAACCCGCCTGGCATGTTGATCTTTCCGGGCCAACGAATGATCAGCGGCGACCGGATACCGCCCTCGTGGCTGTAGTTTTTCCAATTGCGCAGCGGGGTGTTCTGCACCGTCGCCCAATTTTCCCCGACCGTTTCATAACTTGCCACCGTGCCAAAGTCCTCGAGTTTGGTGGATCTTACCTTTGCGCCTGTTTCCTCGGCGCAGGCGCCGTTATCGGAGGCAAACATGATCAGGGTATTCTCAAGCTTCCCCTGCTGCTTCAGTTTCGCCAGCACCTTGCCGATGTTCTGGTCGACCCGGTCAAGCATGGCGGCGTAGATCTCCATGCGACGTTTTTCTTTTTCAAGTTCGATGCCTGACAATTCACTCCAGGCTCGACCCTTCCACGGCTGCATCGGTGACTTGGCAGGGTCGATCAGACCCATCTCGACCATGCGCCGGTAGCGCGCCTTGCGGATCGATTCATAGCCGCTGTCGTACTTCCCCTTGTACTTGGCAATGTCCTCCGGCCACGCGTGGAGCGGGTAATGGGGGGCGGTATAGGCAAGATAGAGGAAGAAAGGTTTGTCCGCGCCTTCCTTTTCATCAAGCCAACCCAGCGCCTTGTTGGTGATCGTGTCGGTGAAGTAGAAGTTTTTGTCCTCCGGCGTGTATGGGTGATAGGTTTTGGCGTCGTCACACCAGAAACGCACCCTGCTTTTTCTCCCCGGCGCCGGCTCGCCCGGTCGTTTCACCCCGGGGTTCCAGAGGTTGCAACAGCCGTCGCGCAGCCCATAGTAGTGGTCGAAGCCGCGATCGTACAAGTTTTCCGTGCCGTGGTGTTTTCCGGCCGCCCAAGTCCGGTATCCGGCTGGGCGCAGCACCTCGCCGAGGGTGACCGCGCCGGTCATCTTGCCCGCGTAGTTCGACATGCCACACTGCTGGGCATAGAGGCCGGTGAGCAGACAAGCGCGCGATGACATGCATTTCGCCGTGTTGTAGAACTGGGTGAACCGGACACCCTGCGCGGCCAAGGCATCGATGTGAGGCGTGGCAATCTCGCCGCCGTAACACCCTATATCCGACCACCCCATGTCATCGACGAGGATGAATATGATGTTAGGCTTTTCGGCGGCGCTCACGCGAAGCAGCAACAGGCCGAGGACAAGCGAACGCAGCGAAATACTGATGATTTGTTTCACAAACTAATTATTGGTCATTCTCATTTTCAAGCGAGTCCGAAAATCGACATTCGGTTTTTAAAGTTTAAAGCTCAGAACTTAACTCAGAACCTTCGTCGTCCCGCCACCGAGTTCCATGTTGCTATCCATGTTGCTTTGTCCACCGAGGATCCGGATGTCACCGGGCAGGATGCTGTCACGCTCAGCCGGGGACCGGGCGAAGCTTTCCTTGCCGAAGGCCACAGAGGGTGGGGCCGGGCCACGTTGACGAAGTCCTCCTTCCCCCCACTCAAGGTTTTCTAAAGATCGCGATGTGGCGGTCGACGGATTTTCGCGGTGCGTCGTGCAGGGTTCTGGAGTTGGAGTTGCGCTCGGAGCAAACCAGCCGGGCGCCGAGGCCTTGGATGGCGTCAAGTGCGAGTTGGTGTTCGCGGTCGAAGTAGGAGGTGATCACCAGCATCCCGTCCTGGTCGAGGCGGTGCAGTGCCTGGTCGTAGATTTTCGACCAGGTGCTATCGCCATTCCAGAAATTCTGATGGCGCATGAAGGCGACGTCGAAGTTGTCGTCGAGCTCGCGAAGGTCGGAAAGTTGCGAGGCATCCTGCACGAGGAAGTCGGCGGCGCCACGGCCGTGCAGGTTTTTCCATCGTTCCCGAGCTTCGCCGATTTCCCGGCCCCGGATATCGAGACCGGTGAGGTGGATGCCCTCCGGGCCATGGCCGAAAACGTCCGCCAGCACGGCGGTTTCGTCCGCCCTGCCGCAGGCGAGGTTGAGCAGTTGGACGGGTTTGCCTTCTGCGTTCGGTGGTGGGTGCCC
Source organism: Oceaniferula sp. (assembly GCA_041548785.1). Lineage (GTDB taxonomy): Bacteria > Verrucomicrobiota > Verrucomicrobiia > Verrucomicrobiales > Akkermansiaceae > Oceaniferula. The sequence continues at coordinate 5,051 of JBFERY010000088.1, forward strand.
CGATTTCTGCAACGTCTCGGTGAGGAACGCGCGGAGGCGCTTGAGGTCGTTGGATGTTTGCGGGTTGGCGAATGAGGGGCTCATCTCAGCGGGGTTTTAGGGGTTTCGCGTGGGGATAACAACTGATAAAACGGGACTTGGATTCATTTTGCCTCTATAGGCTTGTTGCCTCGTATCGGTGTGGGTAGTTTGGCTTGGGTTCTTTGGCAGCCCATTTTCAATCCGGAAAGCTTCATGAAAAAAACGTCAAGTAAGCTGGCAAAGTGAGTGGGCTTGGTTGGGTCGGGGAAAAAGACCGGCTTTGGCTGTCAGCTGGGAAATACACTGAAAATTAAAACCATGAAAGAATACACAAAACAAGAGGTCGCCGCCACCATTGACCATGCCGTGCTGAAACCTGAATTCACCGATGCCGATTTAATGGAGCAAGCTGCCATGTGCATCGAAAACAATGTGTTCAGCATGTGTGTCAAACCGTGCGATGTCAAAGCGGCAGCGGGTTTGCTAAAAGACAGTTCGGTGAAAGTTTCATGTGTATTGAGCTTCCCTCACGGAGCTGACACCACGGCCACCAAAGCATTCCAGGCACAACAAGCCATTCAAGACGGCGTTGATGAAATCGACATGGTGATGAACATCGGGAAATTCATGTCCGAAGATTTTGATTACGTGAAAAACGACATTAAGGCCGTGGTTGATGTCGCCCATCAGCACAACGTCCTGGTGAAAGTCATTCAGGAAAGTGGCTACCTCACACTCGAACAGATTGCCAAGGCTTGTGAAATCGCCCTTGAGGCCGGCGCTGACTTTGTCAAAACCTCAACGGGTTTTGGCCCCGGATCGGCAACCCCGGAAATAATCGATGGCATGATTCAAAGCGTCGGGACCCAAATGCACGTGAAGGCTTCCGGAGGCATCCGCACATGGGACGAGGCGGTTGCCTACTTGGAACAGGGCGCTGATCGCCTGGGCGTGGGATCAACCGCTGCTGTGTTGAATGGGGCGGACGCTGAAGGAGACTACTGATGAACATCCATCCGGCGCCTTGAACCACCGACTCGATGGCAACGAATATCGGGTTCCCATGTCCTGGCTCACCGTCTTGCCCGTGCGGCATTTTCTGATGGCGGAATGAGCTTCCCTGATTTGCGGCCAGGCAGCGGCGCGATCCTGGGTGGGCGTGACCTCGATGCCATTGACTTCCAAGGCTGGAGTGATCTTGCTGTGACTGGTGGGCATAAAAATCAAACAAGGTCATCAGTGGCGCCGATGCGGGCGGCACGCCAGCCCGATCTTGAAAAGCAGGGCGCGGCCGACGATTGATCGCGATCTGATTAAAAACTATTCTTGCAAAACAAGCCCGACTAAGGAACGTTCCCCGCGACCGCAATCAGCTTTGCAATCACGGAGGGGTGGCAGAGTGGTCGAATGCACTAGTCTTGAAAACTAGCGTGCCGCAAGGTACCGTGGGTTCGAATCCCACCCCCTCTGCCAGAGCCCGGCCCATAACATGTGGGCCGGGCTCTGGCATGATGGGGCGCCGGCCGAACTTCTTTCAAAATTCCCGATTGGAATTTCTGATTCGCCAACTATCATGGGCTTGCAGACGCCCACCGTCAACCCACCGCCATGCCACTCTGGATACCACCCGTCATTGCCTTTCTCGCAGGCTCCATCCCCTTTGGGCTCCTCATTGCCAAGGCCAAGGGAATCAACATTCGCGAACACGGATCCGGCAACATCGGGGCCACCAATGTCCTGCGTGTCATCGGCAAACCCTACGGCATTGGCTGCCTGATTCTTGACCTGCTCAAGGGGCTCATCCCGACCCTCGCCGGGGTCAGCCTGTTTACCTACTCCGGCCATACCAACCCGATGGCGGTGAGCGCCCTGGCCCCGTACGCCACGGAACTGCCGCAACTCCAGGCCCAGATACTCCAAATCGTCACCGCCCTCGCAACCGTGCTGGGACATAACTACTCGCCTTGGATCGGCTTCAAGGGGGGCAAGGGAATCGCCACCTCGGCGGGCGCGCTGATCGCCATCATGCCCGCCGGCATCGTCCTGGTGGTCATCGTCTGGGCCATCCTCTTTTTCACGACGAAATATGTTTCCATCGCCAGCATCGGCGCCGCGCTCAGCCTGCCGGTCATCACCCTGTTCGGCTCATGGTACCACGGGAAAATCGCAGCCGGCACCTGGAACAAACCCCTGTTCGTTTTCGCCATCGTCATCGCCCTGCTCGCCGTCTGGAGGCACAAATCAAACATCAAGGCGCTCATCGCGGGCACTGAACACCAATTCTCCCCGAAGAAAAAATGATCACACGCGCAGCCATACTCGGATCCGGATCATGGGGCACCGCCCTCGCCTGCCTGCTCGCCAGCAAACTCGACGAGGTCTGCCTGATCGGCCGGAATCAAAAGACGGTCGAGGAAATCAATAACCAGCACACCAACTCGCACTACATCCCGGACGAAATCCTGTCGACCAACATCATCGCCAGCACGGACATGGCCAAGGCCGCCGAGTATCCACTGGTCCTCTTTGTCGTGCCCACCTCGGCGACCGATGCCACGGCCCGCCAGCTCGCCGCCATCGGACTACCCAAGGAAACCATCCTCGTTTCCTGCGCCAAAGGCATCTCCAGCACCGGCGCGCGGATGAGCGAGATCATCCACGATCAACTTCCCGACAACCCGCTGGCGGTCCTCTCCGGACCGAACCACGCCGAGGAGGTCTCGCGCACGCTCGCGACCTGCGCCGTGATCGGATCGACCGACCAGGCCGTCGCGGAAACACTGCAGGCCACATTCACCACCCACTTCTTCCGCTGCTACACCAATGACGACGTCGCCGGCATCGAACTCGGCGGGGCGATGAAAAATGTCTTCGGCATTGCCGCAGGGGTCGCCGACGGGATCGGCTTGGGCGACAATGCCATCGCCGCCCTCGTCACCCGCGGCCTGGCCGAGATGATCCGGCTCGGCACCGTGCTCGGCGGACGCATGGAAACCTTTATCGGGCTCTCCGGGGTAGGCGACCTCATGGCCACCTGCTACTCGCCGCACTCGCGCAACAACCGCGTCGGCAAGGCGCTCGGCAAAGGAGGGCAACTCGATGACATCATCGCCAATCTCGGCATGGTCGCCGAAGGGGTGCTGAACACCAAATCCATCCACGATGCTGGCTGCAAGGCCAACGTCCGCACCCCGCTCATCGATGCCATTTATGAGATTCTCTACGAGAACAAACCGGCCGCCGACGCGCTGGAAGAGCTCCTCACGCGCGACACCCGGCCCGAGACAGATTAACGGAGACGCCGACCCTCGGCTTAGCCAGCACCCGCGCCGACGCCGCCCGACCGGGGGTTGACCGGGGCTGCCACGGCTCACAGAAGCCCGCAATCCCCTCATCGCCCTCCCCTGCCCAGCCCTTATTGAATTCCGATGCAAGAAAACCGCTTTGATGGTATCGCCCGTCTCTATGGCAAGTCGGCCATGGAAAAATTCAGCCGCTCCCGTGTCTGCGTCGTGGGGATCGGGGGCGTTGGGTCATGGAGCGTCGAGGCACTCGCGCGGTCCGGCATCGGTCACATCACCATGATCGATCTCGATGAGATCTGCATCACCAACGTCAACCGCCAGTTGCATGCGATGGACGGTGAAATCGGCCGACAAAAAACCGCGGCCATGGCCGGCCGCATCAGCGCCATCCACCCCGACTGCGAGGTCGTCTGCCTGGAGGCTTTCTTCAGTGAACGGAATGCCGACCAGATTCTCGATGAGGGGTTCGACTACGTCATTGATGCCATCGACCAAGTCCGCTCCAAGGCCCGCCTGCTTGACGGCTGTCACCGGCGTGGGATACCCGTCATCAGTTGCGGTGGCGCGGGTGGATTGCGCGACCCCTCCATGATCCGTATCGATGACATCTCGCGCGCCTTCAGAGACCCGCTGATCAATCACGTCCGCAGAAACCTGCGCGCACACTACGGCTTCCCCGTCGGAACCGATCTCGTCAAAAAAATCAAAGGCCGGAAGTTTTACATCGACTGTATTTTCTCCTCCGAATCGCCCGTTTACCCGCAGTGCGACGGCGAAGTTTCGGTGCAGCGCCCCCAGGAACCGAATGGCCAGAACACCAAACTCAACTGCGCCTCCGGCTTCGGGAGCAGCACTCACATGACGGCGACCTTCGGGTTTTTTGCCGTCTCACGCTGCCTCGCCACACTCGCCGAGTCGTGACCGAAGAATACCCCTGTATCGACACTTGAGGTGTCCTGCTTTTACGCTTATGGTGCGCCGTCCCCCTTACAATTATACAACTTACCTTTCATGAGCGAATGGACCGACATTGGAGAACAACTACGCAAGGCCCGCGAAAGCAAGGGCCTCGATTTGCGCGACGTTGCCCATTCCACCCGCATTCCCCTGGCCACGCTCACGGCGCTGGAAGAGAGTGACTATTCGATTTTTCCCAGCCCGACTTACGCGCGTAGTTTCCTCGCCCAGTATAGCGAATTCCTCGGCGTGGACGCCCACGAGTGGGTCGATGCCTTTGAAACCGGCGATGTGCTCTGCAACATCAACGATCACGGATATCTGCAGTCGCACAACGAGCACATCGGCGCCCCGCGGCACACGCCCAAACCCCGCCGGCAGCGTGGACGAACATCCCAACATCCTGATGAACCAGCCGCGGCACACGGCTCCGGCGGCACATCCATCCTGCAGACCCTGACGGTGTTTTTTATCACCACCCTCCTCATCGGCGGTGGTATCTATGCCTATAAAAAATACGAGCCGATGCTCAAGGGCGCCCTCAGCGAGGAGCATGCGGACAACCCGGATTCATCTCCCGTCGGCACTCCGGAAGCCAACGCCGGGACCAACTCGGAAACAGCCGCCCCACCAAGCCCTCAACCGACCCATCCCGACCCTTCTCCGGTGGCCACAAACGATCCCGCCAAGGCACCGGAAAAACCCGGAAATGCGGCGCCCGAAAAACCCCAAATCGGCAAACCGCCCAAAGCCCTGGTGATCGACGAGGACGAGGAATAATACCAAGTAGTGAAACAGACGGGACGATTGCCGAGATGAATGGCTTCTTTGGCAAGGCGCGACGAAGGAATGGTGCGGGCACCATGACTAAGGAGAAACGCAGCCAAAGGAGTCATTCATCCGGAACTCTCATTGAT
>JBFERY010000089.1:0-10174 GCA_041548785.1 Oceaniferula sp.
AGACGAGACGCTTGATGATTGTTGAGGTATTTGGAAAAGCACTTCGTGATCAATGGGAGTTCCGGATGAATGACTCCTTTGGCTGCGTTTCTCCTTAGTCATGGTGCCCGCACCATTCCTTCGTCGCGCCTTGCCAAAGAAGCCATTCATCGCGGCAATCGTCCCGTCTGTTTCACTACTTGGTATAAGCAGTCATCATAGAACCGTCATCTTACCCTAATGATGGTTTTCCAAGCTTGGGTGATCATGTTCACCAAGGGCGGATCCAACGTGATCCGGGTGGGGTTGGACGGCGGATATTGGACGATGCTGACCGGGGGAATGTGACCGTCGTTGGCTTTTTTCTTTCTTTAGGTCTTTTCAAAAGGCAAACGATCGTTTTGTATGGTAGGGAACCTTCTCAAAAATTAATGCAAGCCACGCTCCACGATCCAATCAATACAAGCAACTGCGCCCCGCTCACCCACGGCCGTGCGCTGGGTGATTGTCTGGTGGCCAATCACCGACTGAAGGAGTTGATCACCACGGAATTGTCGCAGGCGGGCTTTGACATGGTTCCCAATGCCAAGGCAACGGAGCGTACTGTGCATCTTCCCATGGACCATTGGATCGAGGTGGGTGCCTTGTGTTTATTGGCCCGATCGGACACAGCGACTTGCCTGCGTGATAACAGGGGGGATCTCATAGCGTGGAAAGGAGCGGCTACGGCCGACGCATGCGGGGGTGATATGGTGACCCAGGCGCATTGTTTCCGCATCCAGTATCCATGGGACCTTCTGCAGTTGAACGAGGAAGTGTTATCGATGATGGACACTTCCGAGATTGCGGGTGAGATCAGCCCGCTGGCCCAGGTGGACGGGTACTTGCACCTCGGCAGAGGCTCCGTCCTTTTGCCGGGTGTCTATATTGAAGGGAACGTGATCATCGGAAAAGATTGCCGCATTGGTCCTAACACCTATATTCGGGGGAACACAGCCATCGGTGATCACTGTAAGATCGGGAATGCCGTGGAAGTTAAAAACTCGGTGATTTACCCTCATGCCAACATCAAGCACCTGAGTTTCGTGGGTGACTCGCTCATTGGTTCACACGTGCACTTGGGCGCGGGAACCATTCTGACTAACTACCGGCACGATGGCACCAACCATCGTTCCTACGTGGGTGGGCGCTTGGTCGATATCGAAAGAAGCAAGTTCGGCGCTGTTATTGGCGATGGTGTGCGCACCGGAGTCAACACCTGCGTCTACCCTGGGCGAAAGATCGGCCCCGGTCGTGTGACCCTGCCCAACACCGTGGTGGATAAGGACTTGATGGGCGGGGGGCTGGGCGATGGCAAGGCGTCGTCTAAACCCTTGGCTTTCGACGTCTGACGCGCCATTCCGGCATTCTGTCGGCGCAACGGGTGTTATCAGGTGAGTTCACGGGGCAGTTCACCACCGTGCCGGATGTCCGCGGAGGTTTCTTCAAAAACGACGTCCTCGGCAATGTTGGTGGCGAGGTTGCCCACACGTTCGAGCCAGCGGCAGACAAACACGAGGTCGAGGTAGTCGCGGTAATGGCCGGTTTCACCCTCAAGTTTTTCAGAGAAGAACCGGGAGGTGGATTTGTGGGTTTTTTTCAGCAGCTTCTCCCTGTCAACCACGGTCAGGGCAAGCTCGGCATCACCATCGCTGTAGGCGGTCACCGAGTCAGACAGCATACGGGCTGCGACTTGGTAGAGACCTTCGATACGGGCTATTTCGGGAACCTCTTCGTTTTTCAACATTTTACGGGCCCGCTTGGCGATACTGACGGCCTGGTCTGATATGCGTTCAAGGTTGGTCGCTGTTTTCATGGTTCCGATGACCATGCGCAAATCACTGGCGACCGGGCGGAAGCGGATAATGAGTTGCATGCCCAGGTTATCGATGAGGATCTCAAGCTGGTCCTCGTCCTCGTCGTCCGCAATGGCCTGGTTGCAGAGTTGTTTGTCTCTTTGGAGGAGGCCGTTGATCGCGTTTTGCAGGTTGCGTTGCGTGCCTGCGGCCATGGTCAGGGTGGTCTCCTTGAGTTCCTGGATCGCGTTATCGAATGTACTGAGGATATGTTCGCTGTTGTGCATGATGATGGTTGATTGAGGTGATGTTGTTGCGGCCTAGCCGAACCTGCCGGAGATGTAGTCCTCGGTCCGGGTGACAGACGGGTTGGTGAAAATGTGCGATGTCATGCCATACTCGATAAGCTCGCCGAGGTAGAAGAAGGCGGTCCGGTCGGAAATACGGCTGGCCTGTTGCATCGAGTGCGTGACGATGACAATGGTGAAGTCCTTGCGCAGTTCGAGCATCAGCTCCTCGACCTTGGCCGTGGCAATCGGGTCAAGTGCGGAGCAGGGTTCGTCCATGAGGATGACCTTGGGGCGCACGGCGATGGTGCGTGCGATGCAGAGGCGTTGCTGTTGGCCGCCCGAGAGCCCCAGCGCCGAGTCCTTGAGCCGGTCCTTGACCTCGTCCCAGAGCGCGGCACTGTGCAGGCTTCGTTCGACCGCTTCGTCGAGCAGGCTTTTCTTTTTGATGCCCTGAATGCGCAGGCCGTAGGCGACGTTGTCGTAGATGCTTTTGGGGAACGGGTTGTATTTTTGGAATACCATGCCGACTTGTTTGCGCAACTCGATCGGGGAGACATTTTTGGCATGGATGTCTTGATCCATGATCGTGATGTTGCCGCTGGTGATGCATGATGTTTCCACGAGATCATTCATCCGGTTGAGGCAGCGGAGGAGGGTCGACTTACCACAGCCGGACGGGCCGATCAGTGCCGTCACCTGTTTTTCCGGCAAATCGAACGTGATGTTGCGCAGGGTGTTGGTTTTGCCGTGGTCATACGAAAACGAGAGGTCGTTGATCTTGATCATCGGCTTGTCGGTATCCATACCGGTTTCGATGACCGAATCCACACGCGAATGTCCGGAGTGGGCCGGGTCCTGGCGTGTTGGCGCGTCCGGTGTCTTGGGGCGGTCGACGGTGACTGCTTGGGCGGCCTGATGGGCCGTGGGCTCGATGCTGACTGTTTCCTGATGGTTCATGGGATGATATTGAAAGGTTAAGGTGGGAGTTAGGATATGGGCTGTTTACCATTTGAGTTTTTTACGGATCCGGATGCGCATCCAGACGGAGACGGCGGCGAAAAACATCACGATGAGCATAAAGACCATCACCGAGCCGTATTGCATAGGCTCGGTGTATTCAGACTGAGGGATGCGGCCAGCCACCGTGTAGATGTGGTAGGGCAGAGCCTGCACGGAACTTTGCAGGAAGTCGAGGAAGGCATCAAAGCCGGTGGATTTCAGCCCCTGCCACGGGAGTTCCGATTTTTCGGCCACGGCAGCCGTGAACATGATCGGGGCGGTTTCCCCGGCGACACGGGTAATGCCCAATACGGAAGCGGTCAGGATGCCCGGGAAGGCGTAGGGCAGAACCGCGGTGCGGATGGATTGCCACTTGCTGGCACCCAAGGCAAGCGAGGCTTCCCGGAATCCCATCGGCACCGCCCGCAACGACTCTTCACACGATGTGATGATGACCGGTAATACCATGATTGCGAGGGTGAAGCCGCCTGCAATCAGCGAGGTGCCCCAGCCTTGCAGGGAGAGCCAGATCCATCCGTCGTAGATCAGTTTGTCACCGTTGACGGCGGCGAGTGTGCTGAGTTGGTCGCTCCCGAGGTTGGACTGGTCGGCGACAAGGATGTGTTGCTCCTCGATGGTGCGAAGGTCGGGTTTGGAACCGAGTTTGACGAGAGGGACCATGAAGGTGCTTGAGGCTTTGGGGGTTGAGGTGACGCAGGGGGCAAGAATAACAAAGAGGCCGAGGCCGAACAGGCCAAAAACGATGGAGGGCACACCCGCCAGATTGAGCATGGCGAGGCGGATGGTTTTTACGAAGGATCCCCCACCGGCGTACTCGTTCAGGAAAATCGACGCCGCAATGCCGGTGGAGAGGGCCACCATCATGCAGATGATAACCAGTAGGCCGGTGCCGACGATCGGGCCGATCACGCCGCCGCCTGAGTAGGAGTGGGTTTCCTCTCCCGTGGTTCTGAACTTGCCGGTGGCGGCATTGGCCGAGGCGATGCTTTCGCGGTCCTCGGTATCAAGCTGGATCTCGGTGTCCTTGGTGATGTCAAAACGGATGTAGGGAGTGGTTTGTTTGATGGTGCTTACGCGGGCCGTTTTAAGCCCGGGATTGGCGGTGGTGAGTTGTTGCCAGAACGCTTTTGGCACGGTTAGCCCGGTTGCATCGGCATTGACGACGACGGCCCCTGTGGCGGTGTTGTGAAGGTGCTGGATGCCGTATTTCTCAAGGATGGCCAGTGCGCTGTTGGTGGTGGTGTGGTTGCCTGCTGGCAGGGTCAGGTCATGGAAGATGCGGAGGAAAGGGACTTCCTGCTCCGACTTGAGTGGGAGTGTTCCGCGTTCGTCCTCATCAAAGGCGGCGAAGTAGGTGTTGCTCGTAATGGTGATGGTTTGCTCGCGCGGGATAATGGTGCGGTTGATTTTGTCCGGCTCGTCATCCGCAAATGTTTGGCGCATTTTAAAGACCAATGGGGTGGGGACCAAGGCATCGTGGGCGGCCTTGCTGAGCGGGTATTCACCTGCGGCGATGGTGACCCGATAGTTGTTGAGCTTGATTTCGCGCTTCGGGACGTCGGCCGGCAGCATGCGGGCATCGGCATCGGCCCGGCGGAGCTTCAGGTAGTCCTCGTGTGCCAGGCTTATTTTTTTGTCGGATGACAACTGGAATCCGACTGGGGCATGGTGATCGCGTTCGGTGTAGAGCAGTCGGAAATCGGGGTTCAGGCTTTCCAGCTCACCCAGGTATCCGTTGCCGATGCGGGAGTGGGCAAGTAGGTCAAACTGGACGAATTCCATCGTCTGCTCAAACGGGGTCACGTGGCCAAGCCAGTTTTCGGCGTCCGGGTTGTTGGCGAGCAGGCCATCGAAGTTCTTCGCGGGCATTTCCACGCCCTGGCTTTTCTCCACCTGGTTGACGAAAAGCGTTTGGGGTTTTTTGGTGAAAAACGACCAGCCCTTCTGCCACAGCACGGGGGCTCCGTTAGAAATGATGTTTCCGAAGATGGCCAGGGCCGCCAGGATGATGGAGTAGGTGAATATGACGAGCACCAGCTTGACCAGAGTTTCCTTGGTGTGCTGTGAGTTGCGCTTTGCATAGAACGGATTGTTTGATTCTTCCATGGTTCTGATGGGGGATGACGGAATGATAGAGGGGTGAAGATCAGGAATGCTTGCTGAGCTTTTTGAGAATGGTTTGGGCCGCGTAGTTCAGTGTCAGTGCAATGACGAAGAGAAGCAGACCAACCATGAACAGGGCGCTCCAGTGCAGAGACCCCTGTTCCACTTCGCCAATCTCCTGGGCCATGATCCCGGTCATGGAGTGGGCGGGGTCTGAAATGGAGTCCGGTATGGCGATCCGCCCACCCATGACGAGCAGGACAACCATCGTCTCGCCGATGATGCGCCCAAATCCTAACAAGACAGCGGCAATGATGCCTGATGCGCAGCTGGGTAAGATGACTTTGAAGACGGTCTGCAGGTCGGTGGAGCCAAGGGCAAGTGCGGCCTCCTTGTAAGCCTTGGGGACATTGTTCAATGCATCCTCCGCCAGGGTGAATACGGTGGGGATCGACATGAGGGCCAGCAGGATGCCCGCGGTCAGAATCGTTTTATCCTGCTCCACCGGGAAGCTTGGGATCCAGCTGAGCAGTGGGTTTTGAGAGTGCTCCTGGATCAGGGCACCCACGACCACAACGCCGAGGAATGCCATGACGATGGAGGGGATGGCGCCGATGAACTCGACGATCGGCTTGATCCAGCGTTGTTCGAAGGGGGAGGAAAGACGGTTGACATAGATGGCGCCGCCGACCGCAAAGGGCACGGCAAGGACGATGGCGACCAAGGCGACCAGGCCGGATCCGGCGAGCAGGGGGAGGACGCCGTAGAAGTCCTGCCACGATGAGTTGGAGACCCATTCAGTACCCATGAAAAACCCACTGAGTGCCTGGCCGTAGCCCACCGGGGTTCGGTGCGACCAGGATTCCATTTTGTGGCGCTTGGCCTCGACAGTGCCGAAGAACTTCTCACTGAGTGTAATGATGTTATCAATACGGCTACGGGCCTTGGGTCCGTCAAATGCAGCCGCCTTCGGGAGTGCGTCGAGTGCCAGCCTGGTTTGCTCGACCAGTTGCCGCTGGACCTCGAGATGCGCGTCGAGCGAATCATAGAGCGGTTGGTTGAGTTGATCATAATCCGGGGTTTCGGTCAGGATGCGTTCAGCCTTGATGAGGTCAATCTCGCGTTGTTTTTCGGTTGTCGCGAGCTTGGCTTTAGTGAGTTGTGCCTCTTTACGCTCGGCCGCCGTGGAGTGGGTTTCCGCTTGCCCCTTGTTGTCGGATGCGATCAGGCGGTGTTTCTCGAGATAGGCGGCAAATGGTTTTTGCGGTGCCAGCAGCAACTGATGCGCTTTCTCAAGTTGTTGCAGGTGCGGCAGGGCGCGGATTTTGGCCGTTTCCCCGGCTTCGATGGCGCGGATGCCTTCGATGAATTCCGTGGTTTTTCCGGTGATGATGTTTTCGCTGACGGACGCGCGGATGTCGTCAAGATACTTGGCGTCGGTGGCCAGGCTTTTGTTGTCGAGGTCCGCATAGCGGATGGCACCGAGTATGTCCTCGGAGCGGGTTTTCAAGGTGTCGGTTGCCTCGGCGACACGCGCCTTTGCGGTCGCGACATCGGCTTGCAGCGGGGGTTGTTTGGCCAGTGTGTTTTCCAGATTGCTCAGTGCGCGCTGGAGTTCTTTGCGCTCAGCGAGCAGTTTTTTCTGGGCCTTGTTTTTGAAATCACTGTGAACGGCCTCAAGGTCGTAGAGGGCGCCGAGGCGGTGTTTGAGTTCGTAGGCCGGGACTTGCGAAGCCAGTGAGGAGAGCTCTTTTTGTGCCCTGAGCTGGTCCGATGCATAATCGGTGAACTCCTGGCCGGAAAGACGATAGAGGGTCAGGCTTTTTTTATACTGGGGCAGGAAATTCCAAGCATGAAAAACGAGGAATCCGACGATGAGGAAGATGAGGACGACTGCCAGCGTGGCATTGCCCCCAAAGAAGTACTTGATGGCCTCCTGCTTGCCGATGCCCAGCAGCTTGAATCCCGAAGATTGACCAAAGGGGGCATTTTTTTTAGATCGTTTTGACGGACTCATGTTAGGGCAGGAAATGACAGGCAGGTGGGTCTGGGTGCAAATTTGAAAAGGGTAAGCACCGCACATGGAATTGTCATGCGCGGTGCCAGGGGGGGGTGGTCACGGGGCGGCCGACTGAGGCCATTCCATGGAATCAGATCGTTGAGCCTCTCGGGTTACTTGGCTGGAATGAAGCCGACCTTGGCGATCACCTTGGCCGCGGTGTCGGAAGTGGTGGCCCAGTTGATGAACTTGGCCGCTTCTCCGCTAGGCTGGCCTACGGTGTAGTAGTAAAGGTTGCGGGAAAGGGCATAGTCGCTGGCTTTGTCGGGTGTCGGGAGGACGCCGTTGACCGAGGCCGGGGCGACGCCGTCGCGTTTGACGTAGGCAAGTCCGACGTAGCCGATGCCGCTGACGTCCTTGGCCACCGCGTCGGCAATCTGGGTGTTGCCTGCCATTTTCTGGGTATTTTGTCCGTAGTCCTTCTTGGCCATGGCCAGTTTCTGGAAGGTCTTGTAGGTGCCGGACGCCGTGTTGCGGGTGTAGGCATTGATCTTGCCGGCTTTGCCGCCAACCTCGGCCCAGTCGGTGATACTGCCGGTGAAGATGCCCTCAATTTGCTCCTTGGTGAGTTTTTTCACACCATTGGCTTCGTTGACGATCACGGCGATCATGTCAACGCCCGCGACGTGCTCAATGAGTTCCTGGCCCTTGGTCGCAAACTGGTTTTTTTCCTTCGCTTTGACCGAGCGGGATGACATGCCGAAGTCGGCCGTGCCGTCGAGCAGGGCCGTGAAACACTGCGAGGAACCCTCGGCCGCGATCTCAAAGTTGACATTGTTGCCTGCGGCTTTGTAGGCCTCGGCCAGTTGCGGGACCATCTTGGCGCCGAGCGTATCAGAACCCTTGATGACGAGTTTGGACTGCGCCTGGGCTGTGGCACAAAGGGCGAGGCCGGCAAGGATGGAGGTGGCGGATTGAATGAATTTCATTGTTTTTGTTGTTGGTGGTGTTGTGCCGCCCTCTTGTTTTGTCAGCGACGGACATTGTTTCTCATGGAATTCGGGAATGGGCAAAAAATGATAGGTTACAAAAGCGACACATTACGTATACACTGTGGCCATTCCGTCACACATGGGGGGGTGTGAATTCGCTCTGGGGCGTGTAGGCAACGGGAGTAATCCAATCAACGACATGCAAACGATTCTAGTCATCGAAGACGAAGAGGACATCGCCGATCTCGTGGCCTTCAACCTGAGGCGCAACGATTATCAGGTGGAACTTGCGCACGATGGGCTCAAAGGTCTGGCCGCGGCCAGGTCATTGCTTCCGGACCTGATCATTCTTGATTTAATGATGCCGGGGCTGGATGGTATTTCTCTTTTCAAGGAGCTTAAACGCGACGCGGCGACCCGGAAGATCCCGGTGATTATGTTGACCGCCCGTGGACAAACGGAGGACAGGATCCACGGGCTCGAGGTCGGGGCGGATGACTACATGACCAAGCCCTTCAGTCCGAAAGAGCTCATGTTGCGCGTGAAAAACCTGCTCAAACGATCGGTTGGGGCCGCCAGTGGCTCGGAGCTTGAATGTGGGCCGTTTCGATTTGTGAAGAACTCGCTGCACTTCTACGTTGACAATGAGTTGGTCGACCTAACATCAACCGAGTTCAAGCTGATGCTCTACCTTTGCGAGCGTGGGAACGTGGCGCAGGACAGGTATGATTTGCTGGTGGAGGTGATGGGATACAGTGGAGAGGTGCACAGCAGGACCCTGGACACGCACATGAAACGCTTGCGCCGCAAGCTTGCTGGCCGGTCGGAACTTCTGGAAACGGTGCGAGGGATCGGCTATAAAGTCGTTATTCCCACCCCATAACAAATCTATGTTGGATATCCTTCTCATCGTCGCGCTCATTTCGCTTGCCGGGTTCGTCATTGTACAACAGCGGCAGCAGCAACAAGCGCTTCGGGTCCAGGAAATGCGGGGCCGGGAGGTGCGCAAGGAGGCATTGCGTGAGCGTGACCAGCTTTTGGACGCTCTGGGCGATGCTTTCCTGCTGGTGAATGAGACCACCCAGATCGTCTTTGCCAATGCCTGCGCCCGCAAATTGGTCAAGGGTCGGCGTCTGATCGGGCGCAGCATCATTGAGGCATTCCTCGATGACAAGCTGTCGGTGGCGATCATGAAGTGCATCCGCACGGGCAAGCCGATGCAGGAACGCGTCACGCTGCACTCGACCTATACTCCGTTAGGATCAGTCGGTGACCAGGGGGTGAGCGCGTGGGTGATTGATGCCGCGCCGCTCGAGATTTATGGAGATGCCGCCCTCACCCGTGTGGTGATACGCGACGTGACGGCCGAGTACCAGGCGGATCAGGTCAGGCGCGACTTTGTCGCCAATGCATCGCATGAGTTGCGCACACCGATGTCGATCATCAATGGGTATTTGGAAAACCTGCTAGATGATGACGTGTTGGAGGATCCTGTGACGTCACGGAAGTTTCTCGGAGCCATGCGCAAGCACGGTCAGCGCATCTCCCGGCTGGTTGAGGACATGCTGGTTATTTCCAAGATGGAGTCAGGGGATCCGATGATCCTCAACCGGGAAGCATTCGTCATCAAGGAGTGCGTGCAGGATGTCTGTGACCGTTTGGAGTCGATGCTTGGCAGACAGCATGCAGAGGTGGTCATCGATGTTAGTCCTGATGATTTACAACTAACGGGAGATCGGTTTTACTGGACGCAGATCATTTTTAATCTGGTCGAGAATGCGCTGAAGCAAAATCCCAACCCGGGTCTGCAAGTGGTGATCAAGGCGAGGCGCAATGACGGGCGGGTGACCCTCTCGGTGTGTGACAACGGGGTGGGGATCCCGGCGGCCGACCTGCCGTATGTTTTCAAACGGTTCTACCGGGTGGAAAAACACCATTCCCAGAGTGAGATCAAGG
>JBFERY010000090.1:0-10050 GCA_041548785.1 Oceaniferula sp.
ACCTCGCCCTCGGCGGCAGCTTCTAACCCCGACCCCCGACTCCCGACTCCCGACTCCCGACTCCCGACTCCCGACTCCCGACTCCCGACTCCCGACTCCCGACTCCCGACCCCCGACTCCCGTTATCCATGCGTATCCTGCTCCATATCCTGATCGCCCTCGCCATCCTCGGCCTGGGCGTAGGCGCGTACCATGTCATGAAGGACCCCGAAAAACTCGAAAAAATGGGTTTCAAGGTCGACAAAAAGAAAATGGGGCCGTCATCCGCAGCCCGGCGCAAACCCGGCCCACCCATGATCCGCACCCGCGTCGCAGCACTCACCCGGGAGGATCACACCATCCAACTCCAAAGCCAGGGTGAGGTCCGCACCCACAACGCGACCTCGCTCACACCCCAGATCAGCGGACGCGTCGTCCATTACTCGGAAAAGTTCGAAGACGGCGCCTACTTCAACCAGGGCGACGTCTTACTGCAGCTCGAAACCGCCGACTACCTCACCGATGTCGAGTCCGCCAAGGCCCAGCTGGCACGCGCCGAGGCATCCTTCGCCCAGGAGCAAGCACGGGCGAAACAAGCACTGCTCAACTGGAAGGACGCCGGTTTCGACGAGGATCCGAGCGACCTCGTCCTGCGCAAACCCCAACTGCGGGAAGCCGAGGCCAATGTCAGCTCCGCCCAGTCATCGCTGGAACGGGCCAAGCGCAACCTCGCACGCACCAAGGTCCGCGCACCCTACGACGGCCGGGTCAGAAAACGCAACGTCGGCCTCGGCCAGCAGGTCGGCGCCAGCACCTCGCTCGGTGAAATATTCTCCACCGATTTCGCCGAGGTCAGGCTGCCGCTGACGATACGCGACCTCGCCTACTACACCCCGCCGAACAAACCCGGAATACCCACGGCAGAAAACAAGGTCACCTTCACCTCCATCGTCGCCGCATCAGGCGACAAGGGAAGCACCCAATGGGTCGGCACCATCCTCCGCGCCGAGGGTGAACTCGACACCGACTCGCGCCAGCTCTTTGTCATCGCCCGGATCGACGACCCCTTTGGCCTGAAATCCGACCAACCCGCGCTCTTTATCGGCCAGCCGGTGCGCGCCACCATCCCCGCCAAAACGCTCAAGCAGGTCTATGTCATCCCGCGGAAACACCTCAGCGAACTCAATGAGATCCTGGTCATCCGCGAGGGATTGCTCAAACGCGTCTCATTCACGCCTATCTGGTCCAACCGCACCACCATGATCACCCGCGACGGCATCGAACCCGGTGACCTGCTCTGCACCACCCGCCTCCCCTACGCCCCCGAAGGCGCCCCCGTGGAAATCATCCCCGAGAAGGAGGAGGGAACCGATCCAAGCCACCAGGCGCAACCCGGTGACTCCCGCCGCATCGGGCGCAAAGGCGGTGGCCACGGCCACTCACGCTAACCTCCTGCCCGGCTCCCCACGCACCCTCCCCACCCTGATCCCATGATCCGCTGGTTCGCACGCAACGATTACGCCGCCAACTTCCTGATGGTGGCCATCTTGCTGGCAGGTGCCTACACGCTTTGGTTCAAAATCCCCACCGAAGTCACCCCGGCGTTCCGCATGTCCACCATCTGGGTCACCATCCCGCTGCCCGGGGGCGCGCCCAAAGAGGTCGAACAAAAAATCGTCCTGCCGGTGGAAAATGCCCTCAAAGGCCTGGCCGACATCAAAACCATCACCGCCGATGCCAGAAAGGGCAGCGCCCGCTTCTACATCGAGACCAAGGACGGCGTCGACATCGACAAACTGCGGGCGGACATCGAATCCCGTATCGACAGCATCAGCACCTTCCCCCGGGAAATGGAACCCCCCCGGGTGAGGATCCCGGATACCGCCGAATGGATGGAGGTGATTTCCGTGGTCGTTTCCGGCAATATGTCCGAAAAAGACCTGCAGGCCGCCGCCCGGCAAGTCCGCGACGACCTGACCTCACTGCCCGGCATTTCCAAATGCGACATCATCGGCACGCGCGACAGCGAAATCAGCATCGAAATCAACCGGAAAACCCTCAAGGACTACGGACTCACGCTCGACACCGTGTCCCGCGCCATCCAACAAAACTCGGTCGACCTCTCAGCCGGCACCATCAGCTCCGATGCCGCCCGCGTCCTGCTCCGCTCAACCAACCAGGCACTGGAACGTGAGCAGTTCGAAAACATTATCATCAGTCGCGGCGAGGGCGCCGAAATCAGGCTGCGTGACATCGCCACCGTCAAAGACAGCTTCGATGAACAACGCAAAATCAGTCGACTCAATGGCAAGCGGGCCATCATCATCGAAGCCAAACGGCTCGACGGCGAAAGCGCCTTGAAAATCTCCGACACCGTGCACGAATACGTGGCAGGGGCGTCCAGCCGCTTTCCCGAGGGTGTCGAACTCCATACCTGGGACGACGACTCGGTCAGCCTGCGCGGCCGCATCTCGACACTCTTTTGGAACCTCCTCCAGGGCAGCGTTCTCGTCTTCCTCCTGCTCGGCATCTTCCTGCGCCTCTCCCTCGCCTTCTGGGTGGTGCTCGGCATCCCGGTCAGCTTTGCCGGCGCATTCCTGCTCATGCCCACGCTCGGCGTCACCGCCAACATCATGAGCCTGTTCGGCTTCATCATCGTGCTGGGTATCGTGGTCGACGACGCCATCGTCACCGGCGAACACATTTTTTCCAAACTCAAATCCGGCATGGCCCCGCTTGATGCCGCCGCCACAGGGGCCAAGGAAATCGCGGTCCCCGTCACCTTCGGCGTGCTCACCACCATCGTCGCATTCGTCCCGCTCGCCTTCCAAACCGGCTGGATGGGCACGCTGGCCAAACAAATCCCCTACGTCGTCATCCCGGTCCTGGTCTTCTCCCTGATCGAATCCAAATTCGTCCTGCCCTCACACCTCAAGCACCTTAAAGTCAACCGCACAGGCCGGAACCCGATCACCCTGATCCAGCAAGGCGCCACCCGAATGCTCGAAGCATTCGTCGTCAAAATCTATGACCCCCTGCTCAAACTCGGCGTCCGCTACCGCTACATCTCGCTCGCCATCTTTGCCGCCATCGGCCTCGCCAGCGTCGGCTTCATATCCAGCGGCGTCATGGGTTTCCAGTCGATCCCGTCCGTCGACCGCTACTATATCTACGCCCGCCTCGCCATGTCAGACGGGTCCAACTTCGATGACACCGATGCCAAGGTCGAGGAAATCACCCAGGCCGCCTACAGCCTGCGGGAGAAATTCACCGACGGCGACGGCGGCCCGAGCCTGATCGGCAATGTCATGTCGTCCACCGGCGGCTGGCCGAGCTGGGGCAGGACCAGCGACACCCAGGGGTACGTGCTGGTGGAAATCGTACCGCCGGGCAGCCGCAAGTTCCCCGGACCCAGAAACCAGGTCATCGCGGACGCCTGGCGCGACGCCGTCGGCGAGGTCCAGGGTGCCCAGTCGTTCTCCATCCGCACCGAACGCTCGGGTGGCCGACACATGCAGGAGCGTGACGACGTGGAAATCGAACTGCGCGGACACGATGACGATGTCATGATCCCCGTCGCACGCCAAATCCAGAAGGAGCTCAAGGCCACCAACGGCGTGAGAAGCGCGTCCACCAGCATCGAGGACGCCCAGAACGAATTCCAGATCACCCTCCGCCCCTACGGCCGCGACCTCGGCCTGACCCAGGAGAACCTTGCACGCCAGGTCAGACGCGCATTCTATGGCGAGCAGGCCCAACGCATTCAGCGCGGCGAGGAAAGCGTCCGGGTCATGGTCCGCCTGCCCAAGGAGGAACGCGAATCGCTGCACACCCTCGACCAACTCCAGATCACCCTCCCTAACCAATCAACCACCAGCCTGAATTCAGTCGCTGAAATCTCCAAGGGGTTTTCACCCCCGACCATCCGCCGCCGCGATGGCGCCAGGATTTACACCATTTCCGCCGTCCCCGTGAACTCCGATACCAGCCTGTCGCAAATCGGCAAGGACATCGCGCCCAAACTCGATGACATCGTCACAGCCAACCCCGGCCTCAGTTGGCGGTTCGATGGCATGCTTGCCGAGGATGCCGAAAACAGAACCCGGCTCTGGGTCTCGGCCGCCGCCCTCCTGTTTACCCTTTACGCCCTGCTCGCCATTCCCTTCCGCTCCCTGACGCAGCCGATCTTTGTCCTGATCGCCATCCCCTTTGGCGCCGTCGGTGCCATCATCGGCCATGTCGCCCTGGACATCACCCCGTCCTTCCTCAGCCTGTTCGGCATGCTGGCCCTGGCCGGCATCGTGGTCAACGACGCCTTGGTGATGGTCGATTTCACCAACCGCAAACGCCTCGAGGGCGCGAATGCCTACGAGGCCGTCATCCACTCCGGCTCCGCAAGATTCAGGCCGATCCTGCTGACCTCGCTCACCACCTTCGCAGGCCTCATGCCCCTGATCTTCGAACGCTCGATCCAGGCCCAGTTCCTCATCCCCATGGCCGTCTCCGTCGCGTTCGGCATCATGTTTGCCACTCTCATCACCCTCTTCCTCATCCCCTGCGCCTACATGGCCACCGAGGACATCAAGGGCCTGTGCAAAAAATCCATCCACTGGTACACCCGACCCTTTCGGGGTGGGGAGTCTTGACTAGAGAAGATCGTCAACAGCGCGGAATCAGCATTGATGACCGCTTGGCATATCTTCTATCTTCTCCAACTTCTCCAAATCTTTCCGTGTAATCCCCGTATTCCTTGGTTAAATTCGGGCCACGAAACCATGGACTCACTCTTTCCAGAACCTGTGCCCGCCGCGACGGGTCCCGTCAAAGCCGCGCATGACGCCCCGCTGGCGGCGCGCATGCGCCCGCGCACCCTGGCCGAGGTGGCGGGACAAAAACACATCCTCGGCGAGGGCACCCTGCTGCGCCGCGCCATCGAAGCCGACCGGTTTTCCTCGCTCATTTTTTACGGTCCGCCCGGCACCGGCAAAACAACCCTGGCCACCGTGATCGCCAACAGCACCGACAGCCGGTTCGAGATGCTCAATGGCGTCGAGTCCAACGTCGCCGAAATCCGCGACAAAATTGCCCAGGCGCAAAAATGGAGACAACTGCGCGATCAGACGACCATCCTGTTTATCGACGAGATCCACCGATTCAACAAAGCCCAACAGGATGTGCTGCTGCCCCATGTCGAACGCGGCACCGTGCGCTTCATCGGAGCGACCACCCACAACCCGTATTTCTACGTCAACTCGCCGCTGGTATCCCGATCACAGATTTTCCAACTCGAGCCCGTGCCCACCGAGGACCTCATCGGGCTGATGCGCACCGCCCTCCTGGATGCCGACCGGGGGCTCGGCGCCAGCACCATCGCCATCGATGACGATGCCCTTGCCCATATCGCGGAAAAAAGCGACGGCGATGCGCGCAGGGCGCTGACCGCCCTGGAACTCGCCGCGCTCACCACCCCCGAGGGAGACGCCGGACAAATCCACATCACCCTCGGGGTCGCCGAGGAATCCATCCAACAGAAGGCGATCGTCTACGACGCCGATGGCGATGCGCACTACGACACCATCTCGGCCTTCATCAAATCCATCCGCGGCTCGGACCCGGACGCCGCCCTCTACTGGCTGGCGAAAATGCTCTATGCCGGCGAAGACCCGCGCTTCATTGCCCGACGGCTCGTCATTTCCGCCAGCGAGGATATTGGCCTGGCCGACTCCAACGCGCTCCGGGTCGCCATGGATGCCCATCGCGCCTTTGAATTCATCGGCATGCCGGAGGGACGGATCCCGCTCGCCCACGCCACGGTCTATCTCGCGACCGCCCCCAAATCCAACAGCGCTTACGCCGCCCTCGGTGAGGCGATGCACGACGTCAAGGAAGGACGCACACTCGCCGTGCCCGAACACCTCCGCACCCAGACCCGCAAAAAACTCGCCAAGGGGTCCGGCGCCAGCGACGAGTCGTTAGAGTATCACTACTCGCACGACTACCAGGGCAACTACGTACCGCAGGCGTATCTCCCCGAAGGGAAAACCTACTACGCCCCGACCGAAAACGGTCTGGAAAAACGCATCAAGGAACGCCTCGACTACTGGCGCGGCCAGTTCAAGGAGTCGCGCTAACATCGCGCATCCTCTTGCCATTCCAGAATCCTCGGACGGGAGCCTTTCCACCATTGCTCCAGGTGTTAGCGAACGGATGCACGTTATCCGCTCATCCTGACCACCTTGGCACCCACTTGCGTGTTGCCTCTTTTATCATTGTATGTGTTTCAATGTGGAGATAGGGTGCCAGCATTAATTATAGTGCACCATGCTATGAAAACACCCAGAACGGCTCAATTAGTGATGACCTCCTTGGCCGCTGGAGGCAGCTCGGCGGCATTGATGAATCCAGTCCTGGAAATGGTAACGGGACAATTTTTGACAACATATCCCGCCACAGGTGCCCCGCAGCTTCCCGATCTGCTCCCGCCCGACGGTCGCGCAACCTAACACCTAAGCGGCCGGGCCTGAAAACCCCGTGTCTCAAAATTAAAATAGCCAGCAACCAGCATGAGTGATCAACCAAGCCAGTTAGAATTGCAGGTTCTCGCTCTGCGACAGGCGGTGGAGAGCCTGGACGCTCGTATCAGCGGTCTGGAAACCCTGGTTGGTGAGGCTGCCGCCCCCGATGAAAAACCGGCTGGCGCCGGCGGTGATCTTGCCGCGAAGATGGTGGCCGCGGTGGAACCCCGCGACACCGATCAGGACGCCCGCGACACCGATCAGGATGAAGAACCGGAGCTCACACTTGCGGAGATGTTCGAAGAGGCGGGCGCCAACATCGGAGCGGGACTGATCGGTGGAATATTACTGGCGCTCGCCGGGGCCTACCTGCTGCGGGCCCTGACCGAGGCCGGTGTCTTGGCGCGCGGTCTGGGCATCACCTTCGGCCTGGTTTACGCACTGGTCTGGGCTGTGGTTTGCCTCCTGCTCGGAAAACGTGGCAAGCGCGGCGCCGCCTCGGCGAGCGGCCTGGCGGCGACTCTGGTGGCTTTGCCGATGATCTGGGAAGCTACCGCCCGCCTCCAGGTGCTGTCACCCTGGCTCGCGGCCGTGCTGCTGATTCTGGTAGGGGCGCTCCTTCTTCCGATTGCCGAACTCCACCGACTGGCTCCGGTGTCGGCTGCCACGGTGCTGGGCATCGGCTGCGTTTCCCTGTTATTGATGTTTGGCATACGCCGGCCGGAGCCCTTTGCCCTCACGTTGGCGATGCTCGGTGTCGTCGCGGTTCTGGTCGGCCCGCGCCGTGGCGGCCCCCTGCCCTGGTTTGCCTATGGCTTTGCAAACCTCGGGGCCCTGTTGCTGATCGCCTGGTCGCATGGAGACCGGGCCATCGCCTTTGCCGGCCCTGCGATCACGATTCTTGTCGGGCTGTTTATTAGCACGAGTGTGCTGATCATCATCCAGAGCCGTGGCAAGGAGCAGATCGGAGCTCACCAGATCATCCAGGGCACGCTGGTCACCTTGCTGGGGTATGGGGGGGCGCTGCTCATTGCGGCGGAGCATCTTCCCGGCGTAGCCAAGGTCCTTGCGGCGGTGGGCATGACGCTTGGCGTTGCCGGCTACGCGTTCCTGCTTGTCACCTTCCATTGGTCGCGGGAACATCGTTGGTCCTTCCTGCTTCACAGCAGTCTCGCACTCGCCCTTGTGGCGATGGGTTCCTGGGTGGTATTTCCACAGCCGGCCGTCTTGTTTTCCGCTCTGGCAGTGCTGCTGGCCGCGGTGGGGGTTCGCCTCGACCGGGTCAGTCCCGGTTTACACGCCGCCATGGCGGTCTTGCTTGCGGCCGTGGTGGGCGACTTTGGCGGGATGGTGTTTCACCTGCTTGCCGCTCCGGGTGACAGTGTGTGGCCGACGATCACACCCGAGTCGATCATCATATTGGTGGCTGCGGTCCTGTGTACGTTTCTGCCGCACAAGGCACAGAGTCCGGTGTGGCCGGATGCATTGCCCCGCCTCGGCAGAGGAGTGGTGATTCTCGTGACCATGCTCGGACTTGATGCGCTGCTGGTCTGGTGGACGGCACCCTTCATCGCCGGGGAGCCCGGTGCCTTCGAACCCGGCATCCTGGCGGCTTTGCGGACCGGAGTTTTGGCGACCTCGGTGGTGGTGCTGGCGGCGCTGAGCCGCTACCCGCGACTGCTTCCGGCGCAGCGCCTGGTGTGGCCGTTGCTGCTGATCATTCCCATCAAACTGGCCGCAGAGGACTTCCCGCGCGGCCGTGCCATCACGATGGCGGTCGCGCTCTTGCTTTACGGCGTGGCCCTGATTCTTTCCACCCGCTTGCTGCGGGTCGCGAAGGCTACAAGGCCCGCCGTCTAGTGTCCCGCAATTCCCAGATTGACGGGCACCGGCTTGGATCTTTGCACGAAGCACCGCATTATTGTATTATGCCGACTGAGCCGTCCTTTTATTTTAACGACGGTTTTTTAAAATCGGGTGAAATAGTCAGCGTAGCTGAGGCTGAAGGGACGCCGAATGATCCGATTCTAGCGGCGTTGCGCGTTTGCTGTCACTTCGTTCCACCCTTACGGGCAGCCTGCGACTGGCTATCTCGCTCTGCTCGGTTGTCACATAGCCCGCTTGCCAGCAGAGCCCGAACCGGCGGCAGCATCCCTCAGCGGCTTCACCGAGCGGTATGCGGGGCAGGCCCTCCCTAGACACGATCCCTCGCCGGGGCCTCTCGGTGAGGGCAAATTCGGCGCTGTTTTGTGAAATCACCCCATCACAGCGGCATGCAACCCGTAACCTGACTTGATAATCACCTCAAACATGATTGCAGCACCTATTTACCTTAAATATTTAAATAAATTCAATAAATGATTGCATTAAGCCGGTAAAAATGCAATAAAGTGCGTCTCAGACATGCGGCGCTGTCCAAATTAGCAAAAAAGTGACGCGCTGATGGCGAGATTGATCACCCCCCCTCCACCCACCCTTAACGATGAAATTAGAAACATTATTCAAAATCGGAATCCTGTTCGGTGTCCTCACCGCGCCCTGCAGCCATGGCCAGACATTCAACGTCGATGGCTACATGACTGACGCCGACAGCTACACTGACAAAGCCGCCATCTACTTCTTCAATGGCCATGCACCCCACGCATATGGGGACATGGATGCTCCCATCTACCAAACCTACGTGCGTTGGGGCCAAGGAAAACTT
This sequence comes from Oceaniferula sp., assembly GCA_041548785.1. Lineage (GTDB taxonomy): Bacteria > Verrucomicrobiota > Verrucomicrobiia > Verrucomicrobiales > Akkermansiaceae > Oceaniferula. The sequence continues at coordinate 9,199 of JBFERY010000090.1, forward strand.
TCCTCCGACCCGACGGGATCTGACTATTTCTTCATGTATGTGCAGACACCCGTCGAAGTGAAGAATATGGTCTGGGGAAATGTTGTGACCGCTGCCGACATTGCTGAATACGACGTCCAGTACTCAACCCACCATGGCGATGACCCCTCAATGGACTACGGCGTGGCAACGGGTAGCGAATTCATGGCTTTTTACGATGACCAAGGCAAGGAACAATTAAAGACAGGCCTCCAGCCGGATAAACCGTCGGGCAAATTTGGCATGATTGATGCCAAAACCTCCGTCGACTACTTGTTCGGTCTGGGGGCAACGGAAGCCTCCAGCGGCGATGCCTCGGTTGACCCGCGCAATATTGGAATGGCATTCGAGTACCAGTTCGCTTTGGACAGCACCGAAAACAATGCGCTGCTGGATGTTCTCCTGAACGGTGGCATCATTGAGTATCATCTTTCCCCGGAGCGGGGGCTCGTACCAACGCAAGTTCCCGAGCCCACGACTGCCATCATGGCCATCATGGGTTCAGCATTTCTCCTGCGCCGCAAACGATAACACCGGATTGGGCGCGGGCCGTGCTTCCGCGACGAACTTCTTCCACAAGCCCCGATAGAATTTTCTGTCGGGGTTTTTGCGTGCACAGCGGCGGGGCATGATGGGGCCATAGCTGGATCAAGTGAGCGGATCCGGACAATCACTAATACCACGTAGTGAAACGGACGGGACGATTGCCGAGATGAATGGCTTCTTTGGCAAGGCGCGACGAAGGAATGGTGCGGGCACCATGACTAAGGAGAAACGCAGCCAAAGGAGTCATTCATCCGGAACTCTCATTGATCACGAAGTGCTTTTCCAAAT
>JBFERY010000091.1:0-9995 GCA_041548785.1 Oceaniferula sp.
ACAGCTATTATCAGTTCGGTCAGGCCGGATGGCGCGGCTGGCAACAGGCCTGGAAAGACAGCAAACTGAAGGGACGGCACCACGACATCTGGGATGGCAACCAACCCGTCGAGGAACTCTTCGACACCCAGACCGACCCTTGGGAGGTCACCAATCTCGCCACCGACCCCAGCCACGCAAAACGTCTCGTCAACATGCGCACCCGCCTGAAGGAAAAAATGATCGAGGTCAAAGATACCGGCCTGATCCCCGAACCGATGTTTGCCAAGCTCGCCCCCCAGGAACCCGTCTCATCTTACTGGAACACGCGAGCCAAAGATATCCCGAGCCTTGTTGACATCGCATTCACGGCCTCGGCGCGCGACGCCGACAACCTCCCCGACCTGATTGCCAAGCTCAGGTCCAACGACTCCATCACCCGCTACTGGGCCGCCCAAGGTGTCCTGATCCTCGGTAAGGCCGCCTCCCAAGCCGAACCTGACATGACCCGCCTCCTCACCGACACCCAGTCAGCCATCCGGGTCAGCGCCGCCCAATCTCTTTTCAAGCTCGGCCAAAAGGAAAAAGCCCTCACCGCCCTGATGGCCGAACTCAATGACGATAACAACGAATACGAGCAGCAAAACGCCATCAATGCCATCACCCAGATCAATGCCCTTTCCAGCATCCCAGACAGCTGGATCAAAGCGACCCAACGCAATAAAAAAGCCGGCCAATATCTCAAACGGCTCGCCGACAAACTCGCGAAAAACCGCCAAAAAAAGTAACTCCCCCAGCATCCGGGGGGATACCACCCCCTCTCCCATCAGAGACGGCCTGCCGGCCGTCTTTTTTTTGTCACAAAGCACGCCGCTCGCCGCAATAGTGTTGGAGAAGCCCCTTCTCCTGTGCTAGAAAGAAGAACCGTCAAATAGCTTTACCCCTCACCAAAATCACCATGAAACTCCTCCAATTAACAATCATCGCTACCGTGATGATCAGCCTGCTGACCACGGGAACAACGGCCCAGGAACCCAACCAGCCTCACGCCAACCAACAGCGCAAAGCGGAAAAACTCGAAAAGGATGGCAACTTCAAGGAGGCATTCGCCATCTACCAAAAACTGCTCACCGAAGATGATATTCCCCAGCTCGCCACCATCCTCGACCACGCCCACACCTGCCTGCGCCGACTCAATCGTGACCCCGAACTCGACGCCCTGCTCGAAAACGCCATCGAAAAACACCCCGGGAATGCCGCACTACTCGACAAAGCAGGACAACTCTACACAAGCATCCCTCATTTTGGGTATATCATCGCCGGCGAGTTCAAGCGAGGCCACCATCGCGGCGGTGGCCAGTACTGCGACAGCTCGCAAAGGGACCGCATCCGCGCCATCCAACTCTACCTTCAAGCCCTCGACCAATGGCCAGCCAATCGTGGTGACACCGAAAAAGCGTCACTCTACGCACGCCTCGCCACCGCCGTCTCCATGAACGCCCGGGGCAGCGCCGCCTGGCGACTCCAAATCCTCAGCGACCTGACCACCCTGCCCGATCACGAACCGGGAAACCGGTGGGCTCGCGGCGGCAGGGACCCTAAGGGCGCACCCGTCGATCCCGATGGAAACCCACTCTTTTACCGAGCTCCCGAGTCCTGGGAAACCGCGAAAAACGATGGCGAACGATGGCGCTTCGCACTTGACCAGGCCGCGAAACTCAACCCGAGACTCACCGACCCGCACCGACTGAACTGGGCCCACTTCCTCCACAGCCAGTTCGGCGTCACCACCATGGCCCGCTTCGGATGGTTTCGCTCCATGGACATGGACGACCAAAAAGGCATCCTCCAGCTCCACACGCTCAAGGACAGCGAGACCGTCGCCCGACTCGCCACCGGCGTCAAACGCTTCACCCTGCCCGCCGATCAGAATTTCATCACCACCTATAGAGAACTGAGCGTACGCGACGAACACGCCGCAGACCGTCTCATCCAGATTTACCTCGACCGCCGCCAACATCAAAAAGCCGTCACCCTGCTGCGCGCGACCATCAAGGAGTTTGGAAATTCCGGTTCAGCCAAATCCCGCAAAAAACTCCTGCACCAGATCGTAGGCAACTGGGGCCGTATCGAGCCCTCCCAGGGTGCCTCACCCGCCGGCAGCGAACCCAAGATCGATTATGTCTTCCGCAACACCAACAACGTCACCCTCGTCGCCAAGGAAGTTGATCTCGCCGGCATGGTCGACAACCTCTGGGAGTATCTGGAGGGAAACCCCGCAAAACTCGACTGGAACCTCACCCACTGGGGAAGCCTGGGCGACGCGCTCGTCAATTCCCCACGTAAAAAATACGTTGGCAAGGAGGTCGGCCGCCGCACCCACAGCCTGAAACCCCGCGACCACCACTGGGATGCCCGTGCATCACTCAGCGTGCCCGTCAGCAAAGCCGGTGCCTACCTCGTCTCAGCCGAACTTGAGGACGGCGTCACCGCTCATACCGTCGTCTGGTTAGATGCGACCGTCATCGTCCGCAAGAACATCAAGGACGGCATCCTCTTCTACGTCGCCGACTCCATCACAGGCACCGCCATACCGGCAAGCCAACTCGAGTTCTTCGGCTACCACCAGGTTCGCAGGGAACAACCCGGATTACTCAGAAAATACGATGTGCTCACCAAACGCGTCACCAAAACAACCGGCAACGACGGCACCCTGTTGGTCAAAAACGGCGAACTCGACAGCAATTTCAGGTGGATGATCCGGGCGGCCTCAGACAAAGGCACCGCCCTGCTCGGGTTCAACCGGATCTCATCAAGTCATTACCACGGCGGCGATCTCAACCATCGCAAATCCTTCGGTATCACCGACCGACCCGTCTATCAGCCGAAACAAAAAGTCTACGGGAAGTTCTGGGTCAGACAGGCACGCTACGATCTCGAGGATGTCTCCACCTTCGCGGGCAAAGAATTCACCGTCACCATCCGCGATGCCGCCGGCAACGAGGTCGTCAAAAATCATTCCGTCCGCGCCGACTCCTACGGCGGGGTGGAATACACCTACGATCTCCCCGAGGACGCCAAGCTCGGCAATTACTCGGTCCATCTCCGCATGGGCACATCCGGCTACGGAAACCACTCATTCCGCGTCGAGGAATATAAAAAACCTGAATACGAGGTCACGGTCGACGCCCCCAAGGAGCCCGTCATGCTCGGTGAGAAATTCGACGCCACCGTCAAGGCTACCTACTACCACGGCGCACCCGTCACCCAGGCAAAGGTGAAGGTCAAAGTCCTCCGGCGTCGTCACAACGACATATGGTTCCCCGTAGGCCGATGGGACTGGCTCTACGGCGGCGGCTACGGCTGGCTCGACGTCGAGCGCCCCTGGTACCCCGGCTGGAAAAGCTGGGGCTGCATCTGCCCACGCCCGTTCTGGTGGCACCGCGGCGGCGAGCAACCCGAGATCGTGTTGGAACAAGAACTCGACATCAACCCGGACGGCACCGTGAAAATTGAAATCGACACCACCCTCGCCAAAGCCGTGCACAGCGACACCGACCACCGCTACGAGGTCACCGCCGAGGTGGTCGACGCCTCACGCCGCACCATCGTCGGCAAAGGTAGCATCATCGCCGCCCGCCAAGCTTACCAAGTCAGCGTCTGGCTCGACCGCGGCTACGCCCACGTAGGCGACCCCGTCGACGCCACCTTCGCCACCCGCACCGCCGATGGTAAAAAAATCAGCACCCAGGGCAAGGCCGTCCTCTACCGCGTCACCAGCGACAAGGATGGCAAGGTCCAGGAAAAGGAAATCAAGTCCTGGGACATCAGCACCACGGATGAAACCGACGGCCGACTCAAGTTCCAGGCCGGTAAGGCCGGCCAGTACCGCCTCGCCGCCAAAATGACCGACGCCAAGGGCCGCCAAATCGAGGGTGCCATCCTCTTTACCGTGCGCGGCGACGGCAAGGCCGAAGGCGGATTCCAATACTCCGACATCGAACTCATCCCGGACAAACGCACCTACGCCAACGGCTCCACCGTCAAGCTCCTGATCAATACACGCCGCCCCGACAGCACCGTCATCCTCTCCCTGCGCGGTGGCACAAAACACCAGCTCCTCCACATCAAGGGACAAAGCACTGTCGTTGATATCCCGGTGTCGCTGAAAGACATGCCCAACTTCTTTGTTGAAGCTGCCACCGTCTCCAACGCCCGCGTCCACACCGCCGTGCGCGAGATCATCGTGCCACCCGAGAAACGTATCCTCAATGTCGAGGTCCTGCCCAGTGACACCCGGTTCAAACCCCGCGCTCAAGGGAAAATCAAAGTGCGCATCACCGACCAACACGGCGAACCGGTGCAAGGCTCGCTCGCACTCACCATCTACGATAAATCCCTCGAATACATCTCCGGCGGCAGCAACGTCGCCGATATCAAGTCGCACTTCTGGAAATGGCGCCGCCACTTCCGCGGCGGATTCACCCACTCACTCAGCCACTACGAACATAACATCCTGAAGCGTAAAGCCGAGGCCATGCGCACCCTCGGCGCCTTCGGCCACTCGCTCGCCGACAACGCGGAACTCGTCGGATCGGTCGGCTTCGGAGGAGGCGGGGAAGGACGCAGGATGGGCAAGGGCGGCCCCATGCCCGCGGCACCTATGACGTCGCGCGCTATGGCAGCCGACTCCGCTGTCGCGGAAATGAAATCCGCTGACAAGGGTGACAGCGCCGACGATGCCCCCGCCGTCATGATCCGCAAGGACTTTGCCGACCTGGTCAAATGGATCGGCTCGGTCGAAACCCATGCCGACGGCACCGCCGAGGTCCCCGTCGACTTCCCCGACAACCTCACCACCTGGAAAATTAAAACCTGGGCGATGGCTCACGGCACCCGCGTCGGTGAAGGGTCCGCCGAGGTCATCACCAGCAAGGACCTCATCATCCGCCTGCAGGCGCCCCGGTTCTTCATCGAGAAGGACGAGGTCGTGCTCAGCGCCGTCGTCCACAACTACCTGAAAACCGAACAGGACGCCAGGATCAGCCTGGAACTCGAAGGTGGCGTCCTGATATCATCATCGCCGCTCGCCCAACAACGCAGCATCGAGGCTGGCGGGGAAACCCGCATCGACTGGCACACCAAGGTCACCGGCGAAGGCGAGGCCATTGTCAGGATGAAAGTCGTCACCGGCGACGACTCCGACGCCATGGAGATGACCTACCCGGTCTACGTGCACGGCATCCTCAAACAAGAAGCCTGGAGCCGCGTCATCCATCCCGGGAACGCAAACACCGTCATCAGCATCAAGGTCCCCGCCGAACGACGCCCGGATCAGACACGCCTCGAAGTCCGGTACTCCCCGACCATCGCCGGTAGTATCGTCGATGCCATCCCCTACCTCGTCGAATACCCATACGGCTGCACCGAGCAAACCCTCAATCGCTTCGTCCCCACCGTGATCGCCCAAAAACTCATCCGCGAAATGGACGTCAACCTTGAGGATGTTAGAAACAAGCGCGCCAACCTCAACCCTCAGGAAATTGGCGACGACAAGCAACGGATGGCCCAGTGGAAACGCTGGCAACGCAACCCGGTCTTCAACGAGAAGGAGGTCAATAAAATGACCCGCGCAGGGATCAAACGCCTCCGTGAAATGCAACTCAGCGACGGCGGCTGGGGGTGGTTCTCCGGCTACGGCGAGCACTCGTATCCACACACCACCGCGGTGGTTGTGCACGGACTGATTGTCGCCCGGGCCAATGACGCCAAAGTCGACGCCGGCATGCTCGACCTCGGCGTCACCTGGCTCAAAAACTACGAAGTCCGCGAAACCGAACGTATCCGCAACTGGAAAGATGGAAAACGGAAGAAGAACGCGAAGCCACATGCGACCGCCATGGACGCGCTCGTCCGTCTCGTACTCGCCGAGGCCAAGCACCCTAACCAAGAAATGCTCGGTTTCCTGTTCCGCGATAAAAACCAGCTCTCGGTCTACGGCAAATCCCTCACCGGCATGGCGCTCCACCTCGCCGGGGACACGGAGAAACGTGACGCCGTCATCCGCAACATCGAACAGTTCCTCGTCTATGACGATGAAAACCAAAGCGCCCACCTCAAGCTCGGAAATAGCGGCTACTGGTGGTACTGGTATGGCAGCGAAATCGAAGCCCATGCGTGGTTCCTCAAATTGCTCGCCGCCACCAATCCGAAATCCAAACAAGCACGGGGACTCGTCAAGTATCTGGTCAATAACCGCAAGCACGCCACCTACTGGAACTCCACGCGTGACACCGCCTACTGCATCGAAGCCATCGCCGACTTCATGCGTGCCAGCGGCGAAAACAACCCGGAGGCCGAAGTCACCGTGCTCGTCGACGGCAAGGAAATCAAAACCGTCAAAATCACCAAAAACAACCTGTTTAGTTACGACAACAAGGTCGTGATCGCGGGCGACGCCCTCGGCACCGGCAGTCACCAGGTGGAACTCAGAAGAAAAGGTAGCGGTCCGCTCTATACCAACGCCTACCTCACCGTCTTCACCAAAGAGGACTTCATCAAAAAGGCGGGGCTCGAGGTCAAGGTCGACCGCGCCTACTACAAACTCGAACGTATCCCGGCCACCGAAAAAACCGCGGGCACCGAAGGCCAGGTTGTCGGCCACAAGGTGGAAAAATACAAACGTATCCCGCTCAAGTCAGGCGACATGTTGACCAGCGGCGACCTCGTCGAGGTCGAACTGCACATCCACAGCAAAAACGACTACGAATACCTCATGTTCAACGACTGGAAACCGGCCGGCCTCGAGGCCGTCGACGTGCGCAGCGGATACACCGGCAACGCCCTCGGCGCCTACATGGAAATGCACCACGAAAAAACATCCTTCTTCGTCCGCCGGCTCGCCCGCGGCTCCCACAGCCTGAGCTACCGTCTCCGCGCCGAGATCCCCGGCAGCTTCAGCGCCCTGCCCACCCAGGCAGCCGCCATGTACGCTCCGGAACTCAAGGCGAACTCCGACGAAATGAAAATCAAGGTGCAGGATCAATAGTGCCAGTTCAAACCACCCCGGCAATCACCAGGACCTCCTCAAAACCCATCCTCTCCAGCATCCCCCAGTCCCGGTGCTGGTAGAGGCGGTAACGCATCATTGCCGGGCTGTAAATCCCACACAAAAACCGGGCAAGCCGATGCGGACTCGATAATGCCGGTCGCCTCTCGGCCACTAATGCCTGGATCCGCGCCATCTCGTCCAGGCTCACCTCGGTGACCACGCTCACCGGTAACTTCCGGGGGCGCACCTTGCCGACACATGACGCGCACCGACCACATGGATCCCCCAGTTTCTCGCCGAAATACCCGACCAATGACGCCGCCAGACACCTCCGCGAGACAGCCATCTCAAAAACCTTGCCAATCCGCTCGCAGTCGTGCCTGGCATGTTGCTCAAACACCCCGATCACCTCATTGGTAAGTTCCACCAGACTGGCGGGCTCTTTTTTCACCCGGTAATGCACCAGGCTGTGACTCATCTTCAAGCGCACTTCACCCCCCGCCTCGAGCTCGCGCAGCAGCGCGACCAGCTTGTTCAGCCTGACCGCATTCCCGTCCGCCAGCTCCCACAGCGACACCCGCTGCCTGGTCTCCATCATCTGCGCAAGCACCGCCCGGTCTTTCATGCTAAAGCCCCGCAGAACCCCCTCATTGGCCGCCGCATCCCAGCGCAACGGCACCACATGACACCACATCCACGAGCCCCCGTCAGGTGTGATCCAGCCCGCGGTCTCCAGCCGCGCCAGCATCACATCCAATAACTCAACTGACATATCGTTAAGCGTGCTCAGATTATACCGGGAAACAACCGACCGGCTCCCCTGGGAAAAAATATTCTGCAGCACCGCCTCAACCGCACGACGCCCGGGTTGCTTCGCCATCACCAGACTCTCCAGACTGACTCGGTCGTCGCCATTCATCAACACCTCGCAAGCGCTCGGCAGGCCGTCGCGCCCGGCCCGACCGCTCTCCTGGATCCACCCCTCCGGCGACTTCGGCGGATGGTAATGCACGACCGTACGCACATCCGGCATATCCACGCCCATCCCGAAGGCGATGGTCGCACAAATCACCGGGAACCGGTGCCCTGCAAAACCGTCCTGCACCTCCGCGCGCGCCGCCGCCGACATCCCGGCATGGTAGGCACGCGCCGGAATGCCCGACCTCGTCAAAAATGCCGCAACCTCTTCGACATCACCGCGTCGCGTCGCGTACACAATCGCAGGCACCTGCCCCTCCCCACCCAGCAACTCCAACAACCTCTCCCGCTTCCCGTCCTCGTCAGCCACAGTCACATCAAAAGCCAGATTCTCCCTGAAAAAAGACGTCTGCACCTGGTCGCGCTTCAATATCCCGAACGCCTTGCGAATCCCCCGCGCGGTTTCTGGCGATGCCGTTGCCGTCAACGCCAACACCACCCCGGGTTGCAGCAACCTCACCACCCTGGGCAGGCGGATGTAGGACGGCCTGAAACTATGCCCCCACTCCGCGATACAGTGCGCCTCATCAATCGCAACCATCGCGACCTTGAGCCCGCGCAACAGCCTGAGCATACCGGTATCGACCAACCGTTCCGGGGAAAGATAGAGCAGCTTCACCTCACCCCCAACCACCCGCGCCATCACCTCCTCGCGTTCCAACTCACCCGTCGTCGAGTCCAACTTCACCGCAGCCACCCCCTTGGCCACCAAGCCATCCACCTGATCCCGCATCAACGCAATCAGTGGCGAAACCACCACCCCCAAGCCATCCATCGCCAACACCGGCAACTGATAACACAATGACTTACCGCCCCCGGTCGGCAACACCGCCAAGGTGTTGACCCCCGCCAACACCCGCTCAATCACCTCCACCTGCCCGGGCCGCAATGACCTGTGCCCAAAATACGCCTCCAGCACTCTCGTTAGATCATTCACCGCCCGGCAACTATAGGAACCCACCGTCAATGCACCAACTGTTTTTCAAGAAATTACCGCGTCACCCGTTTCTTGTCAGTGTTCGCCGCGATATGGTATGCAACCTGCTAGCGATTCCCGCGTATGAACCATCTCAACAACCCAAGCGTCGGATTCCTCCTCGATATGGACGGCGTGATCTACCGTGGCAAAAAAATCATCCCGGGCTCCGACCACTTCCTGCAAAAACTCAAATCCCTCGGCATTCCCTACCTCTTCCTCACCAACAACAGCCAAAGAACCCGCCGCGACGTTGCCCTGAAATTAACCCGGCTCGGCATCCCTGCCAATCCCGAAGAAATCTTCACCTGCGCAATGGCCACCGCGCGGTATCTGGCATCCAAAAAACCCAACGGCACCGCCTATGTCATCGGCGAAAACGGCATGACCGCGGCCCTGCACCAAAACGGCTACACCGTCGTGGATGACGAGCCCGACTTCGTCGTGGTGGCCGAGGGGCGCACCATCAACTTTGAAATGATCGAAAAAGCCGTTCGCCTCGTTGCCAACGGTGCTTCACTGATCGCCACCAACCTCGATACCGTCTGCCCGACCGATCAAGGCATCCGCCCGGGCTGCGGCGCCATCGTCGCCATGATCGAAAGCGCCACCGGCAAAAAGGCCTTCTCCGTCGGCAAACCCAGTCCTGTCATGATGCGCATGGCCCGCAAATGCCTGCAACTCAAGACCGACCAAACCATCATGGTCGGCGACACCATGTACACCGATGTCCTCGGCGCTGTCCAAATGGGCTACCGTTCCGTCCTCGTCCTCAGTGGCCAAACCAATCAGGAGGACATCCAGAACTACGCCTACTCGCCAGACATCGTCACCCCGTGCCTCAACGATATCCCCGAGTCATTCTACCTCACCCCCGCACTCACCCCCGCCTGAAAACTCCCCGACTCCCCGACTCCCCGACTCCCCGACTTCAAGACTTCAAGACTTCAAGACTTCAAGACTGCATCTCACCAGCCAGGCGGATCGCCTGGATCATTGAGCTGGGACTCG
>JBFERY010000092.1:0-9611 GCA_041548785.1 Oceaniferula sp.
GCGCAAGGATGTGGAGAAAGTTCTCGCGAAGGGAGGCAAGCTCAGTGTGGGTGAGGCATTGCGCTGTAAGGTCAGGTATTTCAGTGATGGGATGACGTTTGGCAGTCGGCAGTTCGTCAATGATGTGTTCAGGGGCGCGCGTGAGCGTTTTGGCGAGAAGCGCAAGAGTGGCGCGAGGCCGATGCGTGGGGTGGGGTGGAAGAAAAATGAGACGATGCTTTTCTCGATGCGTCAGCTGGTGAAGGATCGGATGGGGTGAGAGACATCTAACAATACTACATCGTTAGGGCTATTGCATCGTTCACCCCGCCGCCTGTGCGCTCAGCCATGAGACCACGGTATCGGTCGCCTGTTTCTTGTGGGCCGGATGGTTGAAACTGTGGTCCGCACCGTCGACCAGCACGACCTGGACGGCATCGCCTTTGATCTGTTGCACCTGCTCGGTATCGCGCGGCAGCACGACGTCGTCCTCCGTCCCGTGCAGCAGCAACCAGGGGGCGGTGACCGAGCCGACCCGCGGTGCCACGCTCTGGATGGTGTCGCAGAGGTCGGTCATATAAGCCGAGGACAGCGGGCAGGATTCCTCCTCCCACATCATTCCGTCGTCGGGCGTTTCCTCGCCGAATTCGGTAACGGCAAAAGTCTTGGTATCGATCATACCGGCGAGTGACACCAGAGCGCTGATGCGGCTATCCCTGGCCGCCTGAATGACGCCCACGGCGCCCCCCATGCTGTGCCCGATGTAGCCAATGTTGCTGTACGAGGGAGCCACGGCACTGAGCACGGCATCGAGGTCGCCGGCCTCCTTGGTGATCGTGGCTGCACGGAAGTCGCCCTCGGATGCGCCATTGCCGGCGAACGAGAAGCGAAGCGTGTCGAAGCCGGCGGCATTGAGTGCCGCGGCGGTATCGGTAATGAGCGGACGGTCTTTATCGCCGGTCACACCGTGGCCGAGCACCACGAGCCAGCCGGATTGCGGCGACTCCCCTGCCCCGCGGGTCAATGTGTAGTCCAGGGTTTCGCCGGCGCTGTTTTTGATGATTGGGTTCATAATGATCCAGAGGTTCGGTCCATCCTAGGCGCGGCCCTTGAATGTCAGCTCGGCGATACCTGATTTATCGAGTTCGCCTTTGCCGATTTCCACAAGCCGGGTGTATTGGTCGAACGTGGCTTGAGCCAGCGGGGTGTCGATTCCTTGTTCCGCGGCAAGGGCGAGCGCGATGCCGGAGTCCTTGGCGGCGTGGGCGGCCGAAAAATAACAATCGTGGTCGCGGATGATCATGTCCTCCGCATCCGTTTCAAGGACGCGTGAGTTCGCTCCGGTCTGGCTGAATATCTCGCACAGCATATTGAGGTCGATGCCGAGCGCGTCACCGATACCGAGCCCTTCCGCGAGTGCGGCGGTGTTGATGTTCATCACCATGTTGACCAGTGCCTTCACCTCGGACGCCTTGCCGGCAGGACCGACGAAGTGCAGTGCCTTGCTGATGTCATCAAGCAGCGGCTTGTTGGCATTAAAGACGGCCTCTGCGCCACCGATCATCAGGAACAGCTCTCCATTCCGCGCCTGCGGGATACTCGATGCCATACAGGCCTCGAGGCACTGGGCCCCAACCGCGACGGCGGCCTGTTCGATCCGCGCGTGCACGGCCGGCGTCAGTGTGGCGCAATTGATGAAGAGACGGTCGTCGGCGCCGGTAAACAAGTTGTCGTCGCCAAAGAAAATGGCGTCCATCGCTTTGTCATCCGTGACCACTGTCAGGATGACCTCCGCATTGGCGGTGAGGTCGGCAAGCTTCGTGTATGCCGTGGCACCCACTTCCGCGGCGAGCTCGGTCGCAACCGCTTCGTTGATATCGAAGACGGCCGCAACATTATAACCTTTGTCATTGAGGCAGCGGGCCATGTTGCCGCCCATGCGGCCGAGGCCGACGAATCCGATTTTTTTGTCCTTCATAAGTGTAATCTTGGGTGGTTTTTTGTTTTTATTGTTAGAATGAGTTCGTAAAATCAAGCACCCGCGACGGCCTCGTGCCAGATGGTCCGGATGTCGTTGCCGAGCACGATGGCATCTTGCCAGCTATCCGGGAAGCAACTCAGGCCGTAGCCGAATTTGGGGCCGAGTTCAGGCATCACCCAGAGTTCGTTTTGGGGACGTGGCCCGCTGAGCCAGTGGTCAAACCCCTGACGAATGAACGGGCGCATTTCCTCGTATTCCGGGGAAAAGCTTCCCTTTCCGTCAGTGACGGGCACTTGGCAGTGATGACCATTGAACGGTCGCATGTGCCAGAGTGTCGACTGCTGGAAGACCGGGACATTTTCAAACAGCCGCTCGATATAATTGCTGGCGTCCAGGTGCTTGAAGCAGGCCGGGTGGGAGAAGTCGAAGTTGATTTTCGGGTAATACCCCATCGCCTTCTTAAACCCCTCTGCGATGGCGTAGGTTTTTTCGGGGGTTTCGGTGCAGGTGCCGCGGTGCATCTCCAAATGCATGTCCGCGCCCTGGCGTGCGGCCTCCTCCATCAGTCCGATGGTCAGCTCGACCGCTTCCTCGACCGGCGTAACGTGATCGCCAAGCTGGCAGTTCATCGGGCCGTTATCGATCTCGAGTCCGGCACGGATCAGGGGTTCGAATTGTTCCTGTCTGGCACAATCAAATGCCGCGCCGAACCGGAGCCCGTATTGATCGAGCGTGGTTTTCAGCTCCGGGGTATCCGCCGGGCAGGTGTAGGCATCGAATCCGGCCGCTTGCACCGCGCTGATACGCTGGTCGAGATCCCAGAGTTCGCCGTCGTCCGAGGTTTGATTCCAGAGCGTCCAGTGATTGATGATGATCTTCAGATCGGGTGTATTTTCGGCCATTGTTTTTGTTCGTTATCGTGGTGGTGCCCGTCGCCGTCAGGAGACGGACACACCAGTTGGTTTAAAATTCGTCGAAGGCAATCTGATCGTCGCTGACGCCGAGATCGTGGAGCATTTTGGTGCAGGCTCTAATCATCATCGGCGGTCCGCAAAGGTAGAACTCGACGGCCGTGAGATGGGGGTGGTTTTCCAGATAATGGATCAACACAACTTCGTGGATGAAGCCGGTGTGACCGGTCCATGGCTCGTCGTCCCGGGGGTCGGACAGCGCAAGGTGGAAATCGAAATTGGCGTGCTCGGCAGCCAATTTTTCGAAGTAGTCCCGGTAGAAGATTTCCTGTTGCGACCGCGCGCCGTACCAGTAGCTGACCTTGCGGGCGGTGGATTCGTTTTCGAACAGATGGGCGAGGTGGGCACGCAAGGGAGCCATGCCCGCGCCGCCGCCGATATAGACCATTTCCTTTTGGGTCGGCTTGATGTGGAAGTCGCCGTAGGAGCCGGTGGCGGTGACGGTGTCGCCCGGTTTCAGGTTGAACACATAGCTGGATCCGACACCGGGCGGGCAATCCTGCCCGGGCGGTGGTGTGGCAATACGCACGTTGAACTTGAGCTGACGCTCGCTGACACAGTTGCTCGCCAGCGAGTAGTTGTTGCGCCGGTCGGATTCAGTGTTGCTGGCGACCAATTCGTCGACGTGTTGATTCCTCCAGACCGTGGCATACGGCTCGGGGATATCGAAGTCGCTGAAGCGGATTTCCTCATAGGCCGGGATATCGAGCTGCATGTAATCGCCCGGGGTGAAGTCGATTTTTTCATGGCCGTCGACCGGCTCCAGTATGAGCTCCTTGATGAAGGTCGAGACGTTTTGATTGCTCACGACACGCAGCGAGTAGGTCTTTTGCTGCCGTGCCCCGTCGCCGCCGGCCTGCTCGATATTGAGCCAGATGCGGCCGTTGCGTTCCTCGCACGGATAGGTCGCCAGGCCGCGGCAGATCGGTGCGCGCGCCGGCGAGCCGTCCTCGAGGTTGAAGCGGCCGTTGTGCTTCGGGCATTCCACGATTTTCCCGATGACCATGCCCTCGGACAGGTGGGTATTCCCATGGGTACAAACGCCATCGGTGGCGTGGAGCTTGTTTTGGGCATCGCGGTAGAGGGCAAAGGTCTTTTTGCGGTGATCAAAGCGGATCACATCTTCCAGTCCCAGGTCCGTGCCGGCGCAGATTTCCAGCCAGCCATCGGCGTCAGGCTGGGCGTCCGACCGATGGACGTCATCCTCGACGCGCTCCCGGGGTTCGGGCAGCTTGCGCTTGGCATAGTAGGTCGGATCCTTGAGCTGCTTGAGCAGGGTGGGAAAAATCTCTTTCCAGGCGGATAAAATGGAGGGATATGGCGGCGGACAGTCGTCTTTGATCAGCTCGTGCAGTTTGGGCAGGGCGTGGTACGGGACCAGCGGGAAGATGTGGTGCTCGACGTGGTAATTCATGTTCCAGTAGATGAACCGGCTGATCGGGTTCATGTAGACGGTGCGGCAGTTGAGGCGGTGGTCGAGCACATTCTCCGCCAGTCCGGCGTGCTGTGGCGTGTTGTGAACAATCATCAACCACGTGCCAAAAAATTGGGGCAGGACAAAAAGGAAAATCGGCACCCAGCTCTGGAGGACGATCGCTGCGGCAATCACGGCCAGATAAATCATGAGGTAAATCCGCGCCCGCAGGTAGATCTTGGAAAATTCGGTTGCGGGGATAAACGTTTTTTCGTCATCCGTCATCCTCCCGGTCGCGTGCCTGAGGATTTTCGGGAAAAACGTGCGGTAGCCGCCGACATTGAACAGGCTCAGGAAGTGGGCCCACATGTCGGGTGGCCGGGGCACCTGGATCTCAGGATCGCGACCGACGATGATGGTGTCGCTATGGTGGCGTGTATGGCTCCAGCGCCAGACCACGGATTCACGCATCACCATGAAGGAAGCCACCTCGTAGAGCGTGCTGTTCATCCAGTCCGTGCGAAAGGGCGTGCCGTGTTCACACTCGTGCCAGCGGGAGTCCGAGCTGGTGCCATAAAGTGTGGCGTAAATGAAATAGGGAAGAATCACCCACCAGGTACCCCAGAGCACCACCGTCGCATAGCCGGTCACACAGAGAAGTGTCAGCAAGAGCAGGGTGTCGCGGATGGCAGGACCATTCCGACGCTCCAGAAGTTGCCTCAAGGTGGCACGTGGGACCTGCGGCTGATACCAGTCGGCCTCGGCCAGACCGAGCTCGACCGCGCGGTGAGCATTTTCACCGGTCAGGCTGTAGTCCAAAACATTGGGCGGCCGCATCAGGGTCGCCGATCCGTGGTGGTCATGGTCCATGGTTTGAGCGATGCATCGAGGATGGAAGGAAAAGCGGGCATGCCGTGTATGCACCCATTTTGCTGAACCCGGAAAATGGAGTACGGCACCGGCTTGTGCAAGAGCAAACGGAAATCACCTGGGAATCCCGCTCCGAGCGTGAAAGCGAGGGCAATTGGGGGCACCATTGAGGGCAAATACCCGGGGTGTGCAAGAAGGCCAGGTCATCATTAGGGTAAGATGACTGTTCAATCAGTATGAGGTGAAACAAGCGTGAGACGGCACGCTGACTCGAAACTAACACCCCCAAACCAGCTAGAACAAAATCGTCGCCTGCCCGTTCGACGCTCAATGCAAATGGCCGCCTACCTGGCGGCGCCTTCCGCACCGGGCAGGCAGAGAGGATCGCTCACGCCCCCCAATGTGGGTCGCCGCGCTATCCCTGTTGCGCACTATTTTGTTGCGCTGCAGATTGCCGCCCATACAGTTGCGTCCCCGGGCGCGGAATACTGTTGTGCCCACAAAAATCGACACCACACCAGCCATCCCATGCGCGCTCCCGCCCAACTCCTCCCACTCTTCATCGCACTGACCTTTCCCGGCCTGATTCAAGCCGATCCCCTCAAAATCTACATCCTTGCCGGCCAGTCTAACATGGAGGGCCACGCTCATGTGAGGACTTTCCCCCATGTCGCCATGGACCCGAAAACCAAGCCGCTTTCCGACCTGATGCAGGACGAAAGCGGCCAGCCCCGGACGGCGGAACGCACCTGGATTTCCTACCTCGGGGCGAAGAAAGTTGAGAAATCACTGCTGGAAGGCAAGCTCACCGCCGGTTTCGGTGCGCCGGTAAGAGGCCCCAAGATCGGCCCGGAATTCACCTTCGGCCTCACGCTCGAAAAGCGCATGGACAACCCGATCCTGCTGATCAAGACGGCCTGGGGCGGCCGCAACCTGTCCACCAATTTCCGCCCGCCCAGCGCCGGCCCCTACAAGCTCAATGAATGGCAGGTTGAATTCGCCAAGACGAAGGGGAAAACCGTCGAAGAGAGCGAGGCCAATATCAACGCCAAGTGCTCCGTCGAATACAAAAAGATGGTGGCACACGTCAAGGATGTGCTCGCCAACATCCAACGTGTCTATCCGGACTACGACCCGGAACAAGGCTATGAGATCGCTGGTTTTGTCTGGTTCCAAGGGTGGAATGACAAGGTCGACAAACACACCTACGCGTACCGCGACCAACCCGGCGGCTACGACGTTTACAGTGAATTGCTGACCCATTTCATCAAGGATGTGCGCAAGGAATTCGATGCCCCGAAGATGCCCTTCGTGATCGGGGTGATGGGTGTAGGCGGCAAAATCGACGTGAAGAACGGCGATCTCAAGGCCGCCCGCAACCAGCGCTTCCGCGATGCGATGGCCGCCCCCGCGAAGCTGCCTGAGTTCAAGGGCAATGTGCACGCCGTGTGGACCGAGAAATACTGGGACGAGGAACTGGGTGCTCTCGAAAAAAAACGCACTGGGGTCAAAATCAAGATGCAGGAGGTCAGGCGCAACAAGAAACTCAGCGCCGAAGAGCGCGCAGCAAAGGAAAAGGAAGTCAGGGAAAGCTACACCTTCACTCCCAAGGAGCAGGAACTCTACGACATGGCTATCTCCAACTTTGAGTTCCACTACCTCGGCTCGGCCAAAATCATCGGCCGGATCGGCGTCGCCTTCGCCGATGCGCTGGTGCCAGCCAAAAACGAGTAAACCCACGCCCGCGTCCAGCTCACTCCGCTCGACTTTGGTTGAAACCGCCGCGCTGTTTCGCGACATGATCATCAGCCAAAACTTCATGACAAAACTTTCAACCCTGCCACGTATCCTAGCACGTAAGCCTACTATCACATGAAACGCCCATTGCACCGCACTCTCTTCGCCGCAGCCATGATTGGCTGCCTCGCAACCGCACATGCCGCCGACGGACCCACCCCGGTCCGCACGCTCGGCCCCACCGGACTGGAAATCGACCTCCAGAAGAACAACACGATCAAGATAACCAAGGTCCAGCCCGATTCGCCCGCCGATGGCAAATTCACCCAGGGACAGGTCATCACCGCCATCAATGGCAAGTCCGTGCCCGACGGCTTCTGGGAGCACCGCAGGTTTCTCGCCGACCAAATCACCGCGGCCGAAGCCAGTGACGGCAACATCACCTTCACCACCCCAAACGGCGAGGTCACGCTTACCCTGCCGATGCTCGGCGACTTCAAACCGACCTGGCCGGTCGATTGCCCGAAAACCGACAAGATCATCGCCGCCAACGCCGCCTACCTCCGCCACAAGGCAAGCAAGGGAGGGCTGTCCAAGCCGAAGATGACCGATGCACTGGGCATCCTCGCATTGCTCTCGACCGGTAAAGAGCAGGACCTTGAGGTCGTCCGGGGCATCTACAAGAAACTCATGGCCGGCTTCAACCCGGACAAGACCGGGGCCCACACCTGGCACCTCGGCCACCAGGGCATCGCGGCTTGCGAATACTACCTGCGCACCGGCGACAAATCGGTAATGCCCTACATCGACGCCATCTGCGATGCCGCCCGGCGCTATCAGGTGCAGGGCGGCTGGTACCACTGGGCCACCGCCGCCAACCCGAAATACGGTGTGGTCAATGCCACCGGCACCAACATGCTCACCACGCTGCTGCTCGCCAAACACTGCGGCGCGAAAGTGGACGACGACACCCTGCTTGAAGCGCTCCGCTTCTTCTTCCGCTTCGTCGGCCATGGCACCAATGCCTATGGCAATGGCCGCCCGGAAACCGGACTCGGCAGCAACGGCAAAACCCAGCAGATCGCCGCCGCCATGCAGATCGCTGCCAAGTCGGACCAGCCCGCTATTTATGCCATGGCCCGCGACCATGCCGCATCAGCCTCCCTCTATGACTACACAGCCATGCTCGGCGGGCACACCGGCCCGATCGGCCTGATCTGGTACAACCCGGTCGCGTCACTGATGATGAAACAGAAGCCCGATCTGTTCCGCAGCCGTCAGGACCAGGTGCGCTGGTGGTATGAACTTTCACGCCAGTTCGACGGCTCGTTCGTGATGTCCAGCGCCCGTGGCTACGACAACACCGAATACGGCCATGCCACGGTGCTTGGCCTGACTGCCCCCCGCCGCCAGTTGCAGATCTTCGGGGCACCCACCTCGAAGTTCGGCAAGTCCTTCAGCCTCCCCGAGCGCCCGTGGGGCCGCCCCGCGGACGCCGCCTTCCTGACCATCGACGGCAGCCCGGACTACCAACCGCTCGACCCGGTCCCGCACCGCGAACTTGAAAAGCTCAAGACCGCCACCAAGGAGCAGCTGCGACAAGTCGCCGGCCACCCGCAGCACGCACTCCGCCAGGCGATCAGCGGCGCCATCCGCGCCGGTGGCCACGTCGACCTGATCGAGGAGCTGCTCGCCTCAAAAAATCCTCTGGAACGCCATACCGGCTGCCTGTCAATCAACCAATTCGAGCCCTGGCGTCTGCGCTACAGCAAGGGCTGGGCATCCGCCGACTCCATCGAACCGGCACAATTCACCCAAACCATGTTCGACCGTCTGATTGCCATGGTGGAAAACCCGGATGAAGCCATCTGGCTGGTCGATCAGGCGCTGCTCGCCATGGCCCTCGCCAAACCGGAACAGACGGCCGCCCACATCGATAGCATCACCCCGTGGCTCGACCACGAGGAGTGGTGGTTCTATGAATCCGCCACCATCGCTCTGTCGCCGGTGCTCCAGAAGCCGGATCTTGCCGCCAAGGTGATGCCGCTCATCGCCAAGGTCCATGCCGGCATGGCGCACGCCCGTGCCCAAGGAACCATCACCTACCTGCTGCAGAAGAACGCCGCCAGCATGCCCGCGGAATCGCGCAAGCTCGCCGGCGAGATGCTGCGTGACGCCTACGGCAATATCCCGACGCAAACATGGGAGCCAGGGACCATGGACCTCTCCGCGATCACCAGTGTCGCCCTCGCCAACTCCCTGACCGCCGCCCTCGACATCGCACCGGAACTCGCCCCCGCCCTGGCCAAGATCAGTGTGGGTCGACTCAAGGACCTCAGCACGCGCGAACGCGGACTCCACATCGACGCCCTGGTCCAGGCGGCCAAGACGCTCCCCGAAGCCGAACGCCGGAAGGTCGGCCAAGTCCTCAATAGCCATTACCGTTCAGCCATCTTCGACGAATATGGCGACATCCTCAGCCCGGACAACCGGGGCTCGGTGAATGCAATGGCCAAGCCGCTCAACAAGATCATCGATATCGACCAACTCGCCGGCAAGCCGATCGGCTGGAAGCTGCTCGGTCAAACGGACAGTGGCAACCAGAGCTGGCTTTATGCCTCGTTTGATCCCGCTGAAAAGGTCAAGTCCGAGCTGAGAA
>JBFERY010000093.1:0-9157 GCA_041548785.1 Oceaniferula sp.
ACCAACTCAAGGAAGGATGGCTGAGAAAATACCTATAGCTGCCCAATGGCATACCCCGCCTCAACACCTTCTCGCGAATGTAGTCCTCGTGCTTATTCTCTCTGAAAAAATGTCATTGACATTAAGTAATGATCAACCCCCTTATCACCCCATGATAAGCCCCTCCGAACACCCTATCCAAAAAGCAAATTCCTAGCAGTGGCGTGGCGTTGGCGGCCCAGCTGACAGTCAACAGGCCTAGCGCGATGGCGAAAACGGCTTTCATGCGGGCGATTAACAGTGAAAACTCAGCGAGTTGCCAAGCCAATCCGTCCATTAGTGACCCCCAGCCAATACCAGACGTATGCATTTTTTCGGCGATGAAAAACGCCTTGAGGAGTCGACCGGCAACGGGTCACAAGCGAGGCGTAACGCCGCAAAAACCCGATACCGGTTGACGACTGAAGGCCGCGTCGCAACATTCTGCATCAACTCGTCGTATCCCTAAACCTTGGCATCCTCCAAATTCAACCGACAACCCCATTCCTCCATGACACATTCCATGACACGCATCGTTCTCGCCCTACTGCTATTCGCGCTACTGCCAGCACCCGCTTCCGCCGCCGAGGGGAAACATCTGTTCATTTTGGCCGGACAGTCGAACATGAACGGGCTGAGGCCTGAACGATCGTTCACCCCAACGGTCGAGGAGGCCTTTGGAAAAGAGTGCGTGATTGTGGTCAAGGACGCACACAATGGCTCTCCGATCCGCAATTGGTACCGCGACTGGAAATGCCCTGAGGGCGCGAAGCAGCCCAAGGTGAGAAAACCATTCGGCTATCTCTATGAGCAACTGCTCGAAAAGGTGCAGGCGGCAACCGCGGGGCAATCGCTGGCGACCGTCACGTTCATCTGGATGCAAGGCGAGCGTGATGCGATGGATGGCTATTCCGCGGTGTATGCGCAGAGCTTCCACGG
Source organism: Oceaniferula sp. (assembly GCA_041548785.1). Taxonomy (GTDB): domain Bacteria; phylum Verrucomicrobiota; class Verrucomicrobiia; order Verrucomicrobiales; family Akkermansiaceae; genus Oceaniferula. The sequence continues at coordinate 958 of JBFERY010000093.1, forward strand.
CTTGCTCGGTCAGTTGAAAGAGGACCTCAAGCGCGATGACCTGTATTTCGTGCTCGGTCGGATCAGTGATTACGGCCTGAAGAAAGAGAAACTCACCGACTGGCAAGGAATTCGGGACGTGCAAGTCAAGTTGGCGCAAGAGGACCCGATGGGAGATTGGGTCGATACGGATGCATTCAACGGGAAAAACGATCAACTGCACTACACCCCCGGCGGCTACAAAGATTTGGGTAAGGCATTTGCCGAAAAGGCCATCGCCCTGATCAAGGGCAAATGACCAAGGGCCATAAAGCGCAGAGCCCGAAGGCCCCGCACCTCAAGGGCGGACGGCGGGGGCTCGGCCGGAACCATCGCCGCCATTCAGGCCGGCCGCACGGGCGCCAAAACCATGGTGATGGAACGCGCCTCCTATCTCGGCGGGATTGATCGGGTGATTCATTCGCACGGCTGAAACCATCACTTCATCGGCACGATGAACATGCACGGTTCGCCTTCTTCATTTACAATCATCACTTTGGTTTTGTCCAATCCCTTGCCGGGAGGGCCGACGTGTTTGATCGTGTATCCTTCTTTGCTTTGATGGCTCATTATCCCAGATAGTGTTTTCATCTGGGTGTCATTCTTTCTGGCTCAACGACCTTTTGCAGGCTTTTTCTCGGCTAGTCCCCGGTGTCATTCTATTTGGCGCAATGCGCTAGGTGGTGTAGGACATTGAATGTCGTTGACAAATTTTTAGTTGGGTACACATAATACCGTCATCATGAAACCTTTTATTGTAGTCCCATTAGCTTTGATATTTTGCCTGAGTTCTTGTCCAGAACCTTCTGGTAATAGGAATGCTAGGAACATAGAAGTGGAAGCACAGGCAGGTTCACGAGTTGTCCGTTCAGCAGCCATGTTAGAAGCGTTAGGTGTGCAAACTGAAGTCTCAAGTGGTGGTGAGTTCAGAGATATTGAGGTGGTCGAAGCTCGTCAGGTTAGTTTTAAATTAGATATTCTGGGTGGAGTATTGACCAGTTCGACGCACAACCAAGAGCAATGGGCGGAGTTGACAAAAGTACTAGGTCACCAAGCATTGGCTGATAAAGATCTTATGTTGGTGTTGAAGTCAGGCGTGCCGGAGCTTGAACAAGCGATCAACACCAAACTCGAAACAGTGCAGATGCAAAGCCCGCTTGAAGTCATCCCTGCCGGTGTCAATACATCGTTGACTGAGGTTGAGCTCATTTTAAAAGAAGGATAGTATGAACTTAACATTAAATTTATTCGCTGGGGCTGCGGCTCTAATAGCTACAGCTTCATCACTATGTGCTGAGAAGTATGCCTTGTTGGTTGCTATCGAGGACTATCCCAATGGGATCAGTGACTTGATTGGCTGCCATAATGATTTGCTTGCAGTTAAGGGATTGTTGAAGACCAAGTATGGTTTTGAGGAAAAGAACATCAAGGTGTTGCTGGACGCAAAAGCAACAACACCCGCAGTGAAGGACGGTATTGTAAAGCATCTAGGGAAAGCCAAGCCAGGAGATGCGGCCTTTTTTTACTATTCAGGCCACGGCACGCATGTTCCTGATTTGAACCGCGATGAAGGTGGGGACGGCCGTGATGAAGCAATCGTGACCTACGATATTAATCCAAAAGTCCCAAGCACTTGGTTGACCGATGATAAGATTGGTTCCGCATTACGACATGTCAGAACAAAGCGCTTAACTGTAGTTTTCGATATGTGCCATGCAGGAACATCGACACGTTCTGTAGAGCCAGAGAAGCCAGACCCAAAGTTTGGCATCTCTAAGTATCAAGACTTCGATTTTAGTAACTTGCTGTATTTTGCTGGAGATCAGACAAAGGGGTCCGGACTTGTCACAAAGTCATCGGTGTCGAAGCCGTATCACTTTTTTGCTGCCTGCTCGGCTGACGAGACATCGCTTTTGTTGGGTGAATATGTCAATGGTAAGAGGCGTGGGTTTTCACTTTTCACAAAACACTTCGTGCAGCGAATGAAGGACTCCACTGATGACTCATTGGTGTCAGGCGTTGCTTCAGCTGTTCGCAATGACGTGTCAAAGGTGGCAAAGGACATGGCGAAGCGTAGAGGGCGTGCACATACCCAAACCCCAGTATGGGAAGGCAACTCAACAGCCAAGATAGGTGATGTGTTAATCGCTTCTACATCGGGGGGGGCAAGTATAGCACGGGAGGATTTAGAGGAGGATGTGGAGGAGGATGCCGTCCATCAGGTGAATTCTATCGGAAAGCAAAAGTTTGTGCTCAAGTTAAATCGTAAAGCGTACAAGTCAGGCGATAGCGTGGCCGCCTATGTCACCAGCGAGGCTCCCGGGTACTTATACATCATCTACGTAAATGCAAAGAATGAGGTGAGCCTTCTCTACCCTAATAAACTCTCTAAGAGCAATGCGGTTAAGCCTGCTGCTAAAGTGAGAGTGCCGGGGGCAATGGATAAGTTCAGATTGAAAATCTCTGGAGAGGCTGGATTTGAAGCAGTCAAAGCCATCATTTCAAGTGAGCCGATCTTGGCTCTGGATGAGTTAGCGAAGCAAGAAAGCCTGCTGATAGGGAATATTAAAACTAAAGAAGGGCTTTCGAAACTGCTTCGATTAATCGAAACAAAGTCCACGAATCAATTGGGTGTGGCCAGCCTCATTTACGAAATTAAGTAGAAGCTAGTAACAATGAAAATGATAAAATCACTCTATATCCTGCCGCTTATATTACTCGCACAATGTGCCTACACCCCTCAGGAAACGACATTACGTTCCTATCGTGGGATAAAAATGCAGATTCCATCTCATTTAAAGATTGAACAGACATTGAGTGCCAGCGGAAGAGAAGACTTAGAGATAACCAAGCCCAAGGTGGCAAAAATAAGATTCACTCAAACCTTGTGGGGGAAGGATCATTTGAGTGGCAAAGAAATGTATTTAGAGCTCGTCAAAGGCCTTAGAGAAAAAGGTTATGTTAGCTCTGAGGAAAATTGGAAATCCGATAATCTAGGGTATTCTAATATTAATCTGTACATGGGTATGGAGCGTGTTCAGCAAGGCGTCATGTCAGTTGGGGTGATTGAGACAAAAGCTGGTAAAAAAATGACTTATACTGCGACATATTTCGAAGAGGCTGGCCTAGAAGCTTGGACTAAATTCAATGCTGAAGAGTGGCAGTATATTCTCAAATCAATAAAAGATTAATTTTCTCATGAAAATTCTTTTACCTATCCTTTACTGCTTACTCTTTTCAAATCTATATGCCCAAAAAGTGGCATTGTTGATTGGGAATAGTAAGTATGTCAATCAACCAAAGCTTGGTGCTGGTCCTGGAATTGATGCTGATTCGATATTGAAGGCCTTAAAAACTGCGGATCCATCATGGAATACGACTTGCCTTAAGGATGCGACTTTGGATGAGATGGAGAAAGCGATTAAGGTTTTTGCTGTCAAAGCTGAATCTGCGAAGAGTGTCTTTTTTTACTTTGCCGGTCACGGAGTGCAGATCGATAGCAAGGTTTACATGATGCCTGTCAACGCTCCGAACGATCCCGATGATTTCGAACGAAAGTCCATTTCCCATGTCTGGCTTTCGAAGAAGTTGAAGGCCAATGATGAAGCGATCAAGTTGTTCATTCTCGATTGTTGTCGAGACAACCCGTTGGCCGGCGGGCAAAAGTTTAAGGGCCTGACTTCACCTTTTAACCAGAAGTTTATTTTCTCTGCACCTCCTTTGAAAAAGGCCCCGAATAATAAGTTTTCCAATGGTCCCTTTGCCATTCAGATGGTTGATTTGATGAAGCAGCTGCCGAAGATTACCGTGCGCAGTTTTGTCGATAAGCTTCAGCTAAAATACCCCAGTGCTACTGAGGCTGGGCAAGCCTCAGGTATCTATAACCAAAAGTTGGCGAGTCATAACTTGATGGGTGATTTACTCGATGTCAGCAAGATTGAAGGATCTGTAGGCCCTAGGGATGAAGGGTCTATTTGGTTCAAGACTATAGATGCAGCGATAGGGAATGCGGATCAAACGATCATATTTTTCGATGCGGTATCCTGTCCGCACTGCCGGGTTCTTGATAAGAACGTATTGAGTAAGCCTGGTTTCAGGGACGCGACCACTGGCTTTTCCCTGGTGCGTCTGAATTACTCTCTCGATGGCAAAGTGCTCTCCGAGCATGCTGAAGCAGCACGCAAGAAGTATGGGGTCACATCCTATCCAACGATGATCATTGTTGACCGAAAAGGGAACTTGGTGAAGAAATTAAAAATTCCAAGGACCGAGCAAAAGTTCATTGATTATTTGGCTGCAGAAACACTCAAGCCCGGGGCTGCTGGTTTTATCCTCTCTGCAGGAAATAACTGTAAAGTGTGGAGTAATTTCCACGACCCCACTGATAAAGTCACTTGGGCAGGTAAAGTATCAGAAGATAATTTTGCTTCAGGTAAAGGAACCTTAACCTGGTACTCCAAGGGCAAGTATAATCTTGGACTCGAAGGAACGATGGTGAAAGGTCGACTTGAAGGAGCTGTTATTGAAATCGATGAAAAGGGAAGTAAGAAAAAAACCTTTTGGGTAAACGGGAAGCGGTCGAATTGAAGCGGCGGATTGCTGCTCTTTAACAAGTGCTGCTCAGCGTTCTATATTTGCCATAGGTCTGCATTGAGCTCGCATTGCGCCAAATCGAATGACACCGGGGACTACCGAGAAAAAGGCTGAAAGAGGTCGTTGAGCCAGATTATAGATTAAGGGACAGACCTTTAACAGGGGCCCCCCCCGAACACCCTATCCAAAAAGAAAATTCCTAGCAGTATGTTCACACTTATCCACACACCCGTATCAATGATTACTCATCTGCTTGCCCGCATCATCCCGGCGTTTTTCATCGGTGCCGCCGGCATCGCTTTAGCTCAATCCTCGGACATCAAGGACGTGCCGGACCCGGCCACGATGCCGGACATCCACGCCTACTGCCTCGACATCAACTGGGCGCACAACAAGAAGAGCCTGCCCAAGGATTCAAACAGGTTTGCCAGGCCCGGCGATTGGAGTGATCTCGATCCGAAAGAGGTGGTGGAGTGGCACAAAACCATCGGGTGTAACGTGATCCAAACCTTCTGTGTTTCTCACAACGGCTATGCCTGGTATCGCAACGAAGTGACACCGGAGCAGCCCGGATTGAAACATGACTTCCTGCGCGAGACGGTCAAGCTGGGTCATGCCGAGGGTATGGTGGTGATGGGCTACTTCAGCATTGCCGCCAACACGCGCTGGGGTGAGGCGAACCCGGAGCTCAGCTACGGCACGCCCAGCACCTACCACCTGCCCTACACCGACGAGTATCTCGCCTATCTAGATGCGGCGATTCGCGATGCCGTGACAAGCACTGGCATTGACGGCTTCATGATCGACTGGATCTGGCAGCCCAAACGGCTTTCGACCAAAGGTAAGTGGATCGAGGCCGAGAAGAAGCTCTATGAGCAATTGATGGGCGAGCCCTTTCCCGGTGAAGACAAGCTGACCGAGCAACAGGACCTGCAATACAGCCGCAAGGCCATCGACCGTTGCTGGAAAACCATTCGCAAGGCGGCCAAGGAATCAAATCCCCAATGCATCGTCTGGCTGACCTGCAATTCGGTCAAGGATCCCCATGTCGTGAACTCAGACCTCTTCCGTGAAATTGACTGGTTGATGGCTGAGACCGGTAGCAATAAAAAGCTTCAGGAGATCCAATCCACAGTTGGCAAACACACCCGCCTGCTGACGTGTCTGGCCGCGTGGAACAACGCGAATCCGGCCGAGGTGATTCCCGGGGCCAAGCAAAAAGGCATTGGCCTGTATGGCTTTTGTCAGCCCATGCGCAATCGCTCAACCATTCCGCTTGATGGCCTTTTCGACAAGCCCATCACCATGATGGGAGGCGATCAGCGCAACATCGCCGCGCTGGCCCGGATCTACCATGGCAAGTCATTGCAGTCCGTTTATGTGGACGGTTCCTTTGGCGAGCCGAGCCCGCCGCCAGCTTTGCGGCCTCATCTGCTCGCGGGGGGGCGCGGAACTCACAATCTTGCCAAGCATTTCTTCGAAAAGGACAAGAGCGAGGTGCATGTCATCACTCCGCACATGCGTGGCGGTCTCGAGCTCACCCGTGTTCTTGAAAAATGGCCTGCACGCATCATTATCAAGCTGGAATCGCCCAGTGGGCATAAGCCGGTTCGTGGCATCACCACAGCGCGCGCGAACAACGGCACAGAAGGATGTGAAATCAAGTTCGGTGAAGAAACGGCAACCGTGATTCATGGTACTGTTGCATCCTTAGGAGTTGAACGGCGTTGGGCGAAAGCCAGTTTCAAGGCGGGTGAGAAAACTGAAAGCATTCCGCTCAAGTGGGGCGGGAAGACGCTGGAGTTTGTGTTGCCGAGCCAAATGACCGATCGTGATCCGGAGGTCATCCAGGTGGAATGGGGGGATACACTGCGACCCTAGTTAAGGACTTTATTCCCGTCTCATCTTTTTTAGGCCCTGGGTCATTGCTTCGCTTCTTTGCCTTGATGTATACGCTGCAACGCTCTCATAATGAAGGGACAGGCCTTTTATCTCATTCTCGATGGGCCTGCCATCCGGTGTCATCGATTATGACGCAACGATTGCAACAGCGGCTTCATCTTATCTTTCTCCCGGTGTGAATGATTGTGAAGCAACTCGCTATAATCTTATTGACCTTTTATGATGCGTTGAGGAGTCTCAGTTAATGAAAATTTGGATAACTGTCGCGTTGTGCTGTTTGGAGATGATTGGAATAGCTAGTGCACGAACGTGGACTGATAAGTTGGGACGGGTCATCAAAGCGGAAATGGTTAGTGCTAATGAGTCCACCGTAACCGTGCTGTTGAAAGGCAAGGATGTTGTGATCAAGCGAGAGAAGCTGAGCGAGGAAGATCAAAAATTTTGCGATGAATGGATCGAAAAGAAAAATGCTGAGAAGTCAACGCCAGTTAAAAATAATGGCCCGCTCATGTTCGATGGCAAGCCGCTTGTCGCTGGAGGAAAAGTCAATGTTTACAACTATGATTACCCCCCAGAATCTGCTAAAAAGGTGAGGAAATCTCTTAAGGATGGTGAGACGGGATTTAGAATCGGTATCTCAGTCCCCAAAGGTTTTGATCCTAGTAAGCCTCAGAAGGTGTTTGTCGCTAACACGGCACAAAATAACCCCAAACAAACCTTGCAGGGTAACACGGCTATGGCTGGGTTTTTCTCGAAACAATGCGCACAAGAGGGATGGGTATGTTTTGCTTTTGATTCTAATTTAGGAAGACCTAAACATGACTTGGATCTTATTCTAGCGGTCAACAAAATGTGCCAAGTCTGGCCAGAGTTTAAAAATTGGAAATTCGTAGTAGGCGGCTTTTCTGGTGGTGGTAAAGCTGCATTCTGGCCAGCTGCATTTCTACTCAAACAAGAATACAACGTGACTGGCCTTTTTCTTGCCAACACGAATCAGGATTTTTCTGAAGACGCGAGGAAACAGTATAAGATAAAAAAATCTGATTATAAACAAGTCAGCGTGTTTTGGGGGACAGGGAAATGGGATAAGCTCGCCAATGAAGAAACAGCTGCGAGAATGAAGAAAAGTCTGGAGCGTAATGGAATGAAAGAGGTCCGGCTGGAGTTTCACGATGGTAAACACTCGCTCTACCACCCCCAGTTCATTCAAGCATTACAGTGGTTTTCTAATTAGGGGCAGGAAGTTGATCTGGGGCAAAGTCGAAAGCGGGGTCGTCATTGATTTTGGATTTTGAAAGATCATAAATGGACAGGCCTGAATGGCACTGGCTTAAGCGCCAAAGGTGCGATCTATCGCAGCCCAGGGCAGAGCCCTGGGTCAAGATGGACTTTTTGCCGGTGAGCCCTGACAGGGCGGCTTAATTGGGTGCCTGCCTGATGATTTAGGACGCCCCGGCAGGGCTCAAATAGACGGAGTAACCCATCCCAGGGCGTTGCCCTGGGCTTCGTTAGGCTACCCCTTTGGGGCTCATCATTTTATAAAGGGACCATGCATCATTAATAAAGTAATAAAGGGACAGGCCTTTTATGGAGAAATAACTTGGCGGGGCTCTATTCCTCTGCTTAAATCTCTCTGTCATGCGCCAAGCCCGTTTTCTTTCGCCGTCTGCCGAGGATGATTTTTCCC
>JBFERY010000094.1:0-9090 GCA_041548785.1 Oceaniferula sp.
GCAGTCGAGCGGGTGGTTGATGAGGAGGAACTCCATGACGCCTTCGCGGCATTTTTGGACAAGCTCGCCCTGGGTGCGGATGCCCATGTTTTCGCCGACGGTGTTGGAGCAGGCGATGACGGGTCGGGGCATCCAGCCGATTTGCTGGTAGCCATCGGCATCGTAGACGGGATCCTGACCTGGCGCCGGACGTGGTGGCATCCCCATCTGGACCAGGCACATGCGGCAGTTGCCGGGTGATGACAGCTTCGGGTGATAGCAGTAGTGGGGGACTTCCTTTTCCGCCATTTTGCAGGCCTCGATCATACGGGTCCCGCGTGGAACCTGGATCCAGTGACCGTCGATCTGAACGTTGACGAGCCCCTTTTCAGCGGCGATGTCTTTGGGAAGTTGTTGGGTGTCGGTGTCGGACATGGGAGAGAATTGTTATGGGCTGAATGAACAGAAACTGACGGGATGACTCTTGGAGGCGGTGGTGCCTGCGGCGCAGACAGAATTAACAGAATTTTTCAGAATTTTTTTGGGTTGATTGGACCCATGATGATTATTCCTGGAGTTTCGGTGGTTCAGTTGATTTGGGTTTATAGTCTTTGAATTTCCTTTTGTACTGGAGGCTGGGTGTGCCGAAATTAAGAAGGAGTCCCTCCTTGCTGTCCGTTGCAGTGAGATAGTTGACGAGCTGGGCTTCGTGGACTGGAAGGATGTTGGCAATAGCCTTGAGTTCCAGGATGAGTGTTTCGTTGACGACGATGTCGGCCGAGAAGTCACCTACGATGATTTCCTTGTAGTAGACTTTGATTTTTTTTTCGACCTCACACACGAAATCATGGTTACGGAGTTCCACGGCGAGAGAATTCTTGTAGACGTTTTCGTTGAAACCGAGGCCCAGTTCGCGATGAACCTCCATGGCACAGCCGATGACCTGTCCCGCGAGGTCATATTTTGTTTCTTGGATACTCATGCTCGGTTAATTCTGAAAAATTTTGTTAATTCTGTCTAGAAATGAGTTAGCTGCTGATGAATTGAAGCTGTATTTTGGCTTCTTCGGAGAGGTCGTCGTTGTCTTCGGAGGTTTCGGCGGTAAGTTCGTCACGGAATTTGGAGATGATTGCTTCGACCGGCCAGGACGAGGCTTCGCCGAACGCGCAGACGGTGCGACCGTCGATCTGGTAGGCGACGTCCTCGAGGGTTTGGATGTCGTCGGGGGTGGCGTGGCCGCCGACGATCCGGTCGGAGATTTTTTTCATCCACATCGACCCCTCGCGGCAGGGGGTGCACTGGCCGCATGATTCGTGGGCGTAGAAGCTGTTCAGGTTGTTGAGGACCCAGGAGATTTTGCGTGAGTCGTCGATGACGATCACGCCGCCGGATCCGGCCATTGACCCGCAGGCGGCGACGGTATCGAAGTCCATCGGAATATCGAAGAACGAGAGGGTTCGTTCTGTGCCACCCTGGCTGATGGTGAATGTTTCATCGCAGCGCAGGATTTTTGCCGATGATCCGCCGGGGATGCAGGCTTTGAAGGTGCGGCCTTCCTTCGGTCCGCCGCAGACGTCGTTGAGCAGTTCGCCCATGGTGATTTTGCCGACCTCGACTTCATAGTAGCCGGGTTTTTGGACGTCGCCGGAGACGCAGAGGATGCGGGTGCCGGTGTTGCGGGCCACGCCGAGCTGGGCGTAGCCCTCGCCGCCCATGTCGATGATGTGTTTGACGTGGCAGAGGGATTCGACGTTGTTGACAATGGTCGGTGCCATGTAGAGGCCGAGGGCGGCCGGGAAGTACGGGGGTTTGATCCTTGGGTACGGGCGTTTGCCTTCGAGCGACTCGATCAGGCCGGTTTCCTCACCGCAGATGTAGGCGCCGGCACCGCGGTGGATGTAGATTTCAAGATCGAAGCCGGAGCCGAGGATGTCGTTGCCGACGAGGTTTTTGGCGCGTGCCTCCTCGATGGCTTTTTCCATGATGGTGGCGGCCTCGGGGAATTCCTCACGCATGTAGATGTAGGCGGTGTGGGCGCCGACGGCGAAGCAGGAGATGATCATGCCCTCAAGGAGCTGGTGAGGGTCCTGGTGGACGATGTAGCGGTCCTTGAAGGTGCCGGGCTCTGATTCGTCGCAGTTGCAGATGAGGTAGACCGGCTTGGTATTGTTAGGCGGGATGAACCCCCATTTCACGCCGGTGGGAAAGCCGGCGCCGCCTCGTCCGCGGAGGCCCGAGGCTTTGACTTCATTGGTGATGGCCTGGGGCTCCATTTTGATGGCTTTTTTCAACTGGTCGTAGCCGCCGTCGTTGAGGTAGCAATCGATCGATGGATCCCAGCCTGCGCGATCGATGTTCTTAAAGATCATGCGGTATTCACAAGGATGGGGTTCCTTGCCGGGGAGATATTGGATGTCACTCATCTTAGGTCTTTGTGGATATGGGGTGCCCGCCGGTTAGGCCTTGTACTGGTTGAGCAGCTCCTGGGCCTTATCCGCCGGGATTTCTTCGTGGAAGTCGTCGTTGACCATGCAGACGGGGCCGGTGCCGCAGGAGGCGAGGCATTCGGCGAATTCAACCGACCACTGGCCGCAGGGCGAGACGGCGATCGGGTTGTGGTGCGAGTCGCTGTGGGAGCGGTCGATGCCGGTGAGCTCGCAGAGTCGGTCCATGAGTTCGGCGGAGCCGGCCATGGCGCAGGACAGGGTGCGGCAGACGCGGAAGTGGTACTTGCCGGGGGCATGTTCCCGCAGCCCTGGGTAGAACGAGACGACCTCATGGACCTGGATCGGTTCGAGGCCCAATTTTTCGGCGACCCAGAGGGTGGCGTCCTTGCTGATGAATCCGAAGTTGCGCTGGATGATGTGGAGCAGCGGCAGGACGGCGGAGCGTTTTTTATCGGCCGGATAGTGGCTGATGCTCTCGTCGGCATCCGCATCAATTTCGGGGGTCACCGCAAAGGGTGGGAAGGTGGTGGGGGTGTCCATTTTTTAGACGGAATTAACAGAATTTTTCAGAATTTTGCTTGGGTTGATGTAGCAGGATAGGAACCAATGCCCATTGTCTCGTGACCGATGACTACCGGTCGCATTCGCCCATGACGAAATCGAGTGAACCGAGGATGGCGGGAACATCGGAAACCATGTGGCCGGGGATCATGTGGGCGAGGATCGAGAGGTTGACGAAGGACGGGGAGCGGATTTTCATCCGGTGCGGCACGCCGCCGCCTTTGGAATTGATGTAGAATCCGAGTTCACCCTTCGGGTTTTCGGCACCGAAGTAGACTTCGCCGGCGGGGGCCTCGATGCCCTGGGTGGCGACGATGAAGTGGTGGATGAGCTCCTCCATGTTGGTCAGCACCTTGTCCTTGGCGGGCAGCATGTTTTTGGAGTCGGCGATGTTGACCGGGCCATCGGGAAGGTCCGCGAGAATCTGGCGGATGATGCGGATTGACTGTCGCATTTCCTCCATGCGGACGAGGTAGCGGTCGTAGGAGTCGCCATTTTCGCCGACGGGGATGTCGAAGTCGTAGTTTTCGTAGCCGAGGTATGGGTTGTCCTTGCGCAGGTCGCGGGTGACGCCCGAGCCGCGGAGGTTCGGGCCGGTGAGCCCCCATGAGATGGCATCCTTGGCGGAGATGGTGCCGACGTCACACATGCGGACGAGGTAGATTTTGTTGCGGTCGAGCAGTTTGGAGATTTCGTCGATACTCTTCGAGCATTCGTCGAGAAAGGTTTCCAGGTTGCCGATGAAGCCCTCCGGGAGGTCGCGGACCAGGCCGCCGACGCGGGTGTAGGAGGTGGTGAAGCGGGCGCCGGTGAGTTGCTCGCAGAGGTTGTAGGTTTTTTCCCGCTCGGTGAACGAGTAGAGGAAGACGGTCATGGCACCGACGTCCATGGCGCAGACCCCGACGCCGAGCATGTGTGAGGCGATGCGGGCGAGTTCACAGCAGATGACGCGCACGGCCTGGCCGCGTGGGGGGAGCTCCCAGCCCATGAGTTTTTCCACCGCGCAGGTATAGGCGACGTTGTTGGCGAGCGGCGCGAGGTAGTCAAGGCGGTCGGTGTAGGGCACAAACTGGTTGTAGTGCATGCTTTCCGCGATTTTCTCATCACCGCGGTGCAGGTAGCCGACGTCCGGGTCGCACTTGGTGACGGTCTCGCCGTCGAGCTCGAGCACGAGCCGCAACACGCCGTGGGTTGCGGGGTGCGACGGCCCCATGTTGAGCACCATCTTTTCGCCGAGAATATCCTCGGTTTCTGCCTGATAGTCAGGGGCGAGCCCAGCCTGTGCGCTTTTGAGGCCGTCGTGGGCGCGGGCTGCGGTGTCAGGTGCTTGGTAGTCCTTGGAATTCATGTGAAATAGACACGCGTAAGAGGAGCTAAAATCACGCAGGAAGCAAGAACATTGTGAAACTTTTCACAAGCGCGAGGCATGGTGGTCCGAAGCATCCGCAACATCGGTGCTTCAGTGCTCTTGTGGCCCGTTGGCGGGACGAAGCCCAACGGGGGCGGTTCACGGGGCTGGGCCGTCGCGGGGTCGTCCCCACCTGGCTGCCGTCGAGGCCTTTGCTGCCTTTGCGGGCTGCTTTGCGGGCGATGTGAAGGGTGCGGATGATTAGAAGTCGATGAGCTCGACATCGAAGATCAAGGTGGCGCTGGGCGGGATAACGGGCGGGTAGCCGTTGGCGCCGTACCCGAGTTCGGGCGGGATGATCAGGGTGCGTTTCTCGCCTTTGGTCATATCGGAGAACGCCTCGTCCCAGCCCTTGATGACCATGCTCATGCCCACAGGGAAAACGAAGGGCTGGTTGCGGTCGACCGAGCTGTCGAACTTGGAGCCGTCCAGCAGGTAGCCGGAGTAGTGGGCGGTGACGGATTGGCCTTTGGTGGGTTTTTCCGTGCCGGTGCCGGCCTCGGTGACCACGTACTTCAAGCCGGACTCGGTGATCTCGGCATTCGGGTATTTTTCAGCGATGATTGCGTCGGACATGCCGTTTACTTAACGCCTGAGTTTGTAATTCCAAACTCCAAATAAAGGAAATCCGGAATCGTAACTCACTGCGGTTTCTATTTTCCCAAATGGTAATCGTCCCGTTTGACGTGATTTCCCCAATCGGCCTTGCAGCCAGCCCCGGAGGGCGTCCAGTGAGCTGCTGATGTGATTGGCCAAGTAGGTGGCAGCCTTCGGGTGGTCGTTTGGCAGGGCGCTGTGCTGGATGGGTGTGGCGATCGCCGTGCGGGCGATCGGGATGACTGCTGAACGAAACAACCGGATGAGCATGTGTGCCATGGATGGATTGAGGCGTGGAGTCTGGATGCAGTGCAGGCCGGAGTGCGGCCGGAGTGACGACGGAATCAACCGGGGAATAATTCTCAGTAATTTGCTTGCAAGTAATTGTAATTTCAGTAATTTCTGAAACCGATGAAAGCGACGACCGAAGAAGCCAGGCACACGCTCGAAGAAGTGAGGGACGATTTCATCGGCCAGTGGGGGGCATTTGGCAGCCAGTGGGGGATCAACCGCACGATGGCGCAGATTCATGCCTTGCTGATGACGGGACCCGATTCGATGAGCACTGACGAGGTGATGGAGAAGCTCTCGATCAGCCGGGGCAATGCCCACACCAACCTGAAGGAGCTTGTCAGCTGGGGGCTTGTCCGCGTCACGGCCAGAAAGGGGGAGCGGAAGGAGTTTTTTGAAGCCGAGAAGGATGTCTGGAAAATCTTCACCATCATCCTGCGCGAGCGTCAGCGCCGCGAGATTGATCCCGCGTTGAAGCTGCTGCGCAATTGTCAGGAGGAAACCAAGCACATTTCCGGTGTTGGCGCCGAGGCATTTCGCAACCAGATCAGGGAGTTGGAAAACTTTGTCGGTTTCGCACGCAATGTCGGCAGCAAGGTCGACAAGTTGAGTTACGGGCCTGCGATGAAGCTGGCCGCCAAGCTTCTCAGCTGACCCCCACAAACGCAAACCGCGCATTGCGCCGACCAAAACTTTCAATATTTTCTGAAAATACAATTTCAACAAGCACTACACAGGACTCATGAAGATACCTGAAAACATTCGGTCGATGGAAGTGTACTACGACGGTCGTTGCGGCATGTGCTGTCGTTTCAATGAGTGGGTCAACGGGCAGGAGCGTGCCGTCGCGATTCATTTCGTGGCGTATCAATCGCCTCGTGCCGAGGAGTGGTTTCCCGGCGTCAACGCACTCGATCCTGGGCGGGACATGATCGTCCGGACCGACGATGGGACCCTTTACCGTGGGGCCGAAGGCTGGGTGCTCTGTCTGCTGAGTTGCGCCAGGTATCAGGGGGTGGCGCGCCGACTGGGATCGCCTGTGTTGATGCCTGTGGCCCGGAAAGCATGCCATGCCCTTGCTCTCAGGCGGCGTGGGTTGTCGAAGATTTTCTTTCGTAAAAAAGACCGTGAACTCGCCCTCGAGCTGCACCGGATGCCGGTGTCGGGGTGTGAAGGGGGGTGTCGGTTGACGACGCACGATAACATTCCTGACGGACTGATTTGACCAAAACCATCTCGCTGCGGATTGAACCGCAAACAAAACAAGAACAAAAAACCAAACTAACAGAAAAAAATGAACCACACAGTCATTACCTACGTCGGCTATCTCATCATCGCCATTCCGCTCACCATTTGGGTCGCCAGGACCCTGCACAAGAACGGCCGCGTTTTCCTGCTGAAAAGCATGAAGGGCGACGAGTCGCTTGCCGACAGTGTCAATCACCTGTTAGTTGTCGGGTTCTACCTTGTCAACCTCGGCTTCGTCTCGCTCTACCTGAAGCTCGACCAGGCGGTGCAGCAGATCAGCGGGGTGTTTGAGGCGCTGAGTGCCAAGCTCGGGGTTGTGATGCTTGTGTTGGGTGGTATGCACTTCTTCAACATCTGGCTGTTCTCGCGTATGGGGAAGAATGGTGACGATCAGCCCCGGAATGTTAAGCCTCCTGTCTACGCAGGCTGGAATAAGGATGGCCAAGCTCAGAAACCCTAAAGTTCTATTGAAATGACCACGGTCCGGCGCTATTGTCCGCCGACATCATTGTTCACTTTATAACAATTCCATGAAAAAAATTCTCATCGCTGGCGCGAACGGACTGATCGCTCGTCATCTTACCCAATACTTTGTCGACAAGGGGTGGAAAGTTGTCGGCTTGGCACGCCGTGAGCAGGGGTTGCATCCCGACTGTCTTTACGTGAATTGGGACGGCAAGACGATCGGCGCGTGGGCAGAGGAGTTAGAGCAGTGTGATGCTGTTGTCAATTTGGTGGGGAAGTCGGTGAACTGCCGCTTCACTCCCGAAAATCGGGAGTTGATCATGAGTTCCCGCGTCGAGAGCACGCGCATCATCGGCAAGGCGATCGAGGCATGTGACCAGCCGCCTGCAGTCTGGCTGAATGCCAGTGGTGCCAATTTTTATGGCGACTCCCGTGAGCACGCCAATGATGAAGATGGCGCCAAGGGTGCGGGGTTTATGACTGATGTGGTCGAGGCATGGGAAAAGAGTTTGTTTGATGCCGCTGTGCCGCAACAGGTCCGCAGGGTCGCCCTCAGGACCAGCATGGTTCTCGCGGATGAGCCCGGCAACCCGCTGCGTATCTTCCGGACCCTTGCCAAGCTGGGTTTGGGTGGGAAAATAAGTCACGGCAGGCAGAGGGTCAGCTGGATCCACATCGATGACGTATGTCGTGTCATCGAGTGGCTCATCGCGCACGACGAGCTCGCGGGGCCAGTGAACATGACATCCCCAGAGCCATTGACTAACAGTGATTTCATGCGCCGGTTCAGAAAAAGTGTCGGTATGCCAATCGGCCTTCCCGCTGCCGCCTGGATGGTCAAGCTGGGTGCCCGTTTTCTCCGCGTCGAACCCGAGCTTATTCTCGGCAGCCTCTGGGTGCTCCCCAGGAAGCTGTTGGACAGTGGTTTCGTGTTCACGCATCCCGAGATGGAGCCGGAGGGGTGGTAGGGGAAGTGAAGGAATGAAGGAATGAAGGAATGGGTCATTCCGCTTCGATCAATGCCCGCAAGCGTGCGGTGGCGCCGTGTCGCCCTCATGGACGGTGACATTGAGCTTGTCGCCGACCTTTTAGTTCGCCAGCTCAAGCAGAGCGGCATCAAAGATGATTCCCTTGGAATTGCCGATTTTTGTGATGGTCTTGATCATCGTATAAAGCAGCGTATTACATCGGGGTGCTTGTCAAGGGGTATAGCACACTGAAAACTGCCCCGCCATCTCGGCGAGACGTTTGTCTTCTGTCCAGAGCAGGACGTTATCGCTTGCAACGACGGATGCGAGGATCGCGAGGTCATTCCACTGCAGTCCCTTGCCCCAGAGCTTGTGGAGTTCGATGAGGTGGTGTGTTTCTGCAAAACTGGCAGGGCGCAGTGCAGGGAAGGCTTGCAGGTCGATGAGAGTTTGATTTCTTGATGGGAGATTAGCTACGGAGAGCTCGCCAATGACGAGCGGGTGGATGGCCAGAAAATCATACTCAATCAGCGAGCTCAACCTGTCCTGTCCCTCACGGAAGTAGCGGCACCAGATGTTGGTATCTGCGAGTACGTTCATCTCAGGAGTTATAGTGGGTGTCATCTTCAGTCACTAAACCAAGATCAGAGCTTCGCGATTCTCTGCCGGGGATTGTGAAATCAGGGGTTTTTCCTGATAACCTAAGTAGCCTTTTTTTACTCTCTGCAGCGATGAGCATTGCCAGCGCCTTGCTTACCAAACTGGATGCATTATCGTCATTGGCGATGGCGGCAGCCCTTTTGAAGAGGTCATCATCAAGTGTAATCGTCGTTCTCATGCATCAATTATAACATCAAAGATGATATAGAAAAGCATCAATCGTTGAAAAACCTGCGGAAATTGGCTTCAACCATCTCAGTATCAATGAATGACGAAGCTGAGTCAACAATGCCGGGCAGGTTCGCAGGGTGGTTGGATCCATCGGGTAATGGGTGTGTGACGACCGCCTCGGGTGGCAGCATGTCCGGCGCGTCGGTTTCGATGAGTAAACGGTCTGCGGGCACGAGCCTGAAGGCGTCGCGGACGTTCTGTTTTCTCTCGTGGAGAAAATAGCCGGAAAACGAGA
>JBFERY010000095.1:0-8963 GCA_041548785.1 Oceaniferula sp.
GCCGGACCCGACGCAGTCCGAAGGACGGGAGACCTTCACCGCCTACAGCCTCAGCAAGGACAACGCGACCTGGACACCCCTGAAAACCGCGAGCATCCAAGTCTGGCCCGTCGCCACCGCCAGCATTGCGGGTCTCAGCTCCGACGCCACGGTTTCAGAGACGACCGCGATCAAATCCGTCAGTGTCCACTGCCGCAACCTCTACCCCGACAGTGTTACTTACGTGCACATCTACCGCGGCAAGGAAAAACTCGGCACCCGCGGCACCGTCATCCCCAACACCGTCGTTCGCTTCGACACCGTGGTGCCCCAGGATCAAACCATCCCCCTCGGCGAGTGGAGCGAAACCTTGCGCGATGGAAAATATACCCTCGAGGTGCTCACCATCACCCCCTTCAACCAGCGCCGCCCCGAACGCCTCGCCCATATCACCTTCGTACTCGACCGCGGCATGCATGCCCCTGGCCTGGTAAGCACGCAGCGCTGACCCCTCCCCCCCCCGCAAAAAAAACGGTGCCCCCTCGGCACCCACCCAAAAACCTCCCCCTTCACCCGGGGAGGTTTTTTGGCGCCCCGACCCGGCGACCGACATCATTGGGGCACCATCAAGACCCATTTGCCCCGCCCCAAACAAAGCGATAGCGAGGCTGCGACTTTCTTTGAGAAAAAAGCTTGAATCCACAAGACTATTAGATAGAGTTAATTATCTCAGGCTCCTAGGGGATTTCGCCACCCCCTGAACAGCCTCAAGACAGCTTGGTCTCCCCCCCACGGAGAAACCAACCCTTACATGTAGAAAATGCGTCACGCAAACCAGTTTTTGGTAATCGCTTTGTGTCTAGCCCCCGGGGCGGCACTGGCTCGATTTGTACCACTCAGTGAGGAGTTCAGCCTCGAACAAAGCGCTGAGGTCCTGCACGCCAGCTTTCTCGAGGATCGGCGGAGCGCCATCCCAGACATCATTTGCCCGTTCCAGGCACCGCCCAAGGCCCGCGTCATCATCGAAGAGCCCGCCCCTTGGGAAACCACACCCCACCCATGGCGCCGGGGCATCACCGCGACTGTTTTCTGGGTGGGAGAAAAACCCAGCGAGCGCAACCCGACGCCCAATCATGCCAGCAGTTGGGATCCTAACTGGCAAAGCAACTACGGCGGCGTCGATCATCCGGGAGATCGGATTGGACATCGTCCGGCGGCATTCACTCCGAAACTCAACCCGTTTTACATCGCCCTCCCGTACAATGACATTGCCCCGGGCGGCGGTCACCACCCCGAAGCATCCAAGGTAATCCCCTGGTTCTGGCGTTCCTACAAGGGCTCCTGGACTTCCGTATGCAAGGGCCGCTGGATCGCCATCCACTACCGGGGCAGGGTCTGCTACGCCCAGTGGGAGGACTGTGGCCCGTTCCACACGGACGACTGGCAATACGTTTTCAAAGGCCACGCCCCCAAGCCGAACCGCAACAGTAACGCCGGCATCGACATCAGCCCCGCCGTGCGCGACTTCCTCTCCATCCGCAGCGGCTACCGCGTGTCATGGAGGTTTGTCGAGGACCATGAGGTGCCCAGCGGCCCGTGGTCGGCTTCGCTGACACTGCCCTCACGCAAATAGCCAACCAGGCATCAACTTTCCAGAAACTCTGCCCTCCAAGCACCCGACGCCCCCCCATGGCAACCAACAAGCAACAACCAACAACCACATGAAAACCATCACTTGTCTCAGCACCTGCGCGCTCTTGGCGCTCAGCAGCACCACAAGCCATGCCGACCTGACCTTCACGGCGCCCGGCATGACTGCGCCCCACGCGACTTCGCAATTAAGCCTGCTCCACTACAAGGACATCGGCCACTATTGGAAATACATCATCACCGGCTACAACTACCGTCTCTACGCCGGCGTTCCCGATGGCGGGCAAGTGAAGGGGTATGCCCTGCGCTACAAAACCGGCGACATGCCCTTTCCCGGCGTGACTACGGTTAGCGCCAAGATCAACAGCCAGCTCATCCTGACCGCCTCACTCAGCACCAGCCTCATTTCAGGCACGTCGGGATTGGTCTCACACACCTTCAGCACCCCCATCATTATTGAGGATTCGGACATTAATGCGGGCTTCAACTACAACACGAACATGATCGGCGGCAATGACTATATCACCATTTACGGTTCCGCCCTGGTCTCCCCCCCGGTTCCCATCGGAACCCTGATCGCGCCTTCCTACGTACGCGACGGTGGCAAACCCACCCTCCAGTGGTTCATCACCAAAAGCCTCAGCAACGATGTGTTCCAGGTAAGCATCCCCAATGAAACCGAAATCGAATCGTCTAACAGCGGATCAGGCCAGAGCAACAATGGTCACGGCAACAACGTGGATGGCATCGACTCCAGCAATCCGGGAAAAAGCGCCGCTGTCTGGGCTCGCAGGGGATATTACGACACCGATTATAACAAGGATGGCAGCACACAAGATGATGAAGGCCATGGCGGCGGTTCCGCCATCAGCCAGGAACCCATTGTCAACCCCGTGGCGACCCCCTAACATTCAAAACACACATTCACACTCCTTATGAAAAACGGGTATATCATACGCTTTGTTGCCACACTCCTCGCCTCGGGACTTTGTCTGTTATCAGCCCAGGCCGATAACCCTCAAGGTGCCGAGGAAAAAAAGAAAACCTCGGGCAAAAAGCCCATCGTGACGGTCAAACACAGCACCCTCTACAAGAATTCACATATCATCGTGAACCGTGGTGCTCACACGATCATCCCCAAACGAAGCATCCTGTTTCTCCCCGAACGCATCAAAACACGCGTTGTTGAAAAACCCAGCGGCACATTCGTCCTCTGGCCAACCTTCAAACGTAACAACCGGGACTGGATCTGGACTTACGAAGTCACGCTCGACCAAGCCAGAGGCATCACCCCCCTGCCGGAAGGAAAAATGAAGGACTTCGCCAAGCTCAGCCGCATGGTCGTCGCCCTCTATCGAGGCAACCCCGTTTCCGTCCTCCCCCCCAAGCAGGACAGCAGTAAGGATTCACCCAACAAGAAGTAACAAACATCTCAATTCACCCTTATCATGAAAACATTCATCACTATTGACCCTAAAGTCCTGCTCGCAGGACTCATTCTGGCCGGACCACTTCCGGCCAATGCCGCCGTTGACTTCATCGAACAGGTCGACCTCGCCACCGGCCTGGTCTATCAGGTATACGTCGCCGGCCCCGAAGAGCCCGGCAGTAAAGACGGCACCCAACTCTCACCGATGCCGGTCGGAGAAGAAGGATCCACCTACCAGCTCTACGCCAAGGGGCTCGACCCGGATGACACCGTTTACCTGCTCGATGAGAAATACGTGGCCGCCTACACCCCGGAGGCCACCATCACCATCACCAGCGAAGACCCGCACCCTACCCCCCGTACCCGTGCGGACGAGCCGTTCACCGTCGACATCAAGGTAGAAGGCCTGCTCACCCCGGGAGAGGATGTGCCCGAAGCCGCGCTCAATGTTTACCTGCAACAGCTGAACATGAACTATGACGCCGTACTGAACCGCGCCCCCACTGACGGATCCGCCGAAGAGGTCCTCAGCGATGATTTTTTCATCGTGGAGAACTCCGAGCTCCAGCGCACAGGCATGACCAAGCTAACCAGTGAGACCTTCTTCAAGGAACGCGGCGAGGAAATCTTCCGTGCATTCGCCCTACCCGACGCCGACCTCGACTGGCTCCAGATCGCCTCCGGCCGAATCCAGGTGTGGCCCATTGCAGACGTCGTCATCACCGGCATGGTTCCGGGACAAAAAGTCACCCGCTCCCTGCCTGACATCACCGTCAACCTCACCGACATGTATCCAGACAGCACAACGACGGTGCAAATCTATAAGGGCAGCCAGGCACTGGGCACGGAGGGCCAGCAAATCGAAGGCTCACGGGTCGCCTACAACTCCATCGTCCCGCAGGATGGCCAGATTCTGGTGCGCAACTGGGACCGTTACGCCAAGGATGACGGCACCTACACCATGGAGGTCATCACCGTCACTCCTTTCGACAACCGTGCTCCCGAACGTCTGGCCTGGCTCACCTTCGAGGTCGACCGAACCATCGAGATGCGAGGCAGCACCACTACTTCGGAATGATATTCTGATTGCGATACAGGAGGGAGAAGCGCACTGATTGCTTCTTCCTCAGCGTATCCTCAACCTCCGTCAAACTCATTAACAACAAGAGTCCCGCAACGGGCTCGACATGATAAGAAACAGACTGCCGAACGAAGCCATCCTCTTTTTTCTCCTGCTTATTGTTGGGAGCAAAAACACCATGCTTCGCCGCCATCGCGGTCTTGAGCTTGGCAAACGCAGCCCTGACCTCAGCCGGTTTCATCCCTGGAGCACCATAATGCAACGTCACCTCATACAACTTCCCCCAGTGATACCGAGCTTCCAGGGCATACGCCTGATGCCCCGGCAGAGGACCGCTTGCCGAAGAGATCCGAAGCTCACGGATCTCCGGCCGGTTTCCCGGAATCCTGATGTTAACGTCCAGTTTCTTGGTTTCGGCCCAGTCAAGCACCTTGTCCGGGGTATCCCCCCACTGCAGACCGAATGGTGGAGCGAGAATCGCCTGCGCCGCCAGCCTCTGGCCAGCCGAAGCGACCAGCAACAACCCCATCGCCAGCAACAGCCGCTTGGTAATCCGTCCAGACATCTTGAGACCGAAGATAACTTCACGCCACCACATGGCAAGCGCGGAAGCCTGCGCCCGCCTGCCAGCGGCCAGCGCTCGCTGCGCCGCGGCAGCATGCTGGTCGAGCTGACCCTTGCCCTGACCCTGCTCTCGGCCATTGGCCTGACTGTATTCAAAGGCTCGCTCGACATCATGGCGCCGCGCCAGTGGGTGATCGTACAGAACATTTCGGATGCCTATATCACCTATGAGGTCGCCTATGCTGAACGCATCAGCTTTGAAGAACTCACTGCGCCCAGCTCGGCCTGGCCTGTTTTCCCGTCAAAAAGCACGATTGAGGTCGAAATCGGCAAGCTCCCCGGAGGCAATCCGATCACCGCCAAGGTCATCCGCACCCGCATTGCGGACACCAACAATCTCCCCGCTGCCGGAGGCACAGGGACACTCACGACCAATCCAGCGGAAATGGAGACATGGCAGCTCCAAAGTCACCTCACCTACACCATCAGCGACAAAGCATATGTCAAATCGCGCACCGTAGTCCGCTCCCAATGATCGCCCACTCCAACAAGAAACGGAACCGCCGCGGGTTCACGCTCATTGAAATGACCGTGACCATCATTGTGGGGTTGATGGTCGCAGGCATGTCGCTCACTCTCTTCAACAGCCAACTTGCCTCCTACCAAATTCTCAACGCCCAGAACTTTCTCGTCACCGAGGCACCCCAGATCAACAACACCCTGAACCGCATCGTCAGTCGCGCCAACTTCTTCCGCATGTATGCCTCGCTCGGGGACGCCACATCCGGCCAAAACGCGGTCATCAATGGAGGCAAGGTGCTGGCCCTCAAATTTGAAGACCCGAGCAACGCCGCCGCCAGCAGCTTTGGCGTCATTGCCTATGACGAGGTCGCGGACGACCTCAACTACTACCACGTCAGCAGCATGGCCGAGCTTGCCATCGCCACCCCGAAGTGGAGCATCACCACCCAGTTATCCGGTGCCGTTTTCTATGTGGAAAATGGCGTCCTCCGGGTCAAGCTCACCGGCCCCAACGGAGAGGAAATCATCTACTCAGCCACGACACAGCGATGAAAATACCGATCAAATCCCGTTCCGGCCGCATCCGCACCCTCCCCGGCTTCGCCTCCCTGCTCACCGTCACCTCCGTAGGCGTGGCTCTGCTGATCATCCTGATTTCGATGTATGAAAACACGATCGAATCCCAGTCCGTCCAGAGAAACAACCTGCTCAAAAACGACTACCAACAGCGTGAGGAAGCCTTTCTCCGCGCCCTGACCAACATCATCCCGAACAAGGCCATGATGTGCATGCAGGACAATTCCCAACCCTGGGAGGTGAGGGAACAACTGCGCTGGAACCAGATCATCGACGAAGCACTCATTCTGTCCAACTCCAACACCGCGGTCGACCCCACGGTCGCGAACGCTCTCGGCATCAGCTCCATGCGCAGCGGCAGCGGAGCCGACAGCCAGTTAGGGCGAAACACCGTGATCAGGCCGCTCAGCTACCTCAGTTACAGCGGGGCCCTTTATAAAAACGCCCTTACCTCAGGCACCAATGTGACCGCGAGCTCGGACTTCCCACCGCCACTCGAGTGCTCCGACTGGGAACAACTCCGCGACGCCTTCTACCCTATTGTTTCCTACCACAAGAAATACGGCAGCTCGGCGATCGGCTGGGTGATGGATTCGGTAACGGATTTCCCCCTTTATAACCGGGTCCCGGCCCCCAAGCTGCACTTCAATTACCAGGATGGAGCCACCATCATCGCCAAGCATAACTGGTGGGCATTTGAGTTATCCTTCGCCGAGCAAGACGCCGCCACGACGAAACTGGTCACCCGCACCAAGAAGTACCTCATCTCGCTCTATGAAATTCCCTCGCAACTGCCGATCAGCACCTCCAGCTACACCACGTTCGGAACCCATGCCAATGGCAGCGAGTGGACCAACATCAACCTCAGCGGAGGCATTTTTGCTGAGAAAGTGAAAACCGAAGGTTCCTTCTCGACTGATTCGATTTCCAGCAGGCAAGGCGTACAACTCTCGCCGGAAACCACGGTCGACGGCACGGTCACCGGTGGTAACGCGGGCAGCAATCCGTTTGCCAGCAATGCACGCGAACTCACCCAATCCCAGGGCAATGTGTTCCCCATCTCATCGGCATCCGACGGCGGCCGCGTCTCGTTTGTCCCGATCAACCGCGGACTCGAATTCTACGACCGCTATTCCGGCTCGGGTGACAGCCCGGAGAGCACCAACGCCGTGTCCCCGACATCCTGGGACTACTATAGCATCGGCGCCAAGCAGTGCCAGATGCGACTCGACGTCACCGACGTCATCTCCGCCGACGACCAAACCCCGACCCAGATCCGATTCAGCTACTGGGCTGACACCCCTGACGACGGACTGGACGGAACCATGGTCAGCGAAATTTTCTCCAAGGGGGGGAACTGGCCCGACCCGACCGATGCCGGCGGCCTCGCCTTCCCCTTCCACGTGGAAAACTCGGCAACAGGCCGCCCCTGTATTGCCATTTACATGGAACGCCTCGCCGCCTATCTGGCCACCAAGAATGCCGCCCAATTCGACATCAACAAATCCATCTCCATCAACGTCGACTACATCGGCAACCCGTCCATTGCCAAGCCCCCCTTTCCAAGCTTCGGCGGCGATATGGCGGTGATGCTCATGAATGCCAAGGACCTTTCAGTCTACACCGAGGGGTTCTCCTTGGTCACCAACATGCGCCTGATCATTGCCGACGATGTCAACATAACCCCGACCACAGCACCCGCAGGCGTGGTCGTCCCGGACGGCGAATCATACTATCCCGCGATCTCGTTTTTCGCCCCCGAAAAACGCTACGGGGACAGCACCATCCCGCTGAAGATCGACATCGACGGCCAGCTCGGATCGCTCGCCAAGGGCAATGCGAGCCCGACACGCATTGCCGACTTCAAATCCGGGGTCGGCGATGAAATTGTGCCCGAAAACATTCACGCCAATCTCAAGTCCATCACTCACCCCGCCGCACTTCCCCCGATCAACATGATGAACTGGATGGTCGTTGTCCGCGAGATCCACCCGAAATTTGCCCCTGAAAGCGCGCCGTAAGCAGGAGTGCTCCAACGCCCATCTCCGCGCCCCCCTGTCCCCTATCCCCAAGCCATGAGAGTCCTAACACCCATCGCGCTCACGTTTGCCGGCGTCGCCCTCGCCACGGCGGAACCTGAAAAGCCGGCACCCACGCCCGTCCTGCGACCTACTCATGCCAACATTGTTGAAAAACGACAGGAACAGAACAAGGAGAATGAGAAGGCGGCCCCCCCCCAAGCAAACGCCGGTGACGAACCCCTCGTCAAAACCAAGAAGCGCAGCCTGATTAACAGCTCCACGCTGCTCACATCCTTTGGCAAATGGACCCTGATCCCGCGAGGATCCATTATTTACCTGCCCAAACGCCTCCAGGACAAAATCACCACCAAGCCCGAAGGGGAACTGGTCAACTGGAAGATATTTCTCCACAAAAACAGGGGCTGGATCCACCTGCACCCGGTCACCATGGTTCAAGCCCAGGGCAAGGAGACGATCAACCCGAAAACGATCAAGGCCTACCAGTCGATCGGCAAAATCATCGTGGCCACCTGCGCAGGCGGGCCGATCTCAGTGGCTCCCAGCGCCTACCAACTCGAGGACGACAAGAAAAACTAGTGTTTCGCCACTCCACCTCGGGTGCCGCTCCGGGGCCGCCGCCGTCTCGCCTTTTTCAAGAGCGGCCCTGATGCCGGATGCATCAGGTTTTTTTTGAGGGAAACGCCTCCGCAAAAGGGCCTCCCGATTCGTTGCAGGCCCTCTCAGCGCGCCTACTAGAAGCTGCCATTCCCCGACTTGGCTCAAGCTGATTATGCTGAGAAAAGGACGTGGAGCAGAGTGCTTGTGTCATTTAGGTTCGACTGACAAAAAAAACCTTATGAAATCATGCAGAATATTATATTTAATGTATTAAAATCGGATAAGTTGTTTTTTTTATAAAAAAATCCTTGTGCGCAATGCCTACAAATGTATAATAATCACGTTCCTGACGCTTTATTTCAAATAAACATCAGAAACAAGCAACCCCCAACAACCCTCACTCATGAAAACTCCCATCGTGTTAATCATCAGCCTCCTTGTGTTTTCTCCTCATGCATATAGCAAGGGAAAGAAGAAAAAATCGAGCGAACAAACCACCAGTCAAACCACCAGTCAAACCACC
>JBFERY010000096.1:0-8822 GCA_041548785.1 Oceaniferula sp.
GATCGCAACGTCGTATGGGATTTCTTGAACGTGACTCCAAAGAACGCTTTCTTTTCGCCGGTGCCATGTATTTCAGCGACGATCCCCGCCCGAGAATTTACAAGGGCAGCGGCGAAAAAGTCGTCCAAGAGGATCTCGACCGCAACTCGGTGGCGTGGCTCTATAAGATTGCCGCAAATCGTCTGATCATGGTGTTCCCCTCCTCCACGGGACGGGTGGAAATCTATGAGTTGAGGCGCTGATCCCGATGCCCGGCCCGGGATGGATGGCAGTGGATTGCCTGGAAACCTGCTGTCCACTTGCTCAAGGCTGTGCAAAACATGCAGACATGTTGACCTCGACGGCTTGGCATTGGAGACTGCACGCGGAGGTATTTCAAACTCTCGGAATCCGATGCATACCATTATCGCGAAACAACAGCTCAGCCCCAATGTCACCCGACTCGATGTCGAGGCGGCCCGGATCGCCACCATCCGCCACCCCGGCCAGTTTGTCATTGTCCGGCAATGCGAAGGCGCCGAGCGCATTCCGCTGACGATTGCCGATGCCGATGCGGCAAAGGGCACCATCACACTGGTCATTCAGGCGGTCGGCAAGTCGACCCGCGGGCTGGTGGCCATGGAGGTGGGCGAAGCCATCCGCGACATTTCCGGGCCGCTCGGCCATCCCACCGAAATGATTACCCAAGGCCGCGCCATCTGCGTCGGCGGCGGCGTGGGCACCGCCGTGGTCCACCCGATGGCGCAGGGACTCAGCCGCGCCGGCATCGAGGTGACCAGCATCATCGGCGGCCGCTCCAAGGAATGGGTGATTTTCGAACCCGAACTCGCCGAACTGGGGGAAGTCGTGGTCTGCACCGATGACGGCTCCTACGGGCGCAAGGGCTTTGTCACGGATGCGGTGAAGGAACGGCTCGATGCCGGCGGGGTTGATGTCATTTATGCCGTCGGCCCGGTGCCGATGATGCGTGCGGTCGCCAACCTGACACGTCCGTATGGCGTCAAGACCATCGTTTCCCTCAACCCGGTGATGGTCGACGGCACCGGCATGTGCGGCGGTTGCCGGGTCGATGTCGGCGGCACGACGCGCTTCGCCTGTGTCGAGGGACCCGAGTTCGATGGACATGAGGTGGATTTCGACCTGCTGGCCGACCGACTCGGGACCTACCGGGATTTCGAAGAGGAAGCCAGCCGTGAATCCACTGGCACCACCACCAGCCGGTGCAACGGCGACAAATGCCGGGTCGGCCTGACCCATTGACCCCTAGATTTTACCGAGCATGTTATGAGCGACAGCAAAATTCCCCTGAAAGAGCGTATGAAGATCGACCGGCAGGTGATGCCGGAGCAGGAAGGTAGGCAGCGTGCCGGAAACTTCGAGGAAGTGAACCTCGGGTTTACGGAGAAAATAGCCCTGCTGGAGGCGCGGCGCTGCATCCAGTGCAAAAAACCCCGATGCGTCGAAGGCTGCCCGGTCAGTGTCAATATCCCGCGCTTTCTCGGACACATTGTCGAGGGCGACATGCCCGCCGCCGCCCGCAGCCTCTTTGGCGACAACGCACTGCCCGCGGTAACCGGTCGGGTCTGTCCGCAGGAGGTCCAGTGCGAATGCCATTGCGTCCGTGGCAAAAAAGGCAAGCCGGTCGCCATCGGCTACCTCGAACGATTTGTTGCCGACTGGGCACGCGCCCATGCCGGCACGGTTGTGATCGAACCTCGCGGGGCAACCGGGAAGAAGGTCGCCATTGTCGGTGGCGGACCTGCCGGACTCACCGCCGCTGGTGAGCTCGTCAAATGCGGTCACGAAGTCACCATTTACGAGGCCCTGCACAAACCGGGCGGCGTGTTGGTCTACGGCATCCCGGAATTCCGGCTGCCGAAACAGATCGTCGAGGACGAAGTGGAACGACTCGTCGAGGCGGGCGTAAAAATCGAAAGCAACGTCGTGGTCGGCCGGACCTACACCTTGCTGGAACTCCGCGATGCCTTCGATGCGGTGTTCATCGCCAATGGTGCCGGGCTGCCGGTCTTCATGAATATTCCCGGCGAGAATTTCAAAGGTGTCTATTCCGCCAATGAGTACCTGACCCGCGTCAACCTGATGGAGGCATACGCCGAGGGCGCGGCCACCCCGGTGCTGCGCGCCAAACGCGTCGCAGTGGTGGGCGGCGGGAATGTGGCGATGGATTCCGTTCGCACGGCCAAGCGCCTCGGTGCCGAACACGCGATGATTGTCTATCGGCGGTCGCTTGCGGAAATGCCCGCCCGTGTCGAGGAAATCCACCACGCCATGGCCGAGGGCGTGGAATTTGAAAACCTGGTTTCGCCGCTCGAGGTCATCGGCAACGACCAGAAATGGGTCAGCGGCATCAGGTGCCAGCGTATGGAGCTCGGCGAACCCGACGCCTCGGGCCGCCGCCGGCCGACACCCGTGGAGGGGTCCGAGTTCATCCTCGATTGCGATGCCGTGGTCGTGGCCATCGGCACCCGCGCCAACCCCCTGCTCACAGCAACCTGCCCGGATTTAAAACTCAACCAATGGGGCAACATCGACGCCGACGAAAACGGCATGACCAGCCTACCCGGCATTTTTGCCGGAGGCGACATCGTCCGTGGAGCCGCCACCGTGATCCTCGCCATGGGCGATGGAAAACGCAGTGCCAAGGCAATTGACGACTACCTGACGCATGCCGGTCACTCAAGAAACGGCGGCAGTGTAAAGTCGGCCTGATCCCCCGCTGACGGCGCACCGGGGCGGGTAAAACCCGATCACCAGACAACGCATCATTGATACCATGACGGACTCACAATGGACCCAACTGCTTGCCGTGTTGCGCGGTGAGGTTCTCGACCCGCTCCCCACCGGATTCATCATCGACTGCCCGTGGCTGCCTGGCTGGTGCAATACCCCCATTGCCGACTACCTCACCAGCGACTCGATCTGGCTGGAGCAGAATCTGGCGGCGATCCGGCGTTTCCCCGACACCTGGTTCCTGCCGGGGTTCTGGTCGGAGTTCGGTATGTGTACCGAGCCCTCCGCCTTCGGCGCGCACTGTTCGTTCCCCCGTGATGCCTTTCCTCACGCCGGTGTCATCATTCGCGACATCGATGATATTGCCCGACTTAAAAAGCCCAACCCGGTCACTGACGGGCTCCTCCCCTTCATGCTGAACCGTTTGCGTTGGGCGCAGCCGCAGATCGAGGCGGCAGGTCACAAGATCCGATTCTCGGTATCACGCGGCCCCCTGAACATCGCCACCTTCCTGATGGGCACCACCGAGTTCCTCACCGCCATCATCACTGATCCCGAGGCGTGTCATCAACTGATGCGCACCATCACGGATTTCCTCAAGGATTGGCACGCACTCCAGCGCGAGACGTTTTCGAGCATCGATGGCATCATGATGCTGGATGACATCGTCGGCTTTCTCGGCGAAGAGCACTGGCTTGAGTTTGGCTTCCCCTATTTCAAAGAACTCTACGACAACGAGATGAGTGTCAAATTTTTCCACAATGATGCCGCCTGTGCCGAGTCCATCCGTCATTACGCCGACCTCGGGATCAACCTGTACAATCCGGGAATCCAGACCCCGCTGGCCGAGATGAGGGAACTCTGTGACCATCGGCTGACCATTCTGGGCACCATCCCACCCCGTGACGTCCTCGCCCTCGGCAGCCCTGAGGATGTCCACCGGGCGGTCACCGACCTGCTCGCCGCCACCCCGGACCGGTCCCGCCTGATCCTGTCCTGCGCAGGCGGCATGTCCCCGGGCGTTACCACGGACAACCTGGATGCCTTTTTGCACGCCGCCGCCCGAGGCTAGTGCTTCGGATACCTTGAATGACACTGAGTGACCGCGATTTTTCATATATGCCTTCATATATGCCTGGCATATTTGAGTAGCCATAATCCCTTTAAAATAAGGGATTCCTCCAATTTTCACCCTTGAATCCGCCTCATAATATCCTCGGATTAGGAGCTGGTAACGCAGGCTGAAAAGGGAGGGCACGGCACTTGGTTGAAACGATTTACCACGTTCTCCAACGGAGAAATTCATCCTAGCCCAGGGAAAAGGCGGCGCCTGCATCCCTGGGCGAACCTTCAGGAAGCGGATGTTGGCTGAAGGCCAACTTGATGCGCCCGGAGCCGTTGTATCGGCTTCGGGCTTATGCCCTTATTCAAAAGCCGAACGGAGGTCATCGGCGGCAGAACCCGCGTCGGGTTTTTCAGCGGACTCGGGGCCGGTAAACCCCTCGAAGCCGAAACCATCGTCATCCCCACCCGCGTCGGCCATACCGGCGATGGCAAACTCTTCGCCCGACGGAATGATTTCCTCGACCGGCAATGACAAATTGGGCAAATTGGCGCGGAGTTCACGCGGCATGACTTCGACTCCCTTGGTCGTGGGTATGGACGATGTCTCGGGTGCGGCGCCCAGTTCCTCGAACTTACGCGCCCCTGGCAGGATGCGGGTTTCGAGTGAACCGACGGTTTTGTTGTAGTCGCCCACGGCGGAATTCAGGCTGCGACCGAGCTTCTGCACGTGCCCGGCGAAAGCCCCGAGACGGGCATACAGCTCGCTGCCGACGGCAGAAATCTCACGCGCATTCTGTGTCAGCGCTTCCTGACGCCAGCCGAAGGAAACCGCACGGAGCAACGCAATCAAGGTGGTGGGCGTGGCCAGGATCACCCCCTGATCGACCCCTTTTTCGATCAGTGAGGAATCCTGGGTCAGCGCAGCCGAGAAGAAGGCTTCGCTCGGTAAAAACAAGACGACAAACTCCGGGGTCGTATCAAACTGCGCTTGGTAGTTCTTGCTGCCGAGCTGCTGGATGTGGGTGCGGACCTGGGCGGCGTGACGCGCCAGGGCGGCATCACGCTGGTCGTCGTCATCGGTTTCGATCGCATCCAGATAGGCATCCATCGGCGCCTTGGAATCAACCACTATCTGCTGGCCGCCAGGCAGCTTGACAATCAGGTCAGGCCGCAAGCGTTTGCCATCGTCATCGGTCGTGGTCGTCTGCGTTTCAAAGTCGCAGTGCTCCTGCATACCCGCCATTTCCACCACCCGGCGAAGCTGCATCTCACCCCACTGGCCGCGTCCGGTCGGCTGGCGCAGCGCCTTGACCAGCTTCTGGGTCTCGCGCTGCAGCCCGAGGTTGGACTCGGCGATGTGGACCATCTGCTGCTTCAGGCTCGCCTTGTCACCCTCGCGGATTTTCTCGCTTTCGGAGATCTGGCTTTGCACTTTTTCCAAGGTCTGCGAGATCGGCTTCACCATTTGTTCGACCGCCATCTTGCGTTTTTCCAACTCGTTGCTGGCCTCCTGCTGCTGGGCTTTCAGGCTGTTTTTGGCCAGGGAAAGAAACTGGTCCTGGGTCGACTTCAGGGTCTCGGCGGAGAGGGCTTTGAAGGTATCGGTCAGGCGGACCTCGGCTTTTTCAAGCAGGGCCTGTTTTTCGGCGGCCGCCTTTTTCTCCTCCTCGAGGCGGACTTCGAGTTCGATCTGGATCTGGCGCAACTCTCTTTCGCTGGTGTGCAGGGCCTCGTAGCGCACCTGCAGGGCCTGGATGTTTTGTGCCGATTCCAGGCCTCTCTGTCGCTCGGAGCTCAGCCTTTCGGCGTCGACACTGGCACGCGCCTTGTTTTTGACCGACAAGACAAGCCAGGTGATCAGGATGCCGGCGGCGAATCCGGTGGCGGCGGTGACGTAGGGAAGATGCTCGGGTGAAATCATGGATAGGAGGGTGAAACAAATGGCTGACACAGGGTTTTACTTGCGGAGATAGTTAGCTGGGGCATAGTGCCGAGGTCATCCGCGCTGAAACATGCATAGTCTTACGCGCCGGAGATGACAACTCATACAACCCAAAATTATTATTATGGCCCACGAATTACCCGACCTCGGTTACGCCTATGACGCCCTCGAGCCTCATATCGACGCGCGAACCATGGAAATCCACCACAGCAAGCACCACAATACCTACGTCGCCGGTCTCAATGCCGCGCTCGAAGGCAACGACGACCTCCAGGGCGTTTCCGTGGAAGCACTCATCCAGAACCTCGACAAAGTTCCGGCCGACATCCAGACCCCTGTCCGTAACCACGGCGGCGGACACTACAACCACAGCCTGTTCTGGAAAGTCATCGCCCCCGGTGGCGCCTCGGCTCCTTCCGGCGACCTTGCAGCCGCCATCGACAGCTGCTTCGGCTCGCTCGACGGCATGAAAGAAGCCTTCACCAAGGCCGCAGCGACCCGTTTCGGATCTGGCTGGGCGTGGCTTGGCGTGCAGGGAGACGGCAGCCTCTGCATTTGTTCGACCGCCAACCAGGACAACCCGCTCATGGGTGAAATCGCCGGCGCCTGCGCCTGCAAACCCATCCTCGGACTCGATGTCTGGGAACACGCCTACTACCTCAACTACCAGAACCGCCGCCCCGACTACATCGCGGCCTTCTGGAATGTCGTTAACTGGGATGTTGTCGCGGAAAACCTCGCCAACTCGCAATGCTGCGGCGGCGGCTGCGGATGTAGCTAAGTCACGCTTAGCTCCCATCGTTTCATCAAACAACGCGACCTGGCAGTTTTTCTGCCAGGTCGCTTTTTTTCTCTACGTAGCGACGGGCCTTCGCCCATCGTCGGTGCACGCGTGAATCGACCTCGAAACCATCGAAGAGTGAAGACTCTTCGCTACGGGAAAGAGCTTACAAAGCTCTTCGACAAAAAGTCCCTGAAGGGGGGCTGGAAACCGAGCGATCTCCTGAAAACAATCGCGACAAGGGGTCGTCAAAATCCCCCGCCGCCTTTCAGGGCGCTGCATGTTTGGGGTATCCAATACCCAAGGCTGAAGCCGTCGGGCTGAATTTCTTCCTCCCTTCAGGAGACCCACGGCATGCGTCTCCCGTAGCGACGGGCCTTCGCCCATCGTCGGTGCACGCGTGAATCGACCTCGAAACCATCGAAGAGTGAAGACTCTTCGCTACGGGAAAGAGCTTACAAAGCTCTTCGACGGAAAATTTGTCCGTCGCTTAGAACGGGATGTCGTCGTTGTCCTCCATCTGGCCATCCTGAGCGGGTGATCCACCTTGGGACTGCTGTTGCTGCTGAGGTTCGGGGTTCCCGCCCTGAGACGGCTGTCCGCCGCCGCCACCGCCGCCGGAATTCAGCAGCTGGATGTTCTCGGCAATGACCTTGAGCTTGCTCCGCTTCTGCCCGGAGGCCTTGTCCTCCCAGGAATCCATGTGCAGGCGGCCTTCGACAAAGAGCGGCCGACCTTTCCCGGCGTACTGGTGGGCGATCTCGGCGGTCCGACCCCACAGGGTGATGTCCACGAAAGTCACCTCCTCGATTTTCTCGCCGTTATCGCCGGAGCGGATCCGGTTCACCGCAAGGCCGATATCGGCGACGGCGGTGCCCTTGGGGGTGTAACGGAGTTCGATATCACGGGTCACGTTACCCATGAGCATTACTTTATTAAAACTAGCCATAATTGAGAGTCTAATCGCGATTACCGGGCGACGGCAATAGTAATTTCTAACTACTTTGGCCGAGGTTCGTGGGAGCGTGGGCGTCCGGCTCGCTCTTCAGCGCATTACAAGAATGCGAACGGGGACCCCTCGTTACCTGCGACCTTTCAGGGCGCTGAAGATTTAGTTGCCCCCGAATACCCAAGGCTGAAGCCCTTGGGCTGAAATCCCCTCTCCCTGCAGGAGAAAAACAAGACTTCCGGACTTCCAGACTCTTCCCGGAAAACAGCCGACTTTCCGTCCTAGCCCAAGCGCTGGTAGTGCTGGAGGTAGACGCTGCCGTTGAGGCTCAGTTTCGCCTGGATCTTCTCGATGTCCGTTGGCTCGGCTTCGAAGATGTAGTTGACGTAGTGACCGCCGTCGAGGTGGCGTGCATTGTAAGCGAACTTACGGCGTCCGAGTTGCTGGATCTCGTCCATTTTGGCACCGTTGCCTTCCATTTCCTTGGCCACGGATGTGACAAGGTCGTTCAGGCCGTCTTCCTGGCCCTGGGAATTGAGTACGATTAGTCCTTCGTATTTTCTGCTCATCGCTTTATTGAGTTAAAAGGTTAATTGGTGTTCTTAGTATTCTTACTATTGAAGGAATTGGCGGCTGCCTCGACGCCTTCGGAAAGCGCAAGCTGAACGGCTTCTGCGGCAGTTGCAAGCGTGTTTTCCAATTCATTGCGTTCTTCGGTGGAAAAATTCCCCAATACATGGCCCACCAGCGAGTTGGGCGGGGCATCTCCAGCATGATCCCTGGCACTGCCTATGCCGATTTTGAGCCGGGGAAACCGGTCGCTACCGAGGTGATTGATAATTGATTTCATCCCGTTGTGCCCTCCGGCCGACCCCGACATCCGGAACCTCAGCGCGCCGTAGGGCAGGTCGACGTCGTCATAGACCACAAGGATCTGCGCGGGCTCCCATTTGTAGAAACGCAGCGCGGCGCCGACGGATTGGCCGCTTTCGTTCATGAACGTCTGCGGCTTCATCAGGATCGTCCCGGTGCCGGGCACCTTCGCCACGTGGGCGCGCCACTTCAGGTGGTTCGCCATCTCCGCGCCGTAGCGAGCCGCCAGCTTGTCCACGACAAGAAACCCGATGTTGTGCCGGGTCCCTTCGTACTTCCTCCCCGGATTACCAAGGCCGATAACAAGTTTGATCGCGGACATGCGTTGTTTTTATGCTCTAAACTCTCAACTTGAAACTTTAAATGTGGGAAACCGGGATTGGGGGGGAGTAGATTTGAAATGGGAAATTGGGAAATTGGAAAATTGGGAAATTGGGAAATGGGGAAATGGGAAATGGGAA
>JBFERY010000097.1:0-8790 GCA_041548785.1 Oceaniferula sp.
GCACCATCGTCAATGCCTGTGATGCGGGCCGCGAGGGCGAACTCATCTTCCGCTATATCCTCGAGCTCGGAAAAATCGACAAACCCGTCAAACGCCTCTGGATGCAGTCCATGACCCAGGGCGCCATCCTCGACGCCTGGAGCCACCTGCGCAGCGACGAGGAAATGCACAACCTGCGCGACGCCGCCAAATGCCGCTCGGAATCCGACTGGCTCGTCGGCCTGAACTCGACCCGCGCCCTGACCTGCTTCCGCTCCCGCCACGGCGGATTCAACATCACCGCCGCCGGCCGCGTCCAGACCCCCACCCTCGCCATCCTCGCCCGACGCGAAATGGAGATCCGCGAGTTCGTTTCCGAACCCTACTCCGAAGTCCACGCCGACTTCGCGGTCGCCAAGGGCGACTACTCGGGCCGCTGGATCAATGAATCCTGGAAGCGCGACCCCCAGCACCCGCACTCACGCCCGGAACGTATCTGGCAAAAAGAGAGCGCCGAGGCCATCCGCGCCCGCTGCGAGGGCCAGACCGGCACCGTCACCGAGGAACAGAAACCCACCAAGCAGGCGTCCCCCCAACTCTACGACCTGACCACCCTCCAGCGCGAGGCCTCCTCACGCTACGGGTTCTCCGCCAAACGCACCCTCCAGGTCGCCCAGGCACTCTACGAGAAGTACAAAATGCTCACCTACCCGCGGACCGATTCCCGCTACCTGCCGGAAGACTACCTCGGCAACGTGCACGAAACCATCGACTCCATCGCCCAGCAAGGCGGCGCACTCGGCAAACACGCCCAGCACGCCATCAGCGAGAAACTGGTGGTCCCGAGCAAACGCGTCTTCAACAACGCCAAAATCTCCGATCACTTCGCCATCATCCCGACCGGCCGGTTCGTCAAAATGGACGAGGCCGCGGAAAAAATCTTCGACCTCGTCACCAAACGCTTCCTCGCCGTCTTCTACCCGTCCGCGGAGTTCCTCAATACCCGCCGCATCACCCGCGTCACCACCCCGGACGCCGTCGACGCGTTCCTGACCACCGGGAAAATCCTGGTCAAACCGGGCTGGCTCGCCGTCTACGGCCGCCAGCCTGGCGTCGCCGCGGGCAAGGACGAGCTCTGCTCGGTCTCCGAGGGCGAGGCCGCCCAACTCACCCACATCGAGGTCAAACACGACGAGACCAAGCCGCCCGCCCGGTTCAACGAGGCGACCCTGCTCTCCGCCATGGAAGGCGCCGGCAAGCTCATCGACGACGAGGAACTGCGCGAGGCCATGGCCGAACGCGGCCTCGGCACGCCGGCCACCCGCGCCGCCACCATCGAGGGCCTGATCCGCCAGAAATACATCGAACGTGACGGGCGCGACATCCTGGTCACCCGCAAAGGCCTGCGCCTGATCGAGATCACCGACGAACTCGGCATCCACGCCCTCGCCTCGCCGTCCATGACAGGCGACTGGGAAAGCAAGCTCCGCCAGATGGAACACGGGCAACTCTCCCGCCCCGAGTTCATGCACGAGATCATCTCCTTCACCTCGGACATCGTCAACAAGGCCAAGGCCTATACCGCCGAGCTCAAGGACAAAACCTTCCCCGATCTCATCGCCACCTGCCCGAACTGCCAGGCCGACAAACTCAGGACCACCGACGCCACCTACGAGTGCTACAACCCGGAGTGCGGATTCAAAACCAACAAGTACATCGCTTCACGCCTGATCACCGAGGACGAAGCCCGCGAACTTCTGGAGAAGAAGTTTGTCGGCCCCTTGGAAGGCTTCAAGTCCCGCTTCAACCGACCCTTCGAAGCCGGCCTGGAACTCAAGCAGGAGGAATCGAAAACCGGCAAAAAGGGAAAGTGGAAAGTCGGCTTCGTCTTCGATAACGGCGAAAACGAACGGGACGAGCTCAGCGAGGACCAGATCATCGCCACCGTCACCACCCCCACCGGCAAGGAGGTCCAAATCTACGAAACCTCCAAGGCCTGGTACGTGCCCGCCATCACCACCAAGGAGAACCCGGACGGCGTCCGTATCTCACGCACCATCCTCCAGTGCGAAATCCCGAGCGAGCAGGGGGTCAAACTCATCGAAAAAGGCAAAACCGACCTCCTCCCCGGCTTCGTCTCGAAACGCACCAAGCGCGCCTTCACCGCCTACCTCACCTTCGACACCACCACCGGCAAAATCGGCTTCGAGTTCGAGCCCCGCAAAAAAACCGCGGCCAAAAAAGCGGCCCGGAAATCCGGCAAGCCGAAGGAGTAGGCTGAAACCCTAGCACCCGCCGGGCCCGCCCGGAGCCGGGAATTGGTCCTTCGGATCCTTCGCCGGCATGATGATCCGGCACCCCATCCCAGGAACTAACAGCAAACCGACTTGTAAAAGCTGTAGTGCTCCTTCTCCAAAGTCGCCTCATCGGGGATGGGATAAAAAATCATCTCGCCCCCACCACAGATCCAAAAGCCTCCCCGCAAGCGGAGGAAGGACAGCTTGTCAATGGCCGAGTCCAGGCTAACACCCTTGGTCCTCTTGTTAGGGTTACCCTTGATTTCAAGAATCTGGTCACGCAACTTCTGCGGATGCACGTTCGGCAACGGACTGTGGTGGAACGGATTCTTTTCGATATGCTTCAGGAAGTCGTCTATATCCAAATCAATCTGCGTGAAGATCACCTTCGGCGCCCCCTTCGGCTGGCCCGGATCCGTGATGTAATCGCCAAACTCCGGCGGCGTCATGTGCGACAGAATAATCGCACTGAACGGACATATCTCCTGAAAAGTCCGGACAAACCCCGGCCCGTGCTGTCGCTCGTACGGCGCCTGCCTCAAACCTAACACCTCCCCCTCGACCGAGGCCACGTAGAGCTGCTGGAATGCCGACAGGTCAATGTGCTCAAGCACCCGGTAGGTGGCGATAAACTTGGTCCGCTTCGGCTTGCCGTCAGGCGAAACCCTCACATCCTTCAACAACTCGTCGATCCGGAAAAAATCGTGCCGGTAGGTGTTGTCAATCTCGGCAAAAACCACGGTGCCGCTGAAAAACCGCGAACTTCCCGTGGAGTAGTGCCGACCGAACTCCGCCGGCTCCAGTTGGGACGCTACCAGCGCATAGTTCGGCGACATGATCACATACAGATGGATATTTTTTGGTTCACTCATTACTCCAGTCAATTGGCTCATCGGCAAACTATACACTCCGCCGCCGTGCTCAAAGCAGAATCAATCGCCGCTTGCAAAAAAGCAACATGATCGATCACAGCGTAGGCGTTAAAAACCAAGCATCATACCCCGCACAAACCATCCTTCAAGCTCTGAATCGTCATTTTTTGCCCTTACACGCGCATATCCTAGATTCCCATTGTCAGATGAGAGGGGATCAGCTTAGGTGCAAGCGACATGAACACAACACATGAACCATTGAAACAATGGGTCGAGGAAATGACCCAGCTTTGCCAACCTGAAAATGTCGTCTGGAGCGACGGCTCGCAAACCGAGTGGGACGAACTCACTCAGCTCCTCGTAGATAAGGGCGTATTCACCCGCCTTAACCCGGAAAAACGCCCGAATAGCTTTCTCGCCCGCTCCGCCCCGTCCGACGTGGCGCGCGTGGAAGACCGCACCTACATCTGCTCCGAAGACGAAGCCGACTGCGGCCCCACCAATAACTGGTACGACCCCGCCGCCATGAAAGAACTTCTCAAGCCGAAGTTCAAAGGCTGCATGAAAGGACGCACCATGTATGTCATCCCATTCTGCATGGGGCCGCTCGATTCACCGCTCGCCAAAATCGGCGTCGAGGTGACCGACAGCGCCTACGTTGTCGTCAACATGCGCATCATGGCCAAAATCGGCAGCGAAATCCTGCAGCGCCTCGAGGACGAGGCCGCCGGCAAGGTCGACTTCGGTCGCGACGGCCACGGAACCTTCATTCCCTGCCTGCACTCCGTCGGCGCGCCCCTCGAGCCAGGCCAGCAAGACAGCGCATGGCCATGCAACGAGGACAAGTACATCTCGCACTTCCCCGAGACCCAGGAAATCTGGTCGTATGGCTCCGGCTACGGCGGCAACGCCCTGCTCGGCAAAAAGTGCCTCGCACTGCGCATCGCCTCCACCATCGCACGCAAAAACGGCTGGATGGCCGAGCACATGCTCATCCTCGGCATCGAAAGCCCGGAGGGGGAAAAACGCTACATCACCTGCGCCTTCCCGTCCGCCTGCGGCAAAACCAACCTCGCCATGCTGGTGCCTCCCAAGGAGCTCGCCGACAAGGGCTGGAAAGTCACCACCATCGGCGACGACATCGCCTGGCTCTGGCCACACACCGACGGCTCACTCCACGCCATCAACCCCGAGTGCGGATGGTTCGGTGTGGCACCCGGAACCTCTTACGAGACCAACCCGAATGCCATGGACTCCATGCTCGAAAACGCCATCTTCACCAACGTCGCCCTCACCGACGACGGCGATGTCTGGTGGGAGGACATGACCGCCGAGGCACCCGCCCACCTGATCGACTGGAAAGGCGAGGACTGGACACCGGACTGCGGACGCCTCTCGTCCCATCCGAACTCCCGCTTCACCGCCCCCGCGTCCCAGTGCCCGTGCATCGACCCCGAGTGGACCAACCCGGACGGTGTGCCCATCGACGCCATTGTCTTCGGTGGACGCCGCGCCGACACCATGCCGCTCGTTTTCCAATCCAAAAGCTGGGAACACGGCACCTTCGTCGGATCCGTGATGGGCTCGGAAGTCACCGCCGCCGCCATCGGCCTCAAGCCCGGCGTCCGCCGCGACCCCATGGCCATGCTGCCCTTCATCGGCTACCACGTCGGCGACTACCTGCAGAACTGGATCGACATGGCCGACAAGGTGGAGAAGCTGCCCGCCATCTTCAACACCAACTGGTTCCGCAAGGATGCCGACGGCAAATGGCTCTGGCCTGGCTTCGGCGAGAACACCCGCGTGCTCGAGTGGATCCTCAAACGCGCCACCGGCAACGTCGGCGGCAAGGAAACCTTCGTCGGCACCGTGCCTAACTACGAGGACTTCAACACCGAAGGACTCGACTTCTCCGAGGAGGACTTCAACAAGGTCATGACCCTGGACAAGGAGGAGTGGGCCGAGGAAATCGCCACCCAGCAGGAGTTCCTCGACAAGATCGGCGACAAACTGCCGCCTGCCATCGCCAGCGAGCGCGCCGCCATCCTGGAACGCATCAACGCACTGCCGGCTCCCACCGCCAGCGAGCGCGAAGCCATCCTGGAGAGCGTCGACGGCTAGGAAAAATCTGACTTAATATCAGCGTCCCCGACGCCGGTGTTCAGTCATACTTAATCGCCCTGTTCATCACGAGCAGGGCGGTTTTTTTACGCCCTCACCCAAACCGCCGCAGGCGCCACCTAGTTTCCTACAGGGCGACCCAGCTAGGGAGAGATGAGCAGTTGATGCCTTCCTCCTCCGCTGAAGCTTCGGCGGGACAGGACGGCGCTCGACAGAACCGGAGCGCGCGGAGATAGCCCTCAGGCAATTTGCAAAATGCACAGGATTTTCTCAACAAGTAGGCCGGTTCAACCCCACATGCCCTTCAAAGATCATGCGGCCCCTCCAATCCCGTTATTGAGAAACCTCATTCTGTGAAATTCTGGCAATTCTGTCTAAAAAACCGCTAGCTTGGTCGCCCTGTAGTTTCCCTAGGCGGATTTTTTGCTGTGTCGCGATGCGGCGGGTTTATTTTCCGGCGCGTCCTCCTCCGCGGCAACGTCGCTTCCGCAGGAGGCTCCGGGCTTTGTTGGTAAAGAGGTGCAAGCCACCATCACAAAAGCCGAGCTTGAGGTCATTTCCCACAATGGCTCCTAGGCCGTTGAAGCTCTTGCGTAAATCCTGCGGGGCGAAGGTGAGGTATATCTTGAGATGCTCACGATGGCTGGGACTTGGATTGTAGGACGCACCGATGTCAAGGGTCCTGCTTTTCTTTAGCAGGTTGCCGGAAGTCGGAGTAGGTGAAAATCCTCGGCACACGGCGGTTGCCATCCTGCATGATGAAGGCCAATGCACGGCTGCGGGGGTCATGACGCCAGCGGGTCTCGCAGAGCGGGTGGGTGAAGTCGTCGCCGGGAATACGGAAGTAGAGTTCTACCGGATAGCTCTCGCGACCTCTGGCGGGCTCTTTGAGAACCGCCCTCGCACCAGGCTTTACCCTCAAGGTGCTGGATCCGATTTTGCCAGCCACGGTTTTTTTCGTCATATTGAACCACAGCATCTGCCCACTGGCCAGCTGCTTGTAGTCGGCATCGACCACCACCAATTTCACGGGGGCCACCGCATTGCTGCGGTCACCGGTGACCAGAAGATAGATGTGCTCCGCGCTCGCCGGCACTTTAACCGAGGGCGCCCCGGCAGGCAAGGCCTTGGGATCGGTGACAGGCTCGGAAAACATCCGCAGGATCACGGGACCTGGTGCAATTTTGTAGACCTTGGAAAGGTTCATGCGGGGCAGATCAACCTCCCGGCTGGTCACGCCGTCAAACAGATGCAGCCCCTTCGGAGCAACCCCACTCGAAGACAAGTACAGGATGCGGCAGGTGCGCATTTGCTGCGCCTGCTGTCCGGCGGCCTGACCCGCGAGGAGTGCGACTGAAACCGCCATCAGGGCTCTCAGAAATGGAATGCGGATGTTCTTCATGGTTGAATTTCGGATGCTCGATCGATGCTCATGCCGGCCCTTGGCAGCTAGACCTCGCTGGCATTAAGCCAGCGGAAGGAGGTGATGATGAATTTACGGCCGAAATCCTTGTTGGATCGCTGCTGCGGCAGCGTGGTGATATCAGGATCATCCGCCGAATCGCAGAAATTCCGGGTACGCTTCACACTAGCCTCGCACCATGCACGGGCCACTACATTGCCTTTAATATCACGGGAATCACCGTAGGCACGTATGGTGAAGGTGTCATCGCGGGCCGAGAGAATGGGCGCGAGCGGACGAAGAATGTCGGCCTGACGCGTCCACCCTGGAAGACCGTAGGTATTGTAGCCCTCGGCTGCCTTCCCGAACGCATAGTCATGCCTCCCCGGCGGGTTGGAGATCGAAGGCACGGACTCCCCCTGCATCACATCAAAGGGATTGATCGACGAATCCCTTGCCAGTTTATTGAGAGCCACTTGGATCGCGCCGCCGATGGCAAGATCCTCATCATCGGACAACTGACGGTTGATGAATTCCGACAGCGATAGAAACGGCCCGCGCAAGCGCACCTGTTCAACAATGAGCTCGGCCAGTCCATCGAGCATGTCCTCGGTGAAGACACGGTAACCAGCAAATTCACTGGTGGCAAAATAGCTGCCCGGAACCGGCCTGCCCGCTTCGGCATGGCCGGACACCCCGGACCGAGGAAAAGCGTAGTCGGTTGAACCCGAAAGATCGACCTGCGCTGGGCCGGACAGATAGGGAATCTTCTGATTACGGGCATGCCTGAGCAGAGCACGCCAAGCCTTGACCGAGGTCGAGTTGACGTTGAACATACCTTCCACCTCGAGTCGCGAAGCGATGGTCTTCCAGGAATCCTTCGGCAGGACTTGTTCGTTATAGGTGGCGTCGGCCGCGTCGCGGCTGGCAGCCAGGTCCTCAAGGATGGGCTTGTAGGCGCGATTGGCCAGAGGATCTTTGCCTTCTAGGAACTCGCGGTAATTCTCCTTCAATGATTTGCCATCCGGACCGATGGTGGTCGGCTCGGGGGCGATCGAGGAGAAGAACCAGTCATCGAAGAGCAGGTGGTTCGCGCAGTAGGAATCGTCCTGCTGTTCGTTACTGGTCTTGTCCGCATAGGCATTATTACTCGGATCCACCACATTATTTGATGGAATTAGGGGCGCGGCATCAGAGTTTCCAATCAAATTGTGTCCGTGTGGCGGCACAGGATTATTGCCTCGCAGCCTCCAGTGAGTCAGGTCGGCAATAGATAACAATGGCCTGACCGGAAGATCAGTCGCGATCACACGATCAATCCCGTCCGCCTTCCGCACACCGGTAACGATGTAGCCACTGAAAGTCGTGTTGTCGGCATTGGGCATCATGTCATCGCCGGGACCGGATGCGTGCGGCACATAACTGAAATCCCATGGAGAACTCGTCATGGTATAGGTGCCGGGGTAATCGTCGGCATACCATGAGTAGCCCGCACTAGAACTAAAAGTAACCAGCGGGCTGCACTGCACCATACCCTTGGTCGCCTGGTGGGATTGGGACGCGATCCTCGAGCCATAGATCATCGACAGGAAAGGCACTGGATTGCCTTCACACTCCGCCAGTGAGGCACCCGCCAAGCCCTGTTGGGGAGGATGTAGCTCATCGGCATCCGCCGGGTAATAGCAGGACCAGTAGATTCCATGCTCTGGATTTCTACGTCTATTCACATTCCATTGAGTGTGCATGCCGCACATCCCGACTCGTTCGCGCTGTTGCCCAACCACGTCGAATTTCGCGTCCACCTGCATTGTAAATCCTGGATTCAGCGTCAGGGTCCTTCGATCCACATTGGTCTCGATATATTCAAGAATCTCCCTGCGGTTTCCTACCTCCGGGATCATTGGTTCCAAAATCCGGTCGAGTCCATAATAGTAACCGGTCTCGTAACGTACGCCCGGCTTCATCTGTATCGTAACTCCTGGGGAGATAACGCTTTCTCTTCTAGCGTATGTCTCGTCATACAATTCACCTTCAGCCGGACTGAACACGCGGGTTTCTCCGGGTTTGAAAACCAGGTCACCGCTACCAAATTCAAATTGCCACCCCCTGTTGGTGCTGA
>JBFERY010000098.1:0-8769 GCA_041548785.1 Oceaniferula sp.
AGTCTTGAAGTCTTGTAGTCTTGAAGTCGTGGAGTCGTGGAGTCGTGGAGTCTTGAAGTCGGGAAGTCGTGGAGTCGTGGAGTCGTGGAGTCGTGGAGTCGTGGAGTCTTGAAGTCTTGAAGTCTTGAAGTCTTGGAGTCGGGGAGTCTTGGAGTCTTGGAGTCTTGGAGTCTTGGATCGTGGGTGTGATTACGGGCTATGTGACTGACGCGCGCCGCCGCTGGGATCCGATCATTCGGCGTGCCTTCGGTCTCAGCTACGCTGACTGTTTCACCCAAGCATAGGGAGCCATCATTGTGGTAAGATGACTGTTCAATGGGTATGACTCCGGGCTTCGGTTCGGGACGGCTATTCGTCATCACCGCCGCTGGCCTGCTCCCGGAGACGGCGCTCGAGGTGGTCCTTGGCCTGCTCGGCCTTGTCGATGACGAGGTCGTCTTTGTCCTCGGTGAAGTATTCGAGTATGGAGATGGCCCATTCGTCTTTTTGGTTGGCCATGCCTCG
Organism: Oceaniferula sp.; assembly: GCA_041548785.1. Taxonomy (GTDB): domain Bacteria; phylum Verrucomicrobiota; class Verrucomicrobiia; order Verrucomicrobiales; family Akkermansiaceae; genus Oceaniferula. Next base: position 505 of record JBFERY010000098.1, read on the forward strand.
GATGATCTGAAGTTTTTCACCCTGGCTCTGGGCCGTGCCTGCAAAGGATTTCCAATAGTCTTCAAGATCATCGGTGTCACGTTTGCGGTCGAGGCGCAGGAAGGAGTAGGCGGCAGTGAAGGCTTTTTGCCGCAGTGTCTTGTTTTCAGATTCGGCGATGAACTCGATCAATAGCTCAATCTGACTGTCGTCCGCCCACTGGCTCAATGCGGCGATGGCGGCACTCTGGAGGGGCAATTTATCCGACTTCAGGGCGGAGGTGACGGCCTCGATGGATTTCTCCCCACCGGTCACGCCGAGTAATCGCAGCATGACAAACTTGGCGCTGTCGTTCATGGCTGACTCGTAGGAGCCGTAGATGGGGGCGGTGAAATCAGCCTTGTTGGCAGAATCCGCAATGAGGGCGGCGGCAGCTCTTTCCGCCGCGTTGCGCACGGTGGCGGAGTCGGTGTCATTGATCAGCGTGAGGAAATCGTTGATGAATTCATCCGCCGGCTGTCCCTCTGCGGAATAGCGGGCGGCATTGATGGCCTCTGTTGCCGCATTGTTCTCCGTGGTGTTTTTGGCAAACTCCAGTAATGCTGGGATGTTGCCGACGTTTTTCCTGCGGCTCATCACCGTTTTGAAGATGCTCGCGCGGATGCTTTCAGGGCATCGCGCGGAGGTGACATGTGTGAGGATGACCTCATCGGCGTTGTAGTTGCCCTTGGCCTTGGCGTAGGCGAGGGTTTTCAGAAGGATGGGACGCTGCTTGGATTCGACCATGCTGGTGGCGCGGCCGAGCGTGCCCTTGAGCTCCTCCTCGGTGAGTTCGATACCTTCATGCAGCTTGCCCTCGTCGTTGAGGGTTTCGGCTTGTTTCATGACCGCATTGACCATTTCCGTCTGTTTGCGGTCGCTGTTGAGACTGAGCATCACGATGGCGGTAACGACGACCACCAGGGCAAGCATTCCGATGATGGCCCATTTGGCCGCCGCCGGCATGGTTTTTTTGGCGCTTGCTGGCAGGGGGGTGATTCCGCCGGGCGACTGGGGCAGAGCTCCCGGGCTGGCAGCCTGGGGAACCACGGCGGAGGCTGCTGCGAGGGGTGTGGTCGCAGGCAGGGTGGCTGGCGCCGCCGCTTGTGCAGGCGGTGCGGGTGGAGGTGGGGGCGTAGCCTGTGCGGGCTGGACCGGAGCTGCAGGCCCGGCCACAGGTTGGGAGGCAGCGACAGGTTGAGCGGCGGTGCCGGATGGCACTTCCAGACTGAGATTTTGGGCCTTGGTGTGAGGGCTGACGGCGGCGCCGGGAGGTGTGATCGGCTGAGGGGCGGTTTTGGGTTGAACGGGCTCGGTAGCTTGGAGGGAGATCGGTTCAAGCTGCGTCGGCTGCGTCGGCTGCACAGGAACCACCGGTGCCGGCGGAACCGCCGCCTGCACTTGTTGCGGGGGGGCGGGAGGTGCGGCTTGCATGGGCTCGACAGGTGCCGCCGACTCCGCTGGCTGGCTCTGGTCTACAGGAGGATTGTCACTGGGAAACAAGAATCTAGGTTTTGCAGGTGTCGGCGGTTCGGGGTCGGGTGCTGTCATGGTAATGGGTTGGGTTGACTGTTTGTCGAGTATCAGGAATCGCTCGAGGGCTTCACGGGCGGTTGCCGGGCGGTCGTCCATGTAGCGTTCGATCTGCCACATAATCCAGTCGCAGCCCCACTGGGGGATATCCGGGCGGACTTCGCTGAGGGGCTTGACATGGTGTTGGAGGTGGCTGGCCATCACCTCGGCGGCGGTGTCTCCGGTGAACGGGTATTCGCCGGTAAGCGCGTAGTAGTAGAGGCAGCCCATGGCATACATGTCCGTGCGCTTGTCGAGCGGCGTGCGCTCAAACTGCTCGGGTGCCATGAAGAAGATCGAGCCGAAGACGGCGTCGCCGTGGTCGATGGTCTGCAATGATGGCGCGGCGGAAAATTTGGCGAGTCCGAAGTCGACGATCTTGACCTGGAATTTCCCGGATGGCAGCCAGCAGACCATGACGTTGCTGGGTTTGAGGTCGCGGTGGACGAGGTCGAGGTCCTGGGCGGCAATCAGGGCCTCCTGGGTTTGCAGGGCGACTTCGCGCAGGTCGTCCCAGGTAAGGGTGCCGCGTTCCACCATTTCATCGAGGGTGCGCCCGTCGATAAGCTCCATGACGACGTAGGGGCCATCGGCGTCGATGCCGGCGTCGTAGACGGTGACGATATGCGGGTGTTGCACGGATGAGAGTGCCGTGGCTTCCTTCAGCAGGTGTTTGGTGGCCTCTTCCTGGTCCTCGTAGCCGCCCTCGGCCAGCACCCGTTTGATTGCAACGTCACGGTTAAGCTGGGTATCGAATGCCTGATAGACAGCGCCCACGCCCCCTTGCCCGATTTTGCCTTTGATTTCGTAGCGTTCTTCGCTCATATGCTGCAGCTAATAGGGGGGTAGTTTCGGCGAAATTCAGATTGGTGCAATGATGAATTTCAGCAATTGCCGGCGGGGCGCCCAAGCTAGGGATTTTTTAGACAGAATTGACAGAATTTCACAGAATGAGGCTTCTCAATAACGGGAGTTGGAGAGGCCGAATGATCTTTGAGGGGTATGTTGGGGTTGATCCACCCTACTTCTTGAAAAAATTCTGTTCATTTTGCAGATTACCCGAGGGCTATCTCCGCGAGCTCCGGTTCTGTCAGGCGCCGTCCTGTCTCGCCGAAGCTTCAGCGGGGGAGGAAGGCATCAACTGCTCATCTCTCCCCAGCTTGGGCGCCCTGTCTTGGTCGCCCTGCAATTGCCGGCGGGGGGCGGGATCAGGGCTGCGAGCATTGACGATACGGGGGGACGAGACAGGGGTTAGACCTATTTTTTTCTGTCATCTTCCCGCTCGGGGGGGCGATGGGGGAGGACGGGAGGTGGCGATCTGACTGACAGGTTGGCGGGATGAATGGAACAAGTTTCAGTTGCGTGTCAGCAGCGGCTGGGGAATAGTCCGCGCGATGAGCGATAAGAAAGACAAGGATATGCCGGATGCCGATGAGTTGCAGAAGATGCTCAAAGACATGTTTGGTAAGATGGGCGTGGACGCGTCGATGTCATTTCCCGGGTTTAATACCCCGGGCGAAACCCACAATGCCGGCACGGGCGTGGATGAGCCGCAGACAATGGACCGGGCGGATGCCATTTTTGATTTCAACTACAAGCCACGCGACATCAAAGCGCATCTGGACCGTTTTGTGATCCGCCAGGACGAGGCGAAAAAGGCACTTTCGATTGCGGTCTGTGATCATTACAACCACGCCAAGTACATGCGCGGTCTGGAGCAGGAGCATGGCAAGATCCCCGATGGCATCGAGTATCAAAAGCAGAACGTCATCGTGGTGGGCCCGACCGGTGTGGGCAAGACCTACCTGGTGAAACACATTGCCGAGATGATTGGTGTGCCGTTTGTCAAGGCGGACGCCACCAAGTTTTCCGAGACAGGGTATGTCGGTGGCGATGTCGATGACCTGGTGCGTGAGCTGGTGCAGAAAGCCGATGGGGATATCGAGCTTGCCGAGTATGGCATTGTTTATATCGACGAAGTCGACAAGCTTGCCAGCGGCGGTGGCCAGAGCATGGGGCGTGATGTCAGTGGTCGCGGGGTGCAGACGACTCTGCTGAAGCTCATGGAGGAAACCGAGGTGGCCGCGCGTAACCCCAACGACATGAAGAGCCAGATGATGGCGATGATGGATTTCCAGAGTGGCAAGGGCGCGGGGAAAGATGTCATCAACACGCGCCATATCCTGTTCATTGTCAGTGGTGCGTTCTCCGGCCTCGAGAAGATGGTGAAAAAACGGTTGCGCTCGGGCCAGATAGGATTTGGTGCGGATGTGACCGAGCACCCGCTTGACGAGGAACTGTTTGGTCAGGTCAATACCCAGGACTTCATCGATTTCGGATTCGAAGCGGAATTCATCGGCCGGCTTCCCGTGCGTGTTGTTTGTGAGAAGTTAGAGGCGAAGGACTTTGTCAACATCATGAAACATTCCGAGGGCAGCCTGCTGCGCCAGTACGAACGGGAGTTCGCCGCCTACGGAATCCAGGCGAAGTTTGAAACCTCCGCCATCGAACGGATTGCGGAGATGGCCGAGAGCGAGAAGACGGGTGCCCGCGCCCTAATGACGGTGTGCGAAAGCTTACTGCGCGATTTCAAATTTGAACTGCCGGGCACGGCGGTCAGCGAGTTAAGTATTGATGCCAAGCTCATCGATCAACATGACGAGGTGCTTGAGAAATACCGTGAGCTGGGTCGGCGGGTGGATGTTGCCAAGGCGCGCGAGGAGGCTGACCTCTACTGCCGTGAGTTCTATGAAAAGCACGCGCTCCGGGTCAGGGTCACCGATGATGCGGTCAACTTGTTAGGTCTGGAGGCGGCGGACCAGGGGCGTAGTGTCCTGCAGATCTGCCAACAGCGCTTCAAGGACTATCAATTCGGCTTGAAGCTGATTCAGAAAAATACCGGTCAAGGCGAGTTTGAACTCGGAGTGGATGCGGTGGAAGATGCCGACAAATTCTTGAGTGAGAGCGTGGTTCAGTCTTATACTGACGCGGCAGGCGCCCGACAGGGGGTAAAAGAAGCGAGTGAGGCCAATGGCTCGGAGGGCAACGGTGCCGGCTAAGCTTGTTTTTCTTCCCGTGCGTTGAGCTGACAGATCCATGAGTTCCCATCATCAAAATCACGGTGTCCCGGCGGGCAGGGTGGGCGGCCCCGGCTTGTTGTACGGGGGCGTCGGGCTTGCCCTGGCGGTGGCCATGCAGGTGCTGGGCTTGTTTGTGCGCGGCGACGCCCGATTACAGCAGGCGCTGCTTGATCCTGTTTTTCGCGGCCGACTGCCGGACGTCCTGAGCACGCCGGTGCTGGTGATGATGGGTGCGGTGTTTTGTTGGGGGCTGGCATTTGCGGTCCTGGATTCCGCCGGCACCTGGCGGCGGATGGTGCTGGGCGTGACGATGGTGGTCATTGTGCTGGCCATGGTGCCGACCTTTGCCGTCTGGAATGTCTATTTTTCTCCGTTCCTCCCCTTGGTGGGTGTCTTCTGGACCTGGTTCTGCACCATGATGTACGTGAGCCATCATGTCATGCCGTGCGACGGCCTAAGTTTGCACAATGAAGTTTTATATAACATGGTCGGGGTTGCGGCGCATCCCGTCGCGGTCAAGAAAGAGAAGGCTCCGGATGCGAAAGACAAGGATCCGGATGCCAAGTATCAACCCCGGAAACCCAAGGAGAAAACCAAGTAGATGGCCCGCGCTGATTACCCACAACCTGTTGTCGAGCTCATTGCCGAGCTGAAGCGCCTTCCCGGAATCGGGCCGCGCAGTGCCGAGCGTGTGGCCGTCTGGTTGCTGCAGCATGAAAAGTCGAACTCGCTGGAGCTCTCCGAGTCGATTTGCCGTGCCAAGGAGCAGGTGACGTCCTGTGAGGTGTGCGGGTTTTTTGCCACGACCACCGGTTGCCCGGTTTGTGACGACGACAGCCGCGATATCCATGAACTCTGCGTGGTCGAACAGGCAACGGATGTTTTGCCCTTGGAGAGGTCGGGAGCGTTCAACGGGTTCTACCACTGCCTTGGCGGAAAACTCTCACCACTCGACCATGTGACGCCCGATGATCTCAGGATCGCGCCACTGCTCCGCAGGCTGGAAAATACGCCCAAGGTCGAAGTCATCCTCGCCTTAGGAGCTGACGTGGAAGGGGAGGCGACATCCAATTACCTCGCGGAAATCCTGGCGTCACGCGACTGTTCCGTAACCCGGATTGCCCAGGGGATATCCGCAGGCGGTGGCCTCGACCACGCCGATGAGCTGACCCTGATGCGTGCCATGCAGGGACGGCGTAAGGTCGAGTAGTGGCGGCTCTCCCGCTGGCCCCGGCCGGCTGATTGTCTGGGGATCTGTCTGGGGATCGTCTGGGGTTCTGTCTCGCCGTCCCGTCGAGCGCCGTCCTGTCTCGCCGAAGCTTCAGCAAAAGAGGAAGGCATCAACTGCTCATGTCCCCCCAGCTTGACCGCCCTGGCGCAAGATACCTAACATTGGTTTTTGACATTCCGCGGTCACCCCCTACTTTCATAGCGTGTGTAAGTTTTCTGCATGCCACAGCCATTTTCATTCCTTTTTAGCGTGGTTTTCGCCGTTTTCCGGCCAATCGACCAAGGGCGGAGGCTTCTAGGAAACTAAACAGGGGTTGAAGGGAGCGCACCAAGAGTGATTGATGGGCTTCCGACTGCCCGTCAGCGCGTCGCTAAAGCTTGTCCATCGGGCTTTGGATACCGGCCTTGCTGATGCCCTTGGCCACATGGGTGTAAATTTCCGTTGTTTTGACATCGTAGTGGCCCAGCAGGGTTTGGATGCTTCGCAGATCAGTTCCCTGTTCCAAGAGGTGGGTAGCAAAGCTATGCCGCAGACAATGGCTGGTGACCCTCTTTGCGATCTTGGCGTTTTTCGCAGCTTTGTTGATGTTCTGTCCATAGACGCTCGTGCTGACATGATGTCTCCGTACCGCGCCGTTTTCCGGGTCTTTCGACAAGCGGTCCTGGGGAAATAACCAGAACCACTCCCAGCTTGTTGCGGCATTGGACATTTTGCGTGCCAGCGCCCCGGGCAAATAGACCCCCTCCACCTTCTGCCGACGATCCTCAAGGTGAACCAGCTGGTTGGCATCAACGAGTTTCCCCAGCTTCTTCTTCAAGCTCTCCGGAAGCACGGTAACCCTGTCCTTGTCCCCCTTGCCTTGTCGTATGACCAGGGTCCCGTCATCGAGGTCGATATCCTTCACGCGAAGCCTCACCAGCTCCTTGACCCGTAACCCGGCACCGTATTGAAGCTCCGCCATGATGCGATACTTATCCCCCATATGTTTAAACAGACAGGCCAACTCCTCTTTGTTGAGCACGACCGGTATCCGGGTGCCCGTCTTTCTGAATTTGACTTTAAGATCAACTTCCTCACGTCCGCAGACGTCCCTGTAAAGGAATACCAGTGCGTTGAGCGCGCTCTTCTGGGTTGAGAAGCTGATGCCCGTCTCGTTGACCAGATAAGACAACCATTGCCGGGCGGCAGACTCATCCAGTATTCTTTCCCGTGAGCCGGCCCACTGGGCAAACCTGGCGCACCAGGCACCGTAGGAGAGTCTGGTGCGATATGCCAGCCCGCGCCTCGCCGCAGTGTTTTCAACAGAATCCCTGACCTTCTCGGCAAGCCCCTGACTGGATTTTCCCGTCTGGCGACAGAACTCCAGCCATTGCAGATACCAACGGAACGCCGCAGCCCATTGCTCCTTCTGCCAATCCTCCCTTGCCCGTCCCTCCATTACCTGCACTTTCCAGAATTCACGTGCAGCCTCCTGACCCGGAGCTTTCCGATGCCCTAACCTCCATCCTTCAAACCAGGAGAGAACCATCTCAAACCCGTTTTTATCGCATGCCGTGATATTCCGGGAAGCATCCAAATCCGCCCACCATGGATACCGATGGTATTCCCTGGATCGGTTCTGATGTGCTGCCTTCCTGCCATCCCGGGTGTCAGCCTGAGTATGGCCCTTTGAATAAGATGCGGCCGGGGAGCCCCCTGTTGATTGATGTTTGCAATCGACGGACAAAGGGTTTCTGTCAGGGTCTGAATTATCACTACTCATAAGAACATACTAACAATAAACAGGGTGGAGTCTACCTAAAAAAAGCAACGAAGGGCATTTTGGGAAGAAAAGATGCAGTTAGTTGACTTGCACAAAATAAATCCCCCAGGTTGTTTGCATTCCTCAACTAAAGCCGGCGGGTATACTTAACATTTCCAAACTAAATCGCCCGAGTTGTCTGGAGGCATGGAACCTCACCTGGTCTTACGCCGAAGATCTCCCTTGCTAGACGGCTGTATTCCTATATGGTTACAAGCGTCCTCCCCGTTTCTTGTTCTGATAATAGGAAACAAGTCCCGGATCCCTCCTAGATAATCTAATACTGTTAGCCAATAATAAGAATCTTCCTCCCGTTCTGTTGGAATTGGAACGATTATTACCTTGCTCATCCGTGGAGTGTTTCCCAGTTGATTATTCTGATCTGGCTCAGTCGTCATCAAGGGTGGGGGAATGGTTTTCCTTCGCCCACATTAATCCAGACAGAGACGATTCCCCCCGGTCTGACGTGCAGCGGTTCATTGGACAGAGTGCTGGACTATTCCGAGCGTGCTTGGGTTGACTAATCAAAAATGTCGTCTAACAAGTCGCTGCATCCGACAGCG
>JBFERY010000099.1:0-8748 GCA_041548785.1 Oceaniferula sp.
ACCTCGGCAACCTCGTCCAACTGCTCGAACGACCCGACATGCACAATCAGGGGGTCAAACTCCGGCCGTTCCTTCACCGCAAACACCTTGGCCACCGCCTCCGCATTCAAGGCATCGGCCGCAAGCCCGTAGACCGTTTCCGTCGGCAAGGCCACCACCTCCCCCGCTTCCAGCAGGCCGGCAACCTCCTCGACAATCTTGTTTTGATCCGATGGATCGGAGGCATCAATGATTCGTGTTTCGTTCACGCCCAGTGGCGTAGCGTATCCGGGGTGAAAATAGAAGCCAAATACGCGGTGAGCGATTTTACCCGCTTTTATTTGAATGCCCGGTCACATGGACTAGTTTATACGCGGACGGATGGGTCACGCACGCACGTGAGCCGCGTCCAACCGTAACCCCCACCAACACCCTAACCCCCCGAAGCCATGATCACGAAGAAACTCAAGGAGCACCTGGATGCTCACAACATCAAATACACCACCACCACCCACTCCCCGGCATTCACCGCCATGGAGGTGGCCGCCATGGCACACGTGCCGGGCAAGCAAATGGCCAAGGTGGTCATCATGCATCTCGATAACCGACTCGCGATGGCCGTCCTGCCCGCCAATTACCGCATCAACTCGGGCCGCATGATGCATGCCCTCCATACCGCCAACATGCGCCTCGCCGACGAAGCCGAGTTCGCCCACCTGTTCCGCGATTGTGAACTGGGTGCCATGCCCCCGTTCGGCAACCTCTACGGCATGCAAACCTTCGTCGCACAGAGCCTCGCCGAGGATGAATACATCACCTTCAGCGCCGGCACCCACTCCGAGGTCGTCACCCTGCTCTTCGAGGATTACCGCAACCTGGTGCGACCCAAGATCATCTCGTTCACCGACCGGTTTATGCCCACCGAGCCAGATCAGGACGTCTAGGGATCAGGATCTCCAGGATTACCGGGTCTTAAATACCCTCTCGCCCTATTCACACCACACCGCAGCCACAGCCGCGCACATCCCGTGCCCGCTGCGGCTGCGCTTTTTTGTCGGCGCAGATTGTCTGCCGTCCCCTACCTCGGAGGCAGGGCAAACTGGTTTTTGATGCATTGTTGTTGCTCGACGGGCATCGGCTTCCCATGCTCCGTAAGCCATCGTCCCCAGCCGCACTTTTTTGTTAAGCCTGTGTAAAATTATCACCCATTTGCCAATTTATTGCTACACTCACATTCCCATGCAGGAAACAACATCCATTCCCGTCCTCGTGATCGATGATGATCAGAAATACTGTCGGCTGCTCAAGGAATACCTCACCCCCTTCGGCTACGATGTCGATCTCCGCCATACCGGCCCCATGGGACTGGAAACGGCCGTCGCAGGCAATTACCACGCCGTCATCCTCGATGTCATGCTGCCGGGTATGGACGGGTTTGAAATCCTCAGGGAGCTCCGGAAACACTCGCAGGTCCCGGTGCTGATGCTCACGGCGCGAGGCGAGGAAACCGACCGTATCGTCGGCCTGGAAATCGGCGCCGACGACTACCTCCCGAAAACTTTCTCCACCCGCGAATTGCTGGCCCGGCTCCGCGCCGTGACACGCCGGACCCATAGCCCGGCATCCGAGGGTGCCCCCGACATCACCCGGGATATCATCGTGGGGGACCTGCGCCTCAACGAGTCCACCCACGTCGCGCTGCAAGCCGAGCACCCGCTCGAACTCACCGCCCTCGAGTTCTCCATCCTCACCAGCCTGATGCGCGCCAGCGGCAGGGTGAAAAGCCGCGAGCAACTGCTCGATGACATCTCCGACCGCAATTACGATGTGTTCGACCGATCCATCGATGTGCACATCTCCTCGCTGCGCAAAAAACTCGGCGACCCCGCACAATCGCCCCGCTATATCCGCACCATCCGCGCCGTGGGCTACCAGTTGATCGATCCGGACGCCTAACAAACCCACTGAACAAGCAGTCAGCCACTCGCCCCCCATGAAGTTCCACATCCCCCTCTACGCCCGTATCGCCGGATGGTTCCTCCTGAACATCCTGCTCATCGGCGTCATCGTGGGTGTTTTTACCCGACAGTACTTCAGTCTGGACAACCTCATCGCGGGGCCGGCAGGTGACCGGATCACCACACTTGCCAAACTTACCGGAGAAAACCTCCGCAGCCATAACGAAACCGACTGGCCCGATCTTCTGGCATCGCTGGAGGAGCAACACCAACTCTCGTTCTTCGTGCTGCGCAACGATGGCAACCCACTCACCGGGAGCAACTTCTCCCCCCCGGAAAGCGTCCTCTCCCGACTCACGGAATTCGAGCCGCCGATCCACCGCCCCCAAGGACCAGGGAAAGCGCCAGGGAAAGGGCCTGCAAATGGGCGCGACGGAACAAAAAGAGGACCGGGGCCGCCAGCCAAGCCTTTTGGTTTCGAGGCAGGTGCCGATTTCGCCCGTCCCGGACCACCCGCGGAAAGAGGACCGGGCCGACGACACGGGAGCCAGGAGGGCAGCCAGGAGGACGACCTCGACGACACCATGCCGGTCCACGCCCGCTTGCTTTTTGCCGTTCAAGATGAGCACGGCGACTACTGGTTCGTCAACCGGATCGGCCTCGGCCGGCCCGGCGGGGGCAATCGCCGTCCGCCCTCCGTCCTCCTCCTGATCAAGTCGCCCACGCTCGGCGCCAACGGGCTCATTCTTGACACCGGCCCGTGGTGGCGCCTGGGCGCGGCCATCGTCGCCATTTCCATCGTTCTCTGGGTTCCGTTCGCCTGGAGTATCACCCGCTACATCCGCCGGCTCACCCGACGCACCATCTCCATTGCCCGAGGCAATTTCGAGGCCAATGACATCAGCCACCGCGGAGACGAACTGGGGCGCCTCGGCATGGCCATCGACCGCCTGCGCCAACGACTCCGCGGATACGTCGATGGCCAGAAACGATTCACCAGCGATATTGCCCACGAACTCTGCACCCCGCTCGCCCGTATGCAACTCTCCCTCGGCGTGCTCGAGCAACAGACACAAGCATCGCCCGAGACCATCAACGACCTCCGCGATGAGGTCCAACAAATGAGCTCGATGGTCGATGAACTCCTCGACTTCTCACGCGCGTCCATCAGCCCTGATCAAGTCACCCTGGAAAGCGTCGACCTGGCCGAGCTCGCCCGTGAGGTCGTCGACCGGGAAGGGGCCACCACGGCATCCGTCGACATCCAGCGCAATACCCGGGCCAAGGCCAATCCGCACCTGCTGCGCCGCGCCCTCGGCAATGTCGTGCGCAACGCAATGCTCCACGCACCCGGCACGGAAATCCTCATCCATACATCCACCTCAGGCGACTCCCTGGAAATCCTGGTCGATGACAATGGCCCGGGCATCCCCGACCAAGACCTGCCACGCATCTTCGAACCCTTCTACCGTGTTGATGGTGCCCGCACCCGGGAAGACGGCGGCACCGGACTCGGTCTCGCCATCGTCAGCACATGCATGGAAGGGTGCGGAGGAACCGCCAGCTGCGAAAACCTGCGCCAAGGCGGCCTCCGGGTCATCCTGACCCTTCCGCTGGCATAGAGGCCACGCCAAATTGCCGTAATCCCATCTGCAGGATCATGACAACTTTTCCAATCTTCCCTATCGCATCCTCCTTTCATTCGCGCTAGGCTTCGCCACATGGATCAAGGGCACGAAACCACACCCCTACCGATGCACAACATCGTGCTCATCGGTTTCATGGGCTGTGGCAAATCCACCATCGGCCATGAGTTGAACAAAAACCTGGGCTACCGCCTGCTCGATACCGATCACGCCATCACCCGACAAACAGGAAAAACCATCCCCGAAATATTCGAGCAAGACGGCGAGGACAGCTTCCGCCAACTCGAAACCGAACTGCTCGAACACCTGGTCGCCGCGAAAACCAGCCACCACATCATCTCCACCGGAGGCGGCATGATCACCCGCCCCGGCAACTTGCCGCTCCTGCGCCAATTGGGCTTCGTCGTCTGGCTCTCATGCACACCCGAGGACATCCTGGCCCGCACCTCGCGAAATTCCAACCGTCCACTGCTCCAATGCGACGACCCCATGGCCGTCATTACCAGCCTGCTCGAGGAACGCTCGCCACTCTACGAACAAGCCGCCCACATCGAGATCAACACCTCCGGCCTCGAATTCAGCGAGATCTCATGCGGTATCCTGGAAAGCGCGCGCTACCATTTCGCATCACAGCCCGACCCCACCTAGGCCAACCTGTCGCATCAATGAGCGCGACAGCGCCACTGTCGTTCCGACCCAAGCATGGCGGTCAAGGATAACAATCAAGGATAACGGTTGCCAAGCCCTCCCATCTATGCTCATCATCAGGGACCCCGTTTTTCAAATATGTCACTGACAAAATCCAATACAAACCCCAAGCCCAATCCCAAAATCCCCTTCAAATTGGTGAAAAGGGAGCTCAAGGAGGTGGAAGCACAAATCCGTGCCCAAGTGCATGCGTTCGACCCGACCGTCGCACCGTACGTCGACTACATTTGCAACACCAGCGGCAAACGGATCCGACCCATACTCTCCATTCTCGCAGGGGGCGCCACAGGCGGCATTACTGACGACCATATCAAAATAGGCGTCATCCTCGAACTCGTCCACATGTCCACTCTGGTGCACGACGACATCATCGACGGGGCAGACACCCGACGCAAAGTCCCCACCGCGAACGCCAAATGGGGCAACGGCATGGCGGTCCTCCTCGGTGACGCCCTCTTTTCCCACTCGCTGCACCTCGCCACCGATTTTGATGACATCAATATCTGCAGAAAGGTCGGCCATGCGTCCCGTGAAGTCTGTCAAGGCGAGGTCATGCAAACCCAGCGACGCTTCGACCTCACCCTCACCAAGAAAGACTACTTCCATATCATCGAGATGAAAACGGGGGCCCTCTTCGCCGCCGCCACAGGCATCGCCGCATCACTCTCAGGCGTCTCCCAGGAAACCGAGGAAATGCTCTACCAGTACGGACTCAAACTCGGCACCGCCTACCAAATCTACGACGACTGCCTGGATCTCGTCGGCACCGAGGCCCAAGTCGGCAAAACCTTGCGCACCGACCTCGAAAAAGGAAAACTCACATTGCCACTGCTCAATCTGCTGGAAAAAGCCGACCCCGCCCAGCGTGAGAAACTCAATAAACGCATCATCGAACAACAACCACTCGACCTCCCCGTTCTCATCGGTATCGCCGAGTACGAAGGTTCCGTGGAGTCCTCCCTCGATACCGCAGCCCGCATCCTCGACGAGGCACGCGACAACCTCCATGTGCTCGACGCCAGCACGTGGCGCGACGGACTGGAACAGGTCACCTACTACCTCGACGACTTACTCAATAAGTGTCGACGCTAAAGTAGCCCTGCCAAAATAACGCGCCCCCAGCCCCCAAGGAGGGACCACCGCCACCCGCTGGATATTTTTTGTCCAGATCAGGTGGCTGGCTTTTGCGCCTCCCCCTTTTTAAAAAGAATCGTTCCGCTTCCTTAGAAATCGGCCAATCCGACTAAATATAGTGTCATTTTCTCTTTGATGGTGCCATATATGCTGATCTAGGATATGAAGCATCGACCCCAACCGGGTTGAACTGCTCATGCGTTGTATTCACTGCGGATCCCTCAAGGACAAAGTCATCGACTCCCGAATGTCGAAGGATGGCACCACCACGCGCAGACGCCGAGTCTGCCTCGCCTGCGATTACCGCTACACCACCTACGAACAAATCGAACGCACCGAACTCCAGGTCGTTAAACGCGACGGAACCCGCGAATCGCTCAACCGTGAAAAAATCTTCCGCGGCCTCGTCAAGGCCTGCGAGAAACGCCCGGTCCCCATGGACAGGCTCGACCGGGCCGTCGAGGAAATCCTCGCCGAACTCCACAAGGACAACCTCTCCGAGGTCCCCTCCAGCAGCATCGGCCCCAAAGTCATGGCGAAACTCCATGAAATCGACCCCGTCGCCTACGTTCGCTATGTCTCCGTTTACCGCCAGTTCGAGGACGTCGGTGAGTTCATCCGCGAAATCCAGGCCCTCGAACGCCGCGCCGCACGCGACCCCTATCAACGCAAACTCTTCAAGGAATAACCCGCCTCCCCCCTCCGCATGATCTGCATTGTCGGAAATCGACCCGTCCTCCAAATCGGCCGTCACCAGGTGACCGGCTATGATACTCAGTGGCTGCGCGACGCCATCCTCCGCGGCGCCAAAGCCGCCGAACGCGAGGACTTCCCCTTCATCGATGACCTGTTAGAGGGCATTGTGCATTATCTTGAAAACAAGTGCCCGCTCCGCGTCCTCACCATCGAGGAGCTCCACGCCCGCGTCCGCAGGATGCTGGAACGCATCGGCTGCGACGCCATTGCCCAGACACTGCCGCTGCTCGCCCCGCCTGTCACCCTCTCCCTCAGCCGCGCCGCCAAAGAGGCCGGCAACGGGTTCGAACTCATTTTCTTCAACAGGATTCACGACGAAATCGAAGAACTCCGCACGCACGGCGTCGAGATTCTCCGCTTCACCGGCACGCGCGATTGCGTCAAAATGCTGCGCGGTGTCAATCGCTGGACCACCCCCTGTGAGCGACTGCACGAGGAAATCCTCAGTTTTCTCATGACCCACGGACATTCCTCACTGCCCAACGCACGTGAGATCACGCTCGATCTCACCTAGATAACAAACCGGGCGCGCAGTCTCCCCCGCAAGACACCCCCCACCCGTCACCACCATGGCCAGCAAAACCCTTTTCCAAAAAATTGCCGATCGGGAAATTCCAGCCGACATCATCTACGAGGACGACCTCTGCCTCTGCTTCCACGACATCAACCCGCAGGCCCCCGTCCACCTCCTCGTCGTGCCGAAAAAACCCATCGTCCGCATCGCCGAGTCCTCCCCCGAAGATCAGGAAACCCTCGGCCACCTCCTGCTCACGGTACAGAAAGTCGCCCGCCAGGAGGGCTTCGCCACCGCCGGCTTCCGCACCGTCATCAACAATGGCCCGGACGGCGGCGAGGCAGTCCCCCACCTCCACCTCCATATCCTCGCCGGCCGCCAACTCGCCTGGCCACCAGGCTAGGCGGCTCCCCGCCGCCCCAGCGGCACCCCAACTATTTCCCATTTCCCATTTCCCATTTCCCATTTCCCATTTCCCATTTCCCATTTCCCATTTACCAATGCGCCTCATCTCCTGGAACGTCAACGGCATCCGCGCCGTCATCAAAAAGAACTTCGCCCAGTTCCTCACCGATCATCAACCCGACATCCTCTGCCTCCAGGAAACCAAAGCCCGCGCTGAACAAGTCGACCTGCCGCTGGAAATGGCGGGTTATCACACCTATTGGAACTCCGCTGAAAAACCCGGTTACTCTGGCACCGCCATCTTTACCCGGCACGAACCGCTCAGCGTCGCCAACGGCATGGGAATCGACGAACACGATGCCGAAGGCCGCGTCATCACCGCCGAGTTCCCCGATTTCCATCTCGTCACCGTCTACACGCCCAATTCGAAAAACGAACTCCTCCGCCTCCCCTACCGCCAACGTTGGGACGCCGACTTCCTCGCTTACTGCAAAAACCTGGAAAAATCCAAACCCGTCATCTTCTGCGGCGACCTGAATGTGGCCCATCAGGAAATCGATCTCGCCCGCCCCCAGCAAAACCGCCGCAATGCGGGGTTTTCAGACGAGGAACGTGCCGGCTTCGACCAGATCGTCTCCACCGGTTTCACCGATAGCTTCCGCCATTTCTACCCGGATACCACCGACGCCTACTCCTGGTGGAGCTACCGCGCCGGCGCACGCGGCAAAAACATCGGCTGGCGACTCGATTACTTCTGCGTCTCGCAATCATTCATGGATCGCGTCACCAAGGCGGAAATCCTCTCCGAGGTGCTCGGCTCGGACCACTGCCCGGTCACGCTTGAATTATCTTGAAAAAACGGCACACTCCCCGACATGCCGTCCCTCTTCTTTTCCCACGAAACCGGTCAACCCTTCAGTCACTGCTGCGACTGCGGTTGCGAGCTGAACCACGCCAGCATGCATATCGTCAACCAATCCTACGTGGGAGACGAGTGCGTGTTTGAGTTTGCCATGTGCATTGAGTGCCGGGAAAAGATGAATGCCCAACTCTCGGAAAAATCCCGTGTCGCCATGTTCGACTTCATGCACGACCACACCGACATGGAATCGCGCGAACAACAACTCGGCGACGACTCCGAGGCCGACGCCTACATCGACCAATGCATCACGTGCGCAAAATCGCGCCAGGAAACCCCCAACTTCACCCTCGGCGCCATGTTCTCCGGCAACCACCTCATCAAAGGCCCCTTCCCCATGCTCATCTGCAGCACCTGCGAGGAACAACTCGGCGCCACCATCTCCGCCGAAACACGCAACGTCTGGGACAAATTCATCGCCGACAACTTCCCCGGCCCACCCTCCGAAGTCACCCTGCCCACCAACCACAAACCCGTCCTGATCTAACCCCACCCAGACTCCCCGACTCCCGACGGTGGTCGGATGATTGATGATTGTTGAATTACGATTGTTGATTGCTGAAGTGAAGAGCTGGCGCAGAGGCGGAAGCCTACTTCAACAATCGAAAATCAACAATCATCACTCGTCAATCAATTCTGTTCCTGACTCCTGACTCCTGACTCCTGACTCCTGCCTCCTGCCTCCTGCCTCCTGACTCCTGACTCCTGACTCCTGACTCCTGACTTCCC
>JBFERY010000100.1:0-8572 GCA_041548785.1 Oceaniferula sp.
TCATCCGCAGTCAGCTCGCGTCCTAACTCGTCAGCCAGGGCGTAGATCCGCCCGCCCACCACCGGGTGCATGGTTTTGGGCAAGTCAAACCCGTGCTCACGATCAAGCACATAGGCGACTCCACCTTTTCCCGATTGCGAGTTGATCCGGATGATCGCTTCGTAGGAACGGCCGATGTCCTGGGGGTCGATGGTCAGGTAGGGAACGGCCCATGGCACATCGGGGGACTTCTTCAGCTCCTCCTTGCGTCGGTCGAGCCCCTTCTTGATGGCGTCCTGGTGAGACCCGGAAAATGCGGTGAAAACAAGCTCTCCCGCGTAGGGATGTCGCTCGCTGACGGTCATGCGGGTAACGCGCTCGTACACGGCACGCAGTGACGGCAGGTCGGAAAAATCAAGCCCCGTCTGGATGCCGTGGCTGTTCATATTCAAGGCGACGTTGGCAATATCCAGGTTGCCGGTCCGCTCGCCATTGCCAAACAGCGTGCCCTCCACCCGGTCGGCACCCGCCATCAGGCCGAGCTCGGTGGCGGCGACACCCGTGCCACGGTCATTGTGGGTGTGCAGCGAGACGATCACCGAGTCGCGGCAATTCAGATGACGGCACATCCACTCGATCATGTCCGCATGCACGTTGGGGGTGGTCCACTGCACCGTGTCCGGCAGGTTGATGATCATTTTTTTCTCCGGGGTCGGCTGCCAGACATCAATCACGGCATTACAGCACTCCAGGGCGAAATCCAGCTCGGTGTCGGAAAACGATTCGGGGGAATACTGCAGGATCACTTCCGTCTCCGGGATCGTGGGGGCCAACTCGTTCACCAGCGTCGCTCCGTCAATGGCCAGTTGCTTGATCTGCTCGCGTGAGGCACCACCAAAGGTGATCCGGCGCTGCAGCGGCGACGTCGAGTTGTAGATGTGCACGATCACGCGTTTCGCCCCCTTGATCGCGTCAAACGACCGACGGATCAAATGCTCGCGGGTCTGCACCAGAAGCTGGATCGTAACATCCTCCGGGATCAGGTCGTCTTCAATCAGGCGACGGCAAAAGTTGAATTCCGTGTCGGCGGCCGATGGAAAACCGATCTCAATTTGCTTAAAGCCGACCCGGCACAGGAGCTTGAAGAACTCGAGCTTTTCCTCGATGGACATGGGGACCGGCAACGCCTGGTTCCCGTCGCGCAAATCCACACTCGCCCAGATGGGCGCGCGGGTAATCGTGCGATCCGGCCACTGTCGATCAGGTAAATCGACCGCAGGGAACGCACGGTATTTCTGGATGCTTTCGGACTTCATGACGTCGGTTGATGGGGGGTTTTCCCCGTAATTGCAAGCATCAAGCTTGATGCTTGCCTGATTGTAGCACTTTTCCCCCTTGCCGCGACCCGAATCGGATGGCATGATGCGACAAGCCATGAATATCAAACTCCTCATCACCCCGTTGTTAACCGCACTTGCCTGCCTCGGTCTGCATTCCTGCTCTCCGACCCCAAGCAGCGGACTCGCCGCCTACCAGGCTTACAACCGCCCCGCCAGCCTGCCCACCAACCCGTCCAACGTACGGGTCAAGGTGTCCACGGGCAAGCAATTGGCCTACGTCATGGAGGGGTCGAAACCCCTGCTGGTCATGCCCGTCTCGGTGGGAACCTCAAGCACCCCGACACCCAAGGGAAGCTTCCGCATCTTCAAGAAAGAGCACCGGCACCGCGCCAACAGCCACGGCTTCGCCTACAACGGCAACAACGTTCGGCAATGCTACCTCGGCAGCCGTCCACGTGGCTGGAGTTTCAAAGGGACCCCCATGCCCTACTGGTGCGAGTTCAAATCCAACTACGGCTTCCACACCGGCTGGATGAAACACCGCCCGTGCACCCACGGCTGCATCCGTATGCACGAAAACGTCGCACCCAAGTTTTTCCGCCTGGTCAAGACTGGCACGCCGGTCAGCATCGCCACATCCCATCCGGAAGACAGCACCCTGGGACGCAACGTGCCGCGCCCGCCTGACGCCAGCCCACTGCCCAACTACCCGGGAAGCTTCATGGTAGGCGATGGCTACTTCAACCGGCACAAAGCGCCCACTTTCCAGTAAGGCCGGGCTTTCCTGTAAGGCCAGGCCCTGAGCAACTTACGACGGCAGCGCGCAAGCTTTTGCCATTTCCCCAAACTCCGCGTAGCGGGGCCGCCAGCCCAGCCCGCGGAGTTTTTGATTGGAAACCCGTTTGCTGGTATTGCCACGCCGACGCGGCACATCGGCCGCCGAAGGACCGGGCATGGCACAGGAAAACGACTCCGCCAGTGCCGCATAACAATCATACTGGCTTACCGGCTCGGCCGTGACGTTATAAACCTCCCCGACCGGGGCAGGCTCCAAGGACCCGAGCAGTAACATGGCCCTCGCCACATCATCGCGGTGGATAAAGTTCATGATGCGCTCGCCCGCGCCGTCGAGCCGGGCGGTGCCATCGAGCAGGTTTTTCAACACATGGCATCGTCCCGGACCGTAGAGGCCGGAGAGCCGGGTGACAATGCCCCCTGCCGAGAGCACCCGCTTTTCCGACTCACGCAAAATACGCGCCGTGGCCGTATCGGGCTCCGCGGGACTGTCCTCAGTGACCACGGAGTGATCGTTCTGGGCGTAGACGGAGGTGCTTGAGGTGAAGATGAAACGCGTCTCGGGAAATCGGCTTAGCAAATTCCGACATCCTTCAAAATAGACACTGCGGTACGACTCCTCACCGCCGCCTCCGGATGCCGCGCAGTGGATGACCAAATCGTATTCACCCGCCAGACCCGCAACATCCTCAGGCGAGGAAATATCGCACTGGATACAGCCATGCCGCCCACTGCGGCTGAGCTTCCGCACCTCCCAGCCCGCCTCGGAAAAAACCCTGTCCAAGGCCTGACCCAGAAATCCGTAACCCGCGATAAGCAATCTAGCCATACATCGAAATACCTAACAATTCTTCAGTAGCCTCACGGGGGCGGGCGGTCAGGATGTCCGGCTGCCCATGCGTCACCAACACCGTGTGCTCGAAATGCGATGAGTTTTTACGGTCGTTGGTGATGACCGTCCAGCCATCGCTGAGGATGGTCACACCGGCCACGCCGGCATTCACCATCGGCTCGATCGCGAGAACCATCCCGGGACGCAGCTTGGGTGAGCGGCCCGGTGGCCGGTAGTTGGGGACCTGGGGTTCTTCGTGCAGGTCACGGCCGACACCATGGCCGACGAATTCGCGCACGACCGTGAAGTCGAATTGCTTCACATGCGCCTCGACCGCACCACAAAGGTCGGCCAGAAGGTTGCCGCTGCGCGCCTGGTCAATCGCTTCGTAAAGCGACTGCTCGGTGGCACAGAGGAGACGCTTGGTTTCAAGGCCAATCTCGCCCGCGGCAACCGTGGTGGCATTGTCCCCAATCCAGCCCCCTTTGGTGATACCGACGTCGATTTTGAGAATGTCGCCCGGCCGGATCACGGTGTCGGACCCGATGCCGTGGACCACTTCCTCATTGCGGGAAATACAAATCTGCCCGGGAAACCCGCGGTAGCCGAGAAAGGCGCTTTTGCAGTCGCGCTCCTGCATCAACTCCGCCGCATAGGCATCGATCTCACCCGTCGTCTTTCCAGGCTGCACCTCTTTGGCACAGAGCTGGAGAATCTCACTGGCCGTTTCACACGCGACACGCATCTTCCGGATGTCGACGGCTGTTTTAATCGGTATTCTAATCTTTCTGGCCATGGTAGTTGCTGTTCCTGGTCTCCGAGCTAGCGAGGCTAGGTCGCGATGCCGTAGGCTTACGCTCTTTGCCAAAGATGAAAAGAAAAAAGCCCTGCCAAACACGGATGCCCCAAGCTGGGCCGATGAAATGCTCCAATACCTCGCCGTTGTGCCAAGGCCGTGATATTGCTCCGTTTCAGAACTTTGTTGGGCATATTACCGCTATTGATGTCGGTTCGGGCAACTTCATTGCCGACCACGGGCCGGTGAGTCAATCGAGTATTACTTGCGCGACGTGGCGTCAATGACCCCTGCCGCTTGCCTCATTATTTCCAGGGCACCCCGACGCCCTCCCCCGAGCACTGTCGAATCCCTCTCTTCGATGCTGTCGACGAGGGACAGGAGCCCCTTGGTATCCAGCTGACCCGACAACAACGCATCGTTCAGCAACAGCCCACAGGCGGAAATGGCCGAGGCGAAGCGCAGATCGGCACTGGCGTGCATCCAATCGGCAACACGTCCCACGGGCAATGAGGTCGCCGCATCACCAAGCCCTAACGTGAGCGTCGCGATTGCGCCCGCTTGCAAAGCCCCATCGCGCTCAATCATCTCGAGCTCATAGATCACATAGTTCCCATGCGAACGTGACAGCCGGGACGGCCCGCCCCACCCGTCCGCAGGCCCGCCGTTTTTCGAACGGGCATATCCGATCAGACGCACCCGCCTCACTCGCTCCGGATTCAGGGAAAGCGCAGCAGCGGCCGCATCTGCCGGGGCAGAAACCGAATCAGCCTGGACATGCACCGCCAGTAATGCCGTAACAGGATTCCACGGCGTATGGCAAATTTCCATATCGGCAACCAGTCCACCACCACGGGTCATCGTGGGTTTTTTATAACGAAAATGATTGACCATCTCCTCGATGCGGACGGCGCGGCGCGGCGGAAGTTTTTTCTGGTCTCGTATCGAACGCACAATCCACGGCCAACTGGTAGCGCCGGTGGCCATGGGGACTTTCAGACGCTGATCGGCAGCGACACTGCTCCACCCCGGCCCAGAGTTGCCTTCCAACTGCGGCAACCCGGCACCCGACTCGATTTCGCTTGCCGGCATCGCGGCAATGCGGCGCTTCACCTCCTCGCGGAAACTGGTGGTGTCGTCGCGCACCGCCGCACTCACAGCATGGCCACTGCCATCGGGCTTATCCACGCCGGGATGACCCGACGCATCGCCCACGACCGGCGCGGTGAGGCTTCCCAAATCCACCTGGGCCCAATCCCACTTGGCTGGCGGGTCGTCCATCCCGCCCCCCGATCCGGTGCCTGGCCGACCACCCACGATATAAACGGCCAGCGCAACCGCGGCCGCGACACCCAGACCCGCCACCGCCGGGTTTTTCCAAAAGGGCACCCTGGCACTGGCAATGTCCGTGATCGCGGCGCGCGACCCGGCACTGCGCACCGCCTCACGCTGGTCCGGCGTCAGCAAATGCACTTCGCCCCCTCCCAGAGTGCCTCTGAGCAGACACGACGTCTCACGCGCTTCGTCGACCGCCGCACGCACACGAGCGTCCGCGCGCACGGCGCGCGCGATCTCGATCGCATCACTCCCGCTCAGCTCTCCCAGGGCAAACGCGGTGATGCGGGGGTCATTGATGTCGATTTTCATGGTTATGGTCAGTTGATTGGAGAGAACGATTGCATACGCGCTATTTGAGTTCGTCCGGCAGCATCGCCCTGAGGCGCTTCATTCCGGTGTGAATCAGAAAACCCACATTGCCACTGGTAAGCCCGGTCGCAGCGCTGATTTCCTGATAGCTGTATCCTTTTTCGAATTTGAGAAGTATTACCGTCGCCTGATTCTCGGGTAAGCGCGCGATGTACCCTTTGACCAATGCAACCCGCTCATGATCGGCGGCAATTTGATTGGGCTGGGCGACACCGCTGTCTTCAGCTGCGAGAATCTCGTCATCCACCGCAACAAGACGCTTTTCCTTGCGCAACACATCGAGGGCCCGGTTCCTGCACACCGTGAACAACCACGGCTTCAAACCATCACGCACCTTGGATACATCTTGCTGATAGAGACGGATGAAAGTATCCTGAACCACGTCACGGGCACGATCAAGGTCATGGACAATGGTGCGGGCATAACCAATGAGGGGCGACTCGAATTCAGAGACCGCACGCTCGACAAGTTCTGCACTGGTTTCAACCATATTCCCGTCTTCTTGATTATCGTTTGCAACGCCCGTTTCAGGCACTTTCCACGGGTTTAACGCCCATCATCCGGATTTCTTGGGTGATTTTGACTCTTTCCGGATAAAATAATTCAGGTTCTCAAGCTCCAGGGAGAGATCCACATTGTTCACCGTCACATCCGCAGGCACCTGCAGCACCACCGGGGAGAAATTCAAGATCCCCTGAATACCGGCGTCCACCATGACATTGACGGCCTCCTGCGCATACTCGCCCGGCACACACAAGACCGCCATCTGCACCTTGTGCTTTTTGACAAAACCAGGCAGCTCCTCCGATGAATAGAGGGGCACCGATATCTTCCGCCCGCCCAAACTCTCCACCGCCGAGTCAAAAGCGGCCAGGATTTCATAGCCCCCCTTTTTAAATCCCTCGTAGCGCAGCAGCGCCCGCCCGAGGTTTCCCGCCCCCACCATGATCACCGGCTGGAGCTGGACCCTGCCCAATCCCTCGTGAATCGCCTTGCGCAATGCCTCCACCGGGTAACCACGGCCCCGGGTACCAAAGGTGCCCAAATACGCCAGATCACGCCGTAACTGCGACGACTTCACACCCGTGGCCGCAGCCAGCGCACTCGAGCTGACCATCTCATGGCCATTTTCGTGCAGCCGCTCCAGACACCGCCCATACAAGGATATCCGGTAGATCGACTTTTGGGGTATTACAGGCTTTTCCATCAGTCTACCATGTGCCGGTCAGGTCACGCGGTCAAGAAATCAAAGGGACGCCCCGGAGGGAGAGTTGGCAATCAGATTGGTAATCTCCAGGGCCAGATCAAGCGCAGCCGCCCCTTGTTGCCCGGAGACTTCCGGCACGGCTCCCGCCATGGCGCATTCGACAAACGAGGCCAACTCAAGCTTCAATGGCTCGTCCTTTTCCACGTTCACTTCGACTTTCTCTATCGCGCCGTCACTCATGCGATACATCCCGGCACTCTGCTCCTGATAGTCCAGCGACAGATAACAATCCCCCTGAAACACCCGGATCTTGCGCATCCGCTCGGGACTGATCCGGCTCGCCGTCACATTGGCCACACACCCGTTCTCAAACCTAATCCGGGCATTGGCAATATCCTCCCGCGAGGTCATCACCGCCACCCCCACCGCATCAACACTGACGACGGGAGAACGCACGAGGTGCAGTATGATCTCCAAATCATGAATCATCAAATCCAACACCACCCCGATATCAATACTCCTGTTAGGAAATGGGGAGAGCCGGTGCGCTTCGATGAACCTGGGCTCGCTCAACCGATCCTCAAGTTCACGCATCACCGGATTGAACCGCTCAATATGCCCCACCTGCAAGATCTTCCCGCATTTCTGTGAGGTTTCAATCAAGGCACGCGCATCATCCAACGTATCAGCAATCGGTTTCTCCATCAGCACATGCACACCCATTTCCATCAGTGTACAGCCGACATCACGGTGGGCAATGGTCGGCACTGCAACCGTCGCGGCATCGACCGCTTCGGCAAAATCATCCAACGAATCGACGGCAATCCCGCCGAATTCAGCAGCGACCGCCTCCGCCCGCTCTTTGTCCTGATCATAGATGGCGACCAACTCGACACCATCTAACAAGGAAAATACCCGTGCGTGATTCCGGCCCATTGCCCCTGCCCCTGCTACTCCTGCGCGTAAACTCATGGGGATACAATTAGATCAAAGCAGGCCCAATGACAAGGCCATGAAAAAAAAACAAAAACAATCTAAGATCCCCGCGCCCCCGGACGTCCCCCCCACTGACGACAGTTGCCTCGACAGCTACCTCGACAGCCCCCCTCATCACGGACGGCACCAACACGCAGCCCAACCCCGCCCCCACCCCAAAAACCCCCATGAGCATCCACGCCCAACTCTCCCCCGACGCACTGGCCCGGCTCCACGCCCAGCAGCGTAACTCGAGCATCACCAGCATCATCATCGCCATTCTGGTCGTGCTCTTCGTCGGCGTCATCCTCCTCTACCTCCTGCTGCCTTCCATCGACAACCGTTCTGCGGACATTGTTACCTACCACGCGGACTCCGATGATACGGACCCACGGACCAAGCCCGATCTACCGCGCTCCGTCGTACCCAGTCCACCCGCGCCCCCATTTTCCCTAGCCCGGGTCATGATCGTCGACACCTCCTCGGCAATCTCCATTCCCATCCCCCCGGTCGACGCCCCTAATCCATCGCCGAATATGGGGAGCAGCGGCGACTTCGGCGACTTCGGTGATGGCGACGGTGACGGCGATGGCGACCGGTTTAAAGACATCCCCGACGACATCAAAAAGCGCTGTAGCCTGAAAGACCGCCTCGCCCGCCTCGACGCCAACGGTGGCAACGCACAATGCGAGGAGGCCGTGATGAAATCACTCCGCTGGCTCAAGCAAACCCAGAACCCGGACGGCAGTTGGACTGGCCGCAACCAAGCCGCCATGACCGGCTTCGCCATCCTCGCCTTTCTCGGCCACTGCGAAACCCCCGACTCGGAGGAATTCGGCGACGCCGTCACCCGCGGCATCGTTTACCTCGTCAACGTCGGCATGAAAAACGACGGAAGGCTCGCCACCAGCGACCTGACTTCCAACCACTGGGTCTACGAA
>JBFERY010000101.1:0-8436 GCA_041548785.1 Oceaniferula sp.
CCGCCCCCCCCGCCCGCTTGGGCGGCCCGATGAGCTTCCCTACACGAACCTGCGGGTGAGGTGAGCGAGGGAGAAGCGTGGGTTGGTGCCTTCTCCCGTGGCCTCTTTCATGAGGTCCTGGGGGAATAGGGTGCTGCCTTTGTCATGGATGCGGGTGCGCATCCAGTTTAGGAGGGGGCGGTAGTTGGCCCCCGCGCTGGCGCTGGCGATTTCCTCATCCTGCTCGGCGGCGTGGTGGAGTTGGGCGGCGTTGAAATTTCCGAGGGTATAGGTGGCGAAGTATCCGAGCCCGCCCATCGACCAGTGGATGTCCTGAAGGCAGCCGTGGCTATCGTCCGGAGGGGTCATACCGAAGGATTTCTGGAACAGTGCGTTCCAGGCAGCCGGGATCTCTTCGACCTCGATCTCCCGGTTGAGCATGCGCCTTTCCAGATCAAAGCGGAGCAGGATATGGAGGTCGTAGGTGGACTCGTCGGCTTCGACCCTGATGTAGGATTTTTCCGCCCGATTGATGGCGGCGAGGAAGGTGTCGAGATCAAGCTCGTTGAGGTTCGGAAAGATTTCCCGGGTGCGCGGCAGCCATTTTTGCCAGAAGGCGCGCGAGCGGCCGACGTGGTTTTCCCACAGGCGCGACTGTGATTCGTGGATGCCGAGAGAGACCGCGTCCCCGGCCGGCAGGCCATGTTGACGAGTGGGCAGGCCTTGTTCGTAGAGTCCGTGGCCGGCCTCGTGCAGCACCCCGAAGAGTGACGAGGTGAAGTCGTCCTCGAGGTAGCGCGTGGTCAGCCGGACATCGCCGGGGCCGAGGCCAGTGCAAAACGGGTGGGTGGTGCTGTCGATACGCCCGTTGTTAAAATCGAAGCCAAGGTCTTCGGCGACCTCGCGGTTGAGGAGTTGCTGTTTTTCGACGGGATAGTGGCCGGCGATCAGGTTCGCAGGTATCGCCGTGGATTTTTCCACGGCTGCCGAGGCGATGGCAGCGAGGTCGTCACCGACGGCGTCGAAGATCGACGCGACATCGGCTGTTTTGGCTCCGCGTTCATAGCCGGAGAGCAGGGCGTCATAGGGTTCGTCGTCATACCCCCAGCGGTCGGCTTTTTCCCGTGCGATATCGAGCAGGAGTTCCAGATGAGGTGCAAAAAGGGAGAACTCGGACTTGGCGCGCGCCTCGGCCCAGGCGGCCTGGGCCAGCGATGACGTTTCGGAATCTTTTTGCACCAGCGACCGAGGCAGCCGGGTGGCGCGGTCGAACCGGTGTCGGAGCTCCCGGACATTCGCGCTCTGGATGTCGTCGCCCGTCTCCGCCTCGGCGGCCTCGAGTGCGGCGCGGTAGCCGTCGCCCGTGCCCAGCTCATGGATTTTCCCCGACAGCCAGGCGAGTTGCTTGGCGCGATAGTTCACCCCCCCAGCGGGCATGTAGGTTTCCTGGTCCCAGCCGAGCACGCCGGCAGTGTTGCTCAGCAGGGACATTTCGCGGGTTTTTTCACAGAGGAGATTGTAGGACGACATGCCCGAGTGTTAGCAGTAATGGCACGTGCCGTAGAGCAAATCTTTTCAGTCGGCGTGGCACCGCGGGCAAGGTGCGCCCATGCCCGGCGCGGTCGCCCGTTAGCACACGGGTAATTTCCGTATTGAAATCGGCGTCATGACATGGTATGCGGCTACCAATCTGATCTTAGTGCCTATGGTGGAGACTTTGAATTTTAACGTATTGGTTCTTAACAAGCTATGGCAGCCCATCCATACCTGCTCGGTGCGCAGGGCGGTGAAGTTGCTTTGTCTCGGTCATGCCCAGGTGGTCGAGGCCGAGGGCGAAATGAAATACCAGACGCACGATCTGGGTTCGTGGCTGGAGGCGTCATCGGAGAAGTTGACCGAGGGCATGATCCGCTCGGTGCACTTTGCGATGAAAATCCCCAAAGTCATCGTGCTTGCGATGTATGACAAACTGCCCAGCAAGGAGGTGAAATTCACCCGCCATAATGTGTTCTTGCGTGACCAATACACCTGCCAATACTGCCGCGAGAAATTTGCTGAAAAGGACTTGAACCTGGATCACGTGGTGCCGCGTGACAAGGGTGGCGCGACGCGCTGGGACAACATTGTGACCTCATGCATCGGCTGCAACAACCGCAAGGCGAATAAACTGCCCCGTGAGGCAAATATGTTCCCGGCCAAACGACCGAGGGCACCCCGGTGGCGACCGCTTTTTGGCTTCCGTCGCAGGGGCGGGATAGACGACAGCTGGGAGAGTTTTCTCTAGAACCCATCGGCGGGTGCTTACTTCTTAGCAGAGTGTTTAAGATGAGGTGATCATTGGGTTCTCCTAATAATTGCTCCCGCACTCCTGATTGCGAAGGGAAGGCGGAAATCTGGAAGCGGGCATTGGTTTACAGACTGGTTGGCCGGAGTTATGGTGCCCCGTCCATGTGGGAAACGGCAAACCGACGATTACAACCAGTCACGCGTCTGTTGGCGTGCGGTCTGCTCGTGCTCGCTTGCGGTGTCGCCTGCAAAGGGCACAAATCAATCGACGGCGGGGCTTCCGGCAAGGCATTGCTTGAGGCGGTGAAGCTGGGGGACAACCGCAAAGTCGCACTGCTGCTGGGCGAGGGGGTTTACACCGAGGTTCGCGATGAGAAAGGGGACACCCCTCTGCTTTATGCGGTGAAAACCGGCAATTTTCAAGTGGTTCGCATGATGCTCCAGGAGGATGTCGACCGTGAGGCGCGTTCCGGCAATGGCAGAGGGCCACTTGAGTTGGCGCTCGACTCGGGTAACCGCGAGATGGTGCGCTGTTTGCTTGAATACGGCATCTCACCCGATGAAATCGGTCATGATAACAACCCGCTTCTGTTGAAGGCGGTGCGATTTGGTGACCTGGACACGGTGCACCTGTTGTTTCAACGGGGTGTTGCCCCGGGCGCCGCCGGCAAGGATGGTCGCACGGCGCTACACGTCGCGGCCGAGGGGGGATTGTTGAAGTGTATGGATGCGCTTCTGGCCGCCGGTGCAGATCCCGATGCGCGTGATGACAAGGGGGGGACGCCGCTCTGGTTGGCGATGGATATCCGGCGCCCTGCTGAGCGGGGGCAGGTTTTGAAGAGGCTTCTCAAGGCGGGGGCTGATGTCAATATCCCGGGCCCCCAACAAAGGTTTCTTCTCGGTGAGGCCATTCGCCGGAGGTATTTCAAAGAGGCTGTTGACTTGGTCAATTACGGCGCAAATGTGGATATCAGCGGTGGCGGCGCTCCTTCCCCCTTGGTGGCCGCCCGGGCCATGGGGAGTGATGAAATGGTGGCCATGCTCTTGTCGCGCGGCGCCGACGGCTCTGCCTTGCTTGATGAGGCGATCAAGCGGTCGGATATCGCACTGGTCCGGATGTTGTTAGAATTTGGTGCGCGCGCAACCCGGTGGACGGGTTCTGACAGAAACCATCTTGTGGCCTCCTGCGTGCGCAAGGGGCAGCGCGAGCTTGCCGAGTTGTGTCTGCAGCAGGGTGCCGATCCCAATCTGCGTGGTAGCGAAGGGCAGCGCCCCCTGCACATGGCCATTGCACTCAGAGATCCGGCGATGGTGAGGGTTTTATTGGATTATGGCGCTGATGCTAACAGATATTTTGCCCGTCCGGTATCCAAGGCGTTTCTTGATCTCACGGAGAAGGAGTCGATGCGCTGGTTTCTGAAGAACGAGCGTCGTGTCACCCCCCTGATGATGGCCGTCAACAACGGGGATCTGGCGATTATTGCCTCGTTGCTGGATCATGGTGCCAAGAAGTTTGTCTGCTCGGGGCGGCATCGACTTTACCCGTTGAACTTCGCCTCGCGCCGTGGGGATGTGAAGGCGATGCAGATTATTCTCGGGCAGGATCCTGAAAACGAGCTTTATCATGCGGTCCTCGACCTATCCGATCAGCGGCTCCGGTTTTACAACGCCAAGGGGGAGGTGCTGTTGAATTCCCGGGTCTCCACAGGCAAATCCGGTTTCCGCACGCCCAAGGGCATTTTTGTGATTACTGATAAGCACAAGCAGCATTACTCAACCATCTACGGGTCGAGTATGCCGTATTTCCAGAGGTTGAGCTGTAGCGCCTTTGGATTTCATGCCGGAAGTTGTCCCGGATATCCGGCCTCCCACGGGTGTATCCGTATGCCCTACAGCGCCGCGAAAAGGCTCTTTGCCCTCGCCCCCCTGGGCACCCGGGTGGTGATCCGACAGTGACGCGCCTCAGACGCGGGTGGCCGGAGCTATGGCGAACGTGGCGCTAGACCGGTGGCGCCATTTCACGGTCCCTCTGGACCTCGCGCCATGAAATGACCATTTGGAGCACGCAGATTCCACCCATGGCAAGGATGAGGCGGGTCTTGGGGTCGGCGACACTCTGAAATTGCTCGTACTGGTAGACCCGGACAATGGCCGAAACCACTCCCATCAGGGCAATGATGACACCCCCGTAGAGCCCGTGGCGGTAGTGCTGCCGGCTGAATGCGACGCAGATGAGCAGTGCGCCGCCAAAGAACACCGGCATCATCATTTCGATCGGGGTGCCCTCCGTCTCCAGACGCTCCCATCCCAGGAATCCTGCCAGACCCAGGCTGATCAGGCAGATTGCGCTCATAATGGTGAGGAACATGCCCCTACTTATTCCCAGGATGCGGGCAGATGCAAGGCTTGATTATGGAGTTGAGAGATTGCTGATCCTGCTTATGGTGCACCCCCTATGCGTCGGCTGCGGAAAAGAAAACTCAACTGGAAAAAATGCCTGCTCAAGAGCGCGGTCGTGGTCGTGGCCGGTTTTTTTCTCCTGGCAGCCACCGCCGGGGTGATTGCCAGGAGTCTGATCAGTAAAGAATATCTGATCGGAGAAATTGAGGACTCGATCAATAGTGAGGTTGAGATCGGGGATGTCGATATTTCCATTTTCCGGCTTCCCGCCAGAGTGATTCTCAGTGATG
The DNA here is from genome assembly GCA_041548785.1 of Oceaniferula sp. Taxonomy (GTDB): domain Bacteria; phylum Verrucomicrobiota; class Verrucomicrobiia; order Verrucomicrobiales; family Akkermansiaceae; genus Oceaniferula. Next base: position 4,956 of record JBFERY010000101.1, read on the forward strand.
TGGGGCTCGCGCCCAGGAGCGGGGCCAAGAGCGGGGCCAAGAGCGGGGCCAAGAGCGGGGCCGAGGCGGCTGGCCCGGCGCCTGTCCGGATCGAGCAGGTAAGTCTGAGCGTCGGCCTGTGGGGCCTGTTCGGCGGGCACATCGATGTCAGGGATATCACCATCCGGGGTGCGGCGCTCAGCACCACCTATCGTGAGGATGGCAGCACGACGCTGGGCTCGCTCTTTGCAGCTCCGGACGGGAAGGACCGCGTGAAGCCGGCCGGTGGCCGGAGAGGTGGGTTCAATGTGCATGAGCAGGAGGGTCTGGTGGCCACACTCGGCGGCTTGTCGATCGTAGACTCAAGGGCGGATATCACGCTCGAAAGCACCGGCCTGCGACTGCGCTGTACCGATGTGAATATGCACCTCAGTGCGATTAGGATCGACCCTGCGAAGCTGGAACAGACCAACACCGCGAAGCTCGAGGTCAGGGGGAAAATCAGGATGGACTCACCCGACGGCCGGCACTATGGCGACCTTGATATCAACGGCCAATCCAACATGCGTATTTTCAATCCGCGCACAGGAAACGCGGAGCCCGAGGTGGAGGGGGATTTTAATCTCGGTGAGGAATCGTGGCTCAGTACGCGTGTACCATTCGTTACCAGGACGTGGAATCACCTTTCGATTCTTGAAAAGGTCGGGATCAAGGTGGCAACTCTACCCGACAGGGCGACATTCGGCAGGAGCGAGGCCATCGCTTTGCACTACCATCTGGGGCGCATCACCGTAAGCAAACCCCTATCGCTGTGGGTGGGTGACTGGGAGCTCGCCGCCATGGAGGACTCGTGGTTGCAGGTGGAGACCGATCAGCACGAGATCCATGCGGAGCTGCTGGCGTCAAAGAGGGCGAGCGCTTACTTCGATGCCACGGTCATGAGGGCGCTGGACATGCTGTCAGGCAAAACCAAGTCGCTGGCGGCTGCCGATATCGAAAAGCAACTTTTCCGCGACGGACGTCTGCTGGTGGAAATCAAATCATCAGGGGACTTTTCCGATCCCGTGGTTCGTCCCGTCGGGGCGGTTGTCGACCTCGGGGATGCGGCCAAGCAGGCGGCTAAAAAGCTGCTCAAAGAAAAAGCCGGCGGGTTTTTGAACGGGTTGCTGGGCGGGGACGCTGAGCAGGACTAGCCCGCGTGATTTCTCTTCCATGCGCTAACAAATGCTAACAGATCAGGCATGAACGCGTGGAAATGACGTTCGAATGCGTCGTAGTTGTTGCGTAAATCGTCAATGCCTCCGGCAACCTTGCCGATGCGAGGACTTCGGCGTGAGACCCGCTCCAAGGTGAGTTTGATCCCATCGAGTGTGGCATAGGTCATGAGCCAGTCCTCAGTCTCCATCACCGGGAAGGCGTCAGCCAGTCGACCCGCCCTCCATTCGGGGTGCTCCCTGAGTGCCTGGTAAACCTGCCGGGTGAAATGCGCAAGCGGCAGCGCGCTGAATTGTTCCCAGTGCAGGCAGAGGTAATGGTCGAAGAAGATATCGACGATGATGCCAGCGAATCTTCTGCGCTCCGGGGCTAACAGGATACGGGCTTCTTTGAATGTCTGGTGGGAATCGGTGAACCGGTCCACCGCCCGGTGCATCCTGATGCCACGGACCAGCTCGGCGGGGTAGATTTTTGCCAGCTCATCCATCGGCCCCCGGGTGAAATCCCCAAGCAAATTGCCGATGCGCGAGGCGTCCGAGTCATCGGCTAACAGGAGATGGGCAAGGTAGTTCACAGGAGCCAGTCGCGATCAGTGACCGTCGATCAGTTCTTGCTGCCACTGGTGGATTCTTCCCGACAGGAATTGAATCCAGCTTGGGTGGGCATTCATGCAGGGAATGAGCGTCAGCGACTCGCCGCCTGCCGAGGTGAACTCCTCCAGGCCTCGCATGCCGATCTCCTCGAGCGTTTCCAAGCAATCGGAGACAAAGGCAGGGCACATCACCTTGATTTTCTTGACCCCCTGCTCGCCAAAACGCTTGAGCTCGAAGTCGGTGTAGGGTCCCAGCCACGGGTCGCGAAGCAGGCGGGATTGGAACGAAATGGCCGATTTTTCCTTCGCGATACCCGACTTGGCAAGGAATGCCTTGGTCGTGGCGAGACATTGGTGCTTGTAGCATGTGGCGTGGCATGGATGCGCCATTTCACAGCAGTCATCACGGACCAGGCAGTGCGCGTGGGACGGGTCCGTTTTCTGCACATGCCTCTCAGGGATACCATGGTAGCTGAACAGCAACAGGTCGTCATCGTCCTCAAAATGCGGTTTGGCGCTGTCGACAAGCGCTTCAATGTAGTCGTCGTCCTGATAGAAAGGTTGCAGCAGCTTGGTGCGCATCTGCGGCGCGCGAGCATTGATTTCCTCCATCGCCTTGACCACCGCCGTCTCGTAGCTGGACATGGCGTAGTGAGGGTAGAGCGGCATGATAAAGAGGTCGGTGATACCCGCGGCGACAATCTCGCGGACCACATCGGCCGTGGACGGGTTGCCGTAACGCATACCGAGAAAAACGGGGATGTCCACCTGCTTGGAAACCAGATCCTGTTGCTCCTTGCTGGTCACCACCAGGGGCGAGCCTTCCTCGGTCCAGACCTCCTTGTATGCCTCGGCCGATTCTGCCGGCCGTTTGGGCAGGATGAAGAGTTTGAGAATCAGCGCACGCTTCCACGCGGGGATGTCGAGCACCCGCTCGTCACTGAGGAATTCATCCAGATAGCGGCGGACATCGGCAACACTGGTGCTGTCGGGTGATCCCAAATTAAGAAGTAGAACGGCGGCGTTAGACATGGGTGTTATCGGTGTTTTAGGTTTCGGAGCTGGGGAGCTGGGTTGGGAGGTGGGGAAATCGGATGGTCGCGCAGCAGCATAGCGGCGAATTTCCAATTGTCCATCACGCGGTGGGGGGGAGACTGAAAAGTTTGCCACCCCGCGTTATTTCTGGCTCAATCAAGACATGAGCAAGGTTGTGTTTTGTCTGTCGGCTGTGCTGGTTTTGTGTCCCGGCTGTGGACTGTTTGAAAAGCCGCCCCAGCCGATCGAATTGAACCGCAATGTGCGGCTTTCCGGCAGGGTTGACAAGGTCAACAAAAACGCCGGTTATGTCCTCATCCGCCGCTATGGCCCGTGGAGGGTGGGTGCGGGGCAGGTCGTGGAAAGCAGGGGGGAGGGGCGCACCTCGAGTTTGTTGCCGACCGGAGAGCGGCTCGGGGAGCATGTGGCTGCCGATATTCGCTCCGGCGACGTTGAGGTGGGTGATGGGGTTTATATTCGCAGGATCTCAACTTCCGAGCAGGGGGGATCATCGGTGAAACCGGAAAGATCGGCCCAGCCGGATAATCAGGCCGACAGGCCGTAATGCCCTTATACTTAAGGGATATGTATAAAAAAATAAGTGAAAATCGGCCCCTTTTCATAAAAATCCTAAAAAATTCTGAATAAGAGCTTGCTTCC
>JBFERY010000102.1:0-8408 GCA_041548785.1 Oceaniferula sp.
ACCCCCCATAAGGGTTATTATATTAAAAAAACCAAGAATATGACGTTAGATTTCTGTTATTATTTAAAATAAATGCTTGTGATGTCTTAATATTTTAGGTATCTCTGGTTTTGCAACCGTGTTCACATTGGTCGAAATTAAACAACTAATGTACACAAACTAAAATGAAAACTAGTCCCTCCAACACTAGCTCAGTTGATACTGACCGTCTCGCAGACTTCGTTCTGTTTACGCAGCGTTCCTGCATACTTAACCTCTCCAGCGAGTTGAACCGCGGAAGCATTTCCTTCCCGCAGTTCTTCCTGCTGGCCTATCTTGCCAGCGAAGATTATCTGACCATGTCGGATATCGCCAAGAAGATGGGGCATTCCACGGCAGCCGCCACCGGCCTCGTGGACCGCATTGAGAAGTTGAACTATGTCGAACGTGTGCACGCAGCCGAAGATCGTCGCAAGATCATGGTTCGTATCACCCAAAAGGGAGCCGAGCTGGTGGCGCGCATGCGTCGCGAAATCGCAACAAACCTCTCGGATGTCATGTCTGAGATGGATGAAGAAGAGTCCGATACCGTGGATCATGCCAATCGCGCCCTCGCGGGCCGATCACTATAAAGAACTAGGCTGAGCTCCTGCTTAATAAGCGGAGGCTTGGCAACCTAAGGCGCTTGCGTTAAGGCTTAATGCCGATGACGCAGGCGCCTTATTATTTGATGCAGATCAATGCAGCAGCTGAAGTTCGTGCGGACTTCATCGGGCGCATTCCCGGGGTGCCGGTGGACACGGATCGTGGGGCCACCGTGGAACGGCTGCAACCCGCGCACGAAGCCGCCGTCCAGGCACTCGGCTTTAACTGGGCGCAGTTGCATCGGGCCGAGCAGGTGCACGGTGCCGATGTTGCCATCGTCGGTAAAAATGATGCCGCACAGACCTGGCCGGACGTCGACGGCTTGATCACGGGCGATGCCGGCGTGCTGCTGGGGATTTATGTCGCCGACTGTGGCGCGGTCTATATCAGCGACCCCGTGCGGAACGTGCTCGCGCTCCTGCATTCCGGGAAAAAGGGAACCGAGGGGAACATCACCGGCAGGGCGATTGCGATGATGCGGGAGCAATTTGGCAGCCGCCCCGGGGATCTTGTCGTCGCGCTGGCCCCCTGCATCCGGCCACCTGCGTACGAAACGGACTTTGTGGCTGAAATCCGCCGGCAGGTTCTGGCGGCGGGGGTGCGGGAGAGCCAATGGACCGACTCTGGCGTATGTACCAGCGGCGACCTGGATGACTACTACAGCTACCGCATGGAAAAAGGCAGCACCGGCAGGATGCTTGCCTTGTTGGGTCGGGTGCCGTCCTAGCGGCGTTCTCATCCTGGCAGCCGTCTCTCTTTGAGTAAAGAGATACGCCCGACCGGATTGCCTTCGCCCGCGCAGGCGGTGCTGGGGTGCAAAAATCCTCCTCCGGATTTTTTGGGGGGGGAGGTGGCCGTGATGCACGGCACTGCGTGGTGCGCTCGAACTGCGTTCTCATCCTGGCAGCCGTCTCTCTTTGAGTAAAGAGATACGCCCGACAGGATTCGAACCTGTGACCGCCGGATTAGAAATCCGGAGCTCTATCCAACTGAGCTACGGGCGCATGAGAGAGTGTGGCACAGCCGATGTGCCTATGCAGGAGGGATGTAATGGGATGGTGCTGATCCGTCAAGGCGGGATGCACTGGAAAAATTTCTGATCAATGAGGCGGCGGAGACCTATCCGTTCGGCAGGTTTTTTTGTTCCTCCTCGATCCTTTCGGCCAGCCATTGTTTCATCATCGACTGGTAGTTGAGGTAGCGCGAGCGTGCGAGGCGTTTGATGCGAGCCAGCATGCGGGGGTCGAACCTCAGGGTGATGGTGGTGGATTCACGGGAGTCCGGCAGGTGTACCGAGCTGGCCATGAGTTCGGGCGAGAGTTCATGTTCGAGCCAGAATGCGGCTTCGGCGGCATTATCGGCAAATGCGGGGATGTCGGCCCAGGATTGGATGGTATTCATCGGGGAGGTGCAGTGGTGGGTGGGTCTCGTTACTTGATTTCGCCGTAGTTGCGTTGGTAGAAGCGGAGTTCACCGTCGGTCATTTCACGCGCAGCCGCGACACGGGCAACTTTGCCATTGGTCGAAAAGGCGAGGAAGAGGTGGCGGTCCTGCACGGTGCGGCCGAGGATGTAAAAGCGGGATTCACCGTCGGCGCGGTCGGCATCGGGAAGAAATCGGATGGCGAAGGGGTCTTCGAAAATTTCCTCGAGCTCGAGAGGTGTCGTGGCTTTGAGGTCGAGGGCTGAGTCGGTGAAATCGAGTTCCATGAGGCGGGCGTGAGTTTGGTGAGAGGCTGCGGGCGCATTCAATCATAGCGCGGGGCAGTTGAACACGGTTTTTTGGGATGAGTTTACAGGGCGGGCAATGCCGGATGCCGACGCTGCCTGCGCCTGCCGCTGCCTGCGCCTATTGTGCGGCTATCGGGGCGCCATCCATAACCACCCGCATTTCCCCGGCCGCAGAGGGTGGTGGGCGGTAACCATCATGCAAGCTGTCCCGAGTCCTTGCGTTGGCGGGGGTAGCCGCGGGTCAAACGACGATGGTTTGCTCGCGGTCGGGGCCGTTGCCGACGTAAGAGACGGGAGCCCCGGCGAGTTCGCCGAGGCGGTTGAGATAGGCTTGGGCATTTTCCGGGAGTTCGTCCCAGGTGCGGGCGGTGGTGGTATCGCACTGCCAGCCGGGGAGTTCTTCGTACACGGGGGTTGCCTTGTCCCAGGCGGCGCGGTTAGCGGGTGGGAAATCGTGACGTTGGCCATCGACGTCATAAGCGACACAGACCTTGATGTTTTCGCGTTCGTCGAGGCCGTCGAGGATGGTGACGGCGAGGTCGGTGACGCCATTGACCATGCAGGCGTAGCGGATCAGGACCATATCGAGCCAGCCGCAGCGGCGCGGGCGACCGGTGGTGGCTCCGAACTCCATGCCGCGGGCATGGAAGTAGGCGGAGATATCGTCGTTTTCCGTGATAAAGGGGCCGGAGCCGACGCGGGTCGTGTAGGCTTTGCAGACGCCGACGACGCGGTCGATGGCGGTCGGGGGGAGGCCTGATCCGGTGCAGGCGCCGCCCGAGGTGGTGTTGGAGGAGGTGACAAACGGGTAGGTTCCGAAGTCGACGTCGAGGAACGACCCTTGGGCGCCCTCAAAGAGGATGGTTTGCCCGCTTTTCCAGGCGTCGTGGAGGACGGGGATGGTGTTGGTGACGTGCGGGCGGAGCCGCTCGATGGCGGGGGAGACGTCGGCCCAGATCTGATCCACGGTGAAGGTCGGCAGGTCGTGGCGGGCCAGGGTTTGGTTGGCATCGGCGAGGCGGATGCCGATCAGTTCGCGGGCGGTGGCTTCGTCGAGCATGTCGGCGAGGCGCAGGCCGATGCGGTTGGCCTTATCGGCGTAGGTCGGGCCGATGCCGCGTTTGGTGGTACCGATTTTATTTTTCCCGAGTGCGGCCTCGCGTGCTGCGTCGAGCTCACGATGGTAAGGGAGCACGATGTGGGAGCGGTCGGAGATGAGGAGCTTGTCGGCGGGGACGGGGATGCCGGCCTGCTCGAGGTTGACGATTTCCTGACAGAGCCCCACCGGGTCCATGACCACGCCGTTGCCGATGATGCAGGTTTTGCCTTCCCAGAGAATGCCGGACGGGACGAGGTGAAGGACGTACTTGGTGCCGTCGGCGATGACGGTGTGGCCGGCGTTGTTGCCGCCTTGGCCGCGGGCTACGACGTCGGCTGTCTCGGTGAGGTAGTCGACGATTTTGCCTTTTCCTTCGTCTCCCCATTGGAGGCCGCAGATGATGGTGTTCATAGAATGGTGCTTGGTGATTGGAAAATGGTGATCGAGGTGGTGAAGCTGGCGTGCGGGAATTTGTTATGTCAGCTCCCCAGAGCTGCTGGAAATCCAATTTCCCATTTCCTGCTTCCTACTTCCTGTTTTCCTCGATGAGTTCGGCGAATTCGGCGAAGAAGTAGGTGGCGTCGTTCGGTCCGGGGGCGGCTTCGGGGTGGTATTGGACCGAGAAGGCGGGGAGCTCCTTGTGGCGGAAGCCCTCCACGGTGTCGTCATTGAGGTTGACGTGGGTGACTTCGACATTGTCCGGCAGCGAGTCGGGGTCGGAGGCAAATCCGTGGTTTTGGGCGGTGATGGAGATTTTTCCGGTGCGCAGGTCCTTGACGGGTTGGTTGCCGCCGCGGTGGCCGAACTTGAGTTTGTAAGTTGTACCGCCGAATGCGTGGGTGAGGATTTGGTGGCCGAGGCAGATACCGAAGATCGGGGTCTTGCCGAGCAGCTTTTTCACCTCGGCGTGGATGTAGTCGAGCGCCGCGGGGTCGCCCGGGCCGTTGGAGAGAAAGACGCCGTCCGGGTTCATTGCGAGCACTTCTTCGGCGGGCGTGCGGGAGTTGACCAGGGTGATGTTAAACCCGCCCTGGCGGAGGTGGCGGAGGATGTCCCGCTTGATGCCGAAGTCATAGGCGACGATGTCGTACTTCACCGCGGGAAGCTCGATGTAGTTGGCCAGTTGTCCGGTGGACAGGTTCGGGATCGTCCATTCGCGCGACTCGCCTTCCCAGAGGTAAGTCGTCTCCGTGGACACTTCCTTGACGAAATCGGACCCTTCCATGGGGGTGGATTCGCGGGCGGCCTTGACGGCATCCTCGGCGGAAAGTTCGGTGGAAATGCATGAGCGCATGGCGCCTGCGGAGCGGAGGTGTTTGGTGAGCGCCCGGGTATCGATGCCTTCGATCCCGATGATCTGGTGTTCGGCAAAATAATCGGGCAACGACTGGCGGGAGCGCCAGTTGGACGCCACGGGGGAGAGTTCGCCGATGACGAAGCCGCGGATGTGGGGGCCTGCTGACTCGGCATCCTCTGGATTGACACCGTAGTTTCCGATGAGCGGGTAGGTCATGGCGACGATCTGTCCCCGGTAGGACGGGTCGGTGATGATCTCCTGGTAACCCGTCATGGAGGTGTTGAAACAAGCCTCTCCGGTGGTGGTTCCAGTGTGTCCGAAGGCATCACCTTCAAATATGCGTCCGTCTTCGAGTGCGAGGATTGCTTTCATAGGAACTTTACGTGCGCCCTGTTCGAGGGGTGGCGGGCGCAGACTAGGTTTTCAATTTAAAGTTTCAAGTTTGAAGTTGAAGAACGCGCAGATTCGTTGGCGGACGGCTGCGGAATGGCCGTTTACCCGGCGCGGAATGTGTCGTCCGCCGGCGAACTTCCCTGGTGCAGTTGCGCGGCACCATTGGCGGCGAGGTGGTTGAGGCAGTGGTAGACGTCCTCGGGGTCTGCTCCGATGTTGGCCGCGATCTGCTCGGCGGTCAGGTCATCGGGGGAAAGGGCGGCCCTGACCTGGCTCAGCAGGTTGAGGAAAATGCCGGCGGCTTTTTTCCCCGCCTCGACGCCGGGCTGGTGGTAGGCATTGATGTTGACGAGCAGGGCGTAGAGCGAGACGGCACGCTCGAACAGGGCGATCAGGGCGCCGACCGTGCGGGCGTCGACTTCCTCGATGGAAAGCGTGATCGACTTGCGGCCATTTTCGTAGAGGGCGGTGCGGCTGCCACGCATGAATCCCTGAAGGTAATCGGCGGCCGTGGTGCCGGGGTCGACTTCGACGCTGGCTCCGTCGCGGCCTTTGCGGACTTCGATGAAGGTGGCAAAGAAATTGGCCACGCCGTCGCGCAGTTGCTGCACGTAGGCGTGTTGGTCGGTCGAGCCCTTGTTGCCGTAGACGGCGATGCCCTGGTGGACGGTTTTGCCATCGAGGTCGAGTTCCTTTCCGAGCGACTCCATGACGAGTTGCTGGAGGTACTTGGAAAAGAGGACGAGCGAGTCCTTGTAGGGGAGGACAACCATGTCTTTTTCGCCCTTGCCGTTGCCGGCGTGATGCCAGGCGAGGGCGAGCTGCATCGCGGCGTTGTCGGTGACACTGGCGACGCGGGTGCGTTGGTCCATGGCATTGGCACCCTCGAGCAGGGCGTCGATGTCGATTCCCTGGAGGGCGGCGGGAACGAGCCCGACCGTGGACATGACGGAGGTGCGGCCGCCGACCCAGTCTTCCATCGGGAAGGTGGTGAGGAATTCGTTTTCGGCGGCGTAGTTGAAGAGCTTCGACCCTTCCCCGGTGATGGCGACGGCGTGGGGGCCGAAGTCCAGGCCGATGGCCTCGTAGGCGGCCCGGGCCTCGAGCATTCCGTTGCGGGTTTCCGGGGTTCCTCCGGATTTGGAGACAACCAGTGAGAGGGTTTTGCTGAGCCCTCCCTGGGTGGAGATGATGTTGGCCAGGGTGGCGTCGATGCCGGCCGGGTCGGTATTGTCGAAGAAGTAGGTTTTGAGCGGGCTGTCTGCGCCGAGGGCCTCGTAGATGAACTGGGGGCCGAGGGCGGAGCCGCCGATGCCGATGATGAGCAGATTCTCAAAGCGTCCGCCCTTGGGGTTGGCTACCTCGCCGCGGCGGACTCTCTGGGCAAATGCCTTGAGCTCGGTGATGGGTTCGGTGATTTGTTGTTTGATTTCCTGGGTCGGGGCGAGATCGGCATTGCGCAGCCAGTAGTGGCCGACCATGCGGCCCTCGTCCGGGTTGGCAATTTCACCGGCTTCAATGGCTTTGATTCCCTCGAAGGCGCGATTGATTTCGGTGGCGAGGGAAGCGGCGAAGTCGGCGGGGATGTCCATGCGGGACGTGTCGATGGAGAACCCGAGTTCGGGGTAGCGAGTGAGAGTGTCTTGGTATGTTTTCCAGTGGGCGGGCGTGGACATGGCTTTTATTAGGCTGGAATCGGATCGGCGGTCAAGCATCGGGCGTGGCATTGAGGGGGGAAACCGCAGGTTTTTTTGTGGAGGTGTTCCGGATCGGGGAAGACGCGCGGATCCCCGGACGAGTGCGTCCGCGGGCATGAAAAAATCGCGATTAATTCAGGTCTCAGTTGCTTCGGGGTTGCTCTGGAGCAGTGGTTTTGTTTGTTATTGCACCATGGCAAGCGTGAGGGACCCACTGGAGGCACTGAAAGAACATTTTGGGTTCGATGGATTTCTGGATGGGCAGGAGGAGGTGATTGACCAGATCCTATCAGGCCAGGACGGGTTGGTGGTGATGCCCACCGGCGGAGGAAAGTCGCTATGCTACCAGTTGCCGGCGATGTGCCTCGAGGGGGTGACGCTGGTGGTGTCGCCGCTGATTGCGTTGATGAAAGACCAGGTGGACGCCCTTCAGAGCCGGGGGATTCCGTCGACCATGATCAACTCCACGCTCGGCTGGCCTGAGCAGAGGGATCGTATCGAACGGATGAAAGCGGGCGAGTTCAAGTTGGTTTACATCGCCCCGGAGCGGTTCCGCGCGGACTCGTTTATGGCGGCATTGGTCGACGTCAACGTGGCACTCTTCGCGGTGGATGAAGCCCACTGTCTGAGCCAGTGGGGCCATGATTTCAGGCCCGAGTATATGAAGCTTGGCAAGGTGCTGGAGAAGCTGGGCCGCCCCCAGGCGCTCGCATTGACGGCGACCGCGACGCCGGTGGTGAGGAAGGACATCCTCGGCGTCCTCCAATTGCGGGACCCCTTTGAAACCGTCAGCGGTTTCAGTCGGCCGAACCTGTCTCTGGCCATCACCCCGGTCGATAAACACGCGGCAAAATACGCCCGCTTGCGTGAGATCGTCGCCGAGTGGAAAACCGGTATCGTCTACTGCTCCACGCGTAAGCGTGTCGAGGAAGTCGCGGAGATGCTGCACGACTGGGGCGTGCAATGCATGGCCTACCATGGTGGCATGAGTGATGCCGACCGGGAGAGTACGCAGAATGTTTTCATCAGCCGCAAGGCAGACGTGGCGGTGGCGACCAATGCCTTTGGGATGGGGATTGACCGGGCCGATGTGCGTTTTGTCGCGCACTTTGAAATCCCGGGCAGTGTCGAGGCCTATTACCAGGAGGCCGGGCGTGCCGGGCGCGATGGTGAAGCTGCGTACTGTGAGTTGTTTTTCAACTACGCTGACACCCGGACCCAGGAGTTTTTTATCGAAGGCGCCAATCCGGGTTATGCGAACATTTGTAATGTCTATCAGTTTTTGCAAAATGATGCCGACGAAAACTTTGAAGTGCGCAGAACCATGGATGAGATAGCCGCCGGCGCGGAGATGAAAAACGGCATGGCGGTCGGGGCGGCGCTGGCTGCCCTGTCCCGTGGCGGCTATATCGAGCGCTTCGATATTCCCGGCCAGAGGACCAAGGGGACCCGGTTGACCCGGCCGGACGTGATGACCCGGGATCTGGTGATCGACCGTGAGGCACTGGAGGAAAAAGAACGACGGGACCGGCAGAAGCTGGATGCAATCGTGCAGATGTGCTACGGCA
>JBFERY010000103.1:0-8055 GCA_041548785.1 Oceaniferula sp.
AAGTCCTGAAGTCCTGAAGTCCTGAAGTCCTGAAGTCCTGAAGTCTTGGAGTCTTGGAGTCTTGAAGTCTTGAAGTCTTGAAGTCGGGGAGTCTTGGAGTCGGGGAGTGAGATTGGTGGATTTAGAATTTGGAATTTGGGAATTAGAATTTAGTTTCGCGGCATGCCGTTGAGGATCTATACGAAGTGTTTGGGGTTTATTTTTCTAGCTGGTATGACGGCGTCATGCCAGTTGTTTCGGTCTGAGGGTGCGAGTTGGCAGGTCAACAAGAGGTTGTATCACCAGGCGGATGTGTCCGAGACCTCGGTGAGGATATCATTGCATGATCAGAAGGCGTGGTTATTGGACGGCATGGGTCGGGCTATTTTGAAAACGAATGTTTCCACGGGGGTGACCGGGCACGAGACACCGACGGGGGAGTTGAAGGTGCTGGAAAAGTTGGAGAAAAAAAAATCGAACCGTTATGGCAAGTATGTGGACGAGGAGACCGGCAAGGTGGTGGTGGCCAAGTCGTGGCTGCACAAGGGGCCGCCGCCGGAGGGCGCTGTTTATGAGGGGATCGCCATGCCTTATTGGATGCGGTTGACCTGGTGGGGGGTGGGGATGCATGTGGGTGAGTTCCCGAAGCATACGCGGTGTAGCTTCGGTTGTATCCGTGTGTTTCGCGATGCCCAGCCGTGGATTTATCGCAAAACCCAGGTGGGGACGCCGGTGAGGGTTGAGAGCAGGAGCCTGGTGGTGGAAATGGATCAGGTGGAAGAATTTTAAGTTACAAATTCCAAAAACGATAACAGAAAAAAAGTTGATGAATGCAATCGGAATAATAGGAGGCAGTGGTCTTTATGAGATGGAAGGGTTTGCCAAGACCGTGGAGCGGAAGGTAGAGACGCCTTATGGCGATCCCTCTGACTTGCTGGTCGGTGGCGAGATTGCCGGGCGGCAGGTGTGGTTTTTGCCCCGGCATGGCCGTGGACACCGGTTGTTGCCTCATGAGATCAATCACCAGGCCAACATCTGGGCGCTACGGAGCCTAGGGGTGCGGTGGTTGGTTTGTGTCACCGCCGTGGGCAGCTTGAAAGAAGAGTATGTGCCGCGTCACATCGTCTTGCCCGACCAGTACTTCGACCGGACGAGTCGGCGTGAGCACCACACTTTTTTCGGCAATGGCATTGCGGCGCACGTGGGCTTCGGCGATCCGGTGAGTGCCGGGCTGCGGGCCATTTTGCTGCGGGCATCGCGCGACGAGGGCTGTATTGTACACGACGGGGGGACCTATGTGAATATGGACGGTCCCGCCTTTTCCACCCGTGCCGAGAGCGAGGCGAACCGCCAGTTGGGTTTTGATGTGGTTGGCATGACCAACCTACCCGAGGCAAAGCTTGCGCGGGAAGCTGAAATCGCGCTAGCGACGCTATGTATGGTGACTGATTATGACTGTTGGCATGAAGAGGAGGAGGACGTGAGTGTGCAAACCGTGATCGGCAACCTGATGGCGAATGCGCTCAGTGCGCAGAAGATTGTAGCGCGTGCGGTGGCTGCCATACCGGATCAGCCGGACTGGCCTGAGCATGATTCGCTGGCACCTGCCTTGATGACGCCGAAGGAACACTGGCCGGAAGAAACGGCAGCCCGATTGCGTCCGTTGTTGGAAAAGTATAGGTAGAAGGTGGCCGTCTTGCTGGGACCTGGTGTGGTGTGTCTTGCAATGCGCTTGGCAGGATGATTTTACGGTGTAGTATGGCGACGTGAAAAGGAATACGATACTCGCCTTTGTGGCCTTGTTGCTGGTTGTGGTTGTCGGTATGGGTGGCACCTATTGGGCGTATAAAAAATACCGTGCCAAGCAGCGGCAGGAGTTTCGTTATGAGGGGAAGATGATGTTGAAAAGAGAGGGGGCGGATGCGGAGGCCGTCAAAAGCAGCATCATTTCGGATGCCGTCCTGGATCGCGTTATCAAAGATTACGATCTTGTTAACACGTGGGGATTAGCGGATGTGGATGCGGCAAAGGCGCGTATCCGACAGAAATTTCAGGTCGGTGTCTCAGGTCTGGAAGTCAGCATCAGCTACCAGGATCGAGACAAGGAGCTGGCGCAAAACCTTCTGAAGGCACTGGTGCAGTCGATGTCGGGCAACCCGGGGCCGCAGGTGCCTGCCTCGGAATAGTTTGATTGTTGGGGCGGCTCTCTTGCTCACCCCCGCGGAGCTTGGTTAGAGACTCCGGAGGATTTGATCACGCGTGTATCTCACCTTGGCGAGGGACGCATACTTGTCCTCGCTGGAGCGATAGCCCATGGCGCAGCCTACGGTGGTTTGATAACCCGTGGCCCCAAGTCCGAGAATGCGGTCGTATTCCGGGGGGACGATCCCTTCCAGGGGGCAAGCGTCGATACCCAGCACTGCGGCGGAGGTCATCAGTTGGCCGAGGGCGATATAAACCTGGTTTTTCGCCCATGAGAGGGTTTGGGTTTCGTCCATGCTGCCGAAAAATCCGTGCATCATGGCGGCGTAGTCGTTGAGCGCTTCCCGGTCGGCGCCCCGGACCTCAACGAGTCGATGCAGCCATGCCTCGATATCATCCTTCTCCATGGTGTCCTTGGCGCACAGTACAACCATGTGCGAGCACTGGGTCACCTGGGGCTGGCCCCATGAGTGAGGTGACAGGGAGTCCTTAATGTCCTGGTCGGTGATGACAATGAATTTCCAAGGCTGGAGGCCGAATGATGAGGGGGTGAGCAGCATGCTTTCCTCAATGGTCGCCCAGATGTCTGCGGGTATCTTTCTTTCAGCGTCAAATGCCTTGGTTGCGTAGCGCCATTGCAGGCTTGCGATGAGTTGTTCGGGTGTTAGGGCCATGTGGGTAAATTAATACGGGGTGAATCGAATATAAATGGGAATGTGGAATGTTTGCCCTTACTCGTTGTCAATGGATAGAGGGAGTCGGACGGCGGGGAATTCCTTGAGGGTAAAGTTGAGCATGAGGCCATACTCATTGCTATCATCGCGGTTGTCGCGGATCATCAAACCGAGGGAGGCTGTCCAGCTGTCGAAGTCGTGATAGATATTGTACTGTTGGACTTCGGGTGTGTTGTCATCCAGTTCCCATTGTTGATAGAATCCGATGCCCCATGACTCGCTGATCCGGGCGTATGCACGCAAGCTGATGCGGTTGCTGTCTTGCAGCACCGGGTGGTTGTCAAGTTGGCGGCTGCCGATGCTGAGCTCAAACGAGTCGTTGGGCATGAAGGTAATGTGGCTTGCGAGCTCGGTGAATCCTGAGCCGCCGGCGGCGATGGGGAATTGAGTCTCGAAGTCGACCTTCATCCACGGGAGTGGCTGCCAGATGATATCGTTGTAGAGGTTGGAGGTGTTGCGGCCGAATTCGGGGTCGTTCATGAAAACGTCCATGTAGGTGTCCATGACGAGCCATTCGTGGGTGTCTCCATCGCGCTTGGTGAGCAGTCGGTTCCTGGCGCCGAGCCTTACAATGGACCAGTCTTTGAGGTCATCGGTTGCGGTGAAGCGGCCCACCTCCAGCGGCCGCGGGCGCGTCGAGGGCGTCAGGGTTTCGATGCCGGTGAACGAATTGTCCAGTTGGTTGGTGGAGAGTTGGGAGAAGTTGGCGTAGGGCTGGAAGATGTGGAGCAGTCCGTCGACGCCCCAGGTCTGATTGACGAGGGTCGGATAGGCACGGGAAAATTTCATCGAGGCATCGACGCCGGCGGACAAGTGGGTGCGGTTGAATGATGATGCGCCGCCGTCGACGGATGAATACCGGGTGAAGCCGACGCCGGCACGCGGGGTGATAGCGATCTTGCCGCCGGGATTGAGTGGCAGGGTGAATTCGTGCCAGGTGTGGAAGCGGGTGTAGCCGCGCTGTGCGAGCAGTCCGTTGATTTCCGTCAGGCGGTTCCCCGGGGGCAGTGTGGCGGCCTCTGCGCGCAGGCTTTTCTCATAAAAATCGGCCAGACGTTCCTCGTAGATGCCGAAGCTGGTCTGGCCTTCATGCAGGATGGGCGTGTTGCGGATCGCTCCCTTGACCTGATCGAAGAAGAGCTCGGGCAGCCGGGTGTCGGTTTGATAGAAGTCATTGAGGCGAAGGCGTGTGTAGAGGCCGGCGAGGTACTTCGGGTTGCGATGAAAGATGCCGATTTCGTTATCGGGGTTCGGGTTGATTTTGAAAGTTTTCGGTTCGAAGTCCTCGAGGAAATATCGGTCGCTCAGCGCGGTGATGTCGAAGTCGAGATAGGTGTTGTTGTCGCCCTGTTTGGCGACTTCGAGACGGTGTTTCAGTTCGAATTTCCAGCGGTTTGCATTGACGTTACCGCGTGAGACGGAGGAGCGCTCGAGCGACGGGTCGGCGTCGTTGAGGTAATAAAGTTTGAGTCCGCTGAGGTTTTCGTTGTGTTGAAGTCGGGTGTCGAGGAGGTCGAAGCCGACGCCGACGCCGCGTCTGCTGCGCAGGTCCAGGTGCCACTGGGAGAGCAGCCATGCCCCCTCACGTTCACCGGTTTGTTCGTCGAGCTCACCCCCGAGCATGATGCCGTATCGGTTGAGCAGATAGGCGCCCCAGTTGGATTTTGCACCGGGGAGGAAATGGTAGCCGAGGTCGGCATTGAGTGGTTGCGACAGATAGGGGAGCCAGAACACCGGGGTGTCACCTGCATAGAGCCGGAGGTTTTTGAATACGATACGCTCGCCCGGGTAGATCGTGGTGCGGTCCGAGCGGAGCCAGTAGTTCGGCTCGGCGACATCGTGCGTGGTGATGCCGGCATTGTCGCCGATAAAGGCTTTCCTTCCATTGCGTTCAACCATGCGGAAGCGGTCGGATTCCAGCAGGATGGGTCCGAGCCCGCTGGCGAGACCGCGGGTCTCGAGCTGCCCGGTGCCATAATTGTATTCGGCATGTTTGCCACGATGGAGGGTGGGACCCTGATAGATGCTGACATCGCCATCGAGGATGAGCCTTTTCGTTTTGGCGTTGAGGCGAACCCGCTCGGCAAAGAGCTGGATGCCGGGGATGATGCGTCCGGTATTGTCCTGCGTCGCCTTCTGGCTGAACGAAACCCCTCCTGTGAGCTCGGCGGTTTCCGCTTGGGAGTTGACGGTGGCACGTCCGGACTTGAGGACAATTCCGTTATCTCCCCGCAGGACGATGCGGCCCTGGAACAGGAAAGTGCCCCTTTTGGAATCGAACTCCATGGTGCCGTCGTGGCTGACCCGGATGCTGTGGGGCATCTCCGGCAGTTCGGAGAAACCATCTCCGAACAGGTCGGTTTCGTCCTTGTTTTTGTTAGGATTCGCGGCGTCCTGAGCCTCGAGTGGTAGGATACACAAGGATAGGAGAATGCTGATGCCGAATTGCCTCATCGAGATCCATTCTGGCTGAAACATGGCTACCGAGTAAAGCGCAAAGCTGGGGCAATTACCAAATCCGGCTGCGGGGTTTTCATTTTCCCCCGCGGGCTGTTGTTTTTCCGTTACTTGTCCAAGCCGGCAAGTCGGATTATAACACCTCCAGGTTTTTTTCCTGTTGGATACGACTGGCGCCCCGTTCGGAGGCGAGTCGTTTGGCGCGTGTGACCAGCCAGGCCTTGGCGGCTGGCTTGAGTAGGGCGAGCAGCCAGCCCAGCAGCATCTGGCGGGATGTTTTGGGGGGAGTGGCCGGCTTGCGCGGGCGTCTCAGAAGGAGGGTGGCAAACAGGCCGGCGCCAATGGAGCCGGCAAAGACGGCCCTGGGATTTCCTGTTAGTAATTTGCGCCATTGTTTTTTCACCTGCAGCTTCCGCCTGAGGGCCTCACGCCCCCGGCTGATGGCCTGTCGGGAGTCGGCGAGCTGGGCGGTGAGTTCAGCCTTGCGGAGGGCTACTTGTTTTTTTTGAGCCATTGTTTGTCGTTTTCTATTTCTTGGCGCGAGAGCTCAAATAGCGGAGCGGCAGGTTTTTTCTTCAACAGGACTGCACAGGTCAGTGCTACGAGAGTATGCAGGGCCGCAAGGCCAAAGAGCGCGGCGGCCCAGCCAGGTAACCAGTCGATTTTTCCGGCCAACCAGCCCGTGGCTAGCGGCGCAAGCACGCCGGTGAGGCCTGCGAGAACGAGCGCCCATACGAAAAACAAGCTGATGCCGAGGACCACGGCATACACGATTTTCCTTGATGCGTAGGTCGCGGCCTCTTTGGCCTCGATCGAGGCCAATTCGATCCGGGCGGCAATAAAGCCGGTCAGCGCGTTTTTGACGAAGCCTGAAGTTTCACTCAGGCTGGGCTCGTCGATGTTCTCGGCAAGTGGCGGCTGGGATGACTCGCGCCTTGTTTTGGAAAATAATGGGTTCATAGCCATGGCCTGGGGCTCAATTCCGCGAGGACCTCCGCAATGAGCGGGCTGTGGAGAGAGTCGCGCCGCGGGGGCAGGTGGGGAGGGGACAGCTAGGGAGGGGGCAGGTGGGGAGGGCGCAACTGAGCCATTCCGCCACGCCGGTCACCTTGTGATTGAGGCCCCTGCGTGGCGGGTAATGGTTTCTTCCGGCTCAGCGGCGGATGATCAGTCCGATCACAAAGCCAATACCCATGGCGGTCAGGATTGATTTGGTAGGGTGTTGGCGGATGTATTCCTCGGTATCGGCGTGGACTTCGCGTGCCTTGACGCGTCCGTGCTGGACCTGTTCGCCTGCGGCCTGCTTGATCTGCCTGGCTTTGACGCTGGCGCTGTCCTTGAGGTCACTGGCTTTGTTGCCGGCGAACTCGCGGAACTGCTGGGCCTTGTCCACAGCGGTTTGTTTAAACTGCTGGGCCTTGGCGCTGGCTTCTTGTGCGATGTGCTTGGCCTTGTCGCCCGCTGCCGCGCGGAGGTCGTTGGCGGCATGCTGGGACGGCGGGGTCTCACTGAAGGGTGAGTCGGTCGCGAAATTAGGGTCTGCGTATGTTTCTTCCATGGTTCTAGTGGGGTTGATGGTGAGTGGGGGTTTTTTCTGGTTGTATCGCGTTTGCACGCGCTGTGGTGTGCTTGTGGTGTTCTGTGATGCGCTGTGACAGCTCACAGTGACACTCGGACAATCGGGGCATCACAAGATGGCCGGCATCCGGACGGGAGCTTTGATCTCCGCTGTAGTCTGGCACTTTTTCGGGAGGAACGCAAGTGGTCGTGTTGGGAAAATGCCATGTTTCATGACATCATCCGATTTCCTGCCCCCATGAGGGGACGGCAAGTATTAGAGGTAAGGGTTGCCTGCTCGCTCGGAGGCGATCGATGTCTCCGGTCCGTGTCCCGGAAACACGCGTGTTTCCGGCGCAAGCGTCAGCAGTTTGTCCCGAATGCCCCTGACCAGCAAGTCCATGTCGCCCGCGGGCAGGTCGGCCCGGCCCACGCTCCCCGCAAACAGGGTGTCACCGACAAAGGCATGATCGCCCGCGATAAACACCACGCTATCGGGGGAGTGCCCGGGCACGTGTTGCAGGGAAAACCGGATGCCGGCCGCCTGGATTTCTGTTTTGTCCTTGAGCAGCTCGTCAATGGTATAGGGGGCGACCGTTAGCGGGATGCCCGACTGCTGGAGCAGCTTTTCCAGAGTGAGCTCCTCGGAGTAGGCTGAGTAGGCGTGCAGGCGGACGCCCCTGGCGGCGAGTTTGGCCACGTCCTCGACATGATCGTAGTGTTGGTGGGTGAGCAGGAGGTCGCTGGGGAGTTCGCCGAGGCTTTCCAGCCACTGGTAAACGCCGAGCGGGGCGTCGATGAGGAGGCAGTGGTCTGCTTCGCCGAGAAGATAGGCATTGGTCTGGGCCATGCCGCCCGTGTAGGATCTGATCTTGAGGTTCACGGGCATGATCATGCCTTGGAATCGGGCTTCGGCCACCCCTTTTTCAATGAATTAACCACCGTTAACTCGCTTCATGTGAACATGTTCTCATTAACACTAATCTTATGAACAGTTTTTTATTGACCCCTCGGAGAAATCGGGTCATGATGCGGAAAACCAAAAACAACTATTGTCATGAGTATATCAACCGCTACACCTAATTCGTCCGCCGCCGCCCCGGCCGCCGCCACCCCGTCCGCCACC
>JBFERY010000104.1:0-7999 GCA_041548785.1 Oceaniferula sp.
ACCTGATACTTTGGCCGTGGGATATTCATACCGTCCGAATGCATGCTGGAATATTGAAGCAAACATCGAATGGGTCGGCTGGTCGAAGCTTGGGACCATGACGTTGAGCTCTCGGTTTCCCGGGCCTCTGGCGGCTCTCAACACCGTGCCTCTTCCCTACGAGTGGGAGGACTCCTACATTTATTCGATCGGTGCCGAGTATGATCTTGGAGACGGCTGGAAGGCTCGCTTCGGCTACAACTTCATCGAGAGTGCTCAACCTGATGCCAACTATGACCCGTCGGTTGCGGATGCGGACCGGCACTGGCTAACCCTTGGTATAGGTCATGAAGGGGGAAGCTGGTCTTGGGACGCTGCCTACCAGTACGCGTTTTCAGACCGCTCCGTGGGTGCGGCTGCAAGCCCGCTGGTGCAGGGTGATTACAAATCCCGCTTCCACTCGTTGAGCGTTTCCGCGCGCTACGAGTTCTAGCCGGGAAACGAGGTCTTATCTAGAAAAGGGCGAGGGACTAGGGGGCTAGAATCCGCCGTGTCCGTAGTTTTTGCTGCCTTGCCCTTGTTGCGGGGCGGTGGTGTTGCCGGCGGCCTTGTTTTCCGCTGCGCTGAGGATATCCCTGTTCATTTGTTGTTGCAGGTCAGGGTTGGGCGCTCCGCAGGAGGATGCGAGGAGGGGGGCGAGGAGCCCGAGGCATGCGGCAATCAGTGATAGGGGGGAGGGGGTTTTCATGGTTCCGGCATCGTGAATCATTCAGAGGGCTCTTGGCAAGTTGGAAAGCGTCGGCGAGTGGGCAAATGGTGCCGGGAGCGAACCCATTGGCCGTAATCAACGGTTAAGTCACAGATTCATGTATTTGCTATTGCTATGCAAGGCACATCCGCCTGATATCCCGGCATGGCCAACGCTGCAATGGATCGGTTGAGACGACTGGGTTTGCTGATCCCTGTGTTTTCACTTCGGCGTGATGACGACCTCGGGATCGGGGACACCCGTGCCCTGAGGGAGATGGTCGACTGGGCGGCGGAGCACCGCATTGGTTTTTTGCAATTGCTGCCGATTAATGAGACGGGTTCCGACAACAGCCCCTACAATGCGATCAGTTCGATTGCGCTCGATCCTGTGCTGCTGGATATGGAGGCGATACCGGAAATCGGGGTCGACGACATCCGGGCGGCGGCCAGGCAGTTCGGAACGGACCAGCAGGGCGGTGACCTGGTGGATTATGAGGTGAGTAAGCGGGCGAAATGGAAGTTGCTCGGGGACGGGTTTGACCGGTTCTGCCGCGCGGGCAGCCAGGATCCGGCGTTCGAGGCATTCCGTTTGGCGGAGCGGGAGTGGCTTGTGCCCTATTGCCAGTACCGCTGGTTGATGGAAATGGCGGGTAGCGAGGAATGGGAAAATTGGCCGGACGCGTATAATACAAGGGAAAAGGCGGAGCGCTACTTGGCCGGCCCGGATGCTCGTGAGGCCGATCAAAACCTGGCGTTTTACGCCTGGGTGCAGTGGCATGCCTTTCGCCAGTGGCGGCAGATTCGCCAGTATGCCGAAGCGAAGGACGTGAAGCTCATGGGTGACATCCCCATCGGGATTTCCTACAACAGCGCGGATGTCTTTTTTGAGCCGCGGTGGTTTGATTTGACGCTTTCGGGTGGGTCGCCTCCGGAGACGGTTTTCAAGGACGACGCCTTTGCCTGCCAGTGGGGGCAGAACTGGGGGATCCCCCTTTACCAATGGGATGTCTTGGAGCAACACGACTACGCATGGTGGCGGCGCCGTATTGCGAAGCTGACCGATGTGTTTCACATCTTCCGCATCGACCATATCCTCGGCTTTTACCGGATCTACAGTTTTCCGTGGCGACCGAAAAGGAACCATGAGTTTGTCGGGCTGACCGAGCAGCAGGCGAAAAAGCTGACCGGTGGGCCGCTTCCCGGCTTTTTTCCCCGGCCTGATGACACGGCTCAGCACAGAGCGGCCAATCTGGCGGATGGTGACAAGTACCTACGAGTCATTCTGGAGGCGGCGGGTGACGGCGAAGTGGTCGGGGAGGATCTGGGATGTGTGCCTGATTACGTGCGTCCGCATTTGGAGAAGCTCGGGATTGCAGGCTTCAAGGTATGTCATTGGGAGGCCCGGGGTGATGGCGAAGCGGTTCCGGGCACCGAGTATCCGCAGTGTGCCTTTGCCACCTACGCCACGCACGACCATGATTCCATTCCCGCGATGTGGAATACGCTGAAGGCGATGTTAGGGGGTCCCGAGCATGAGGGGGCGCTGCGCGGCCTTGCCTTGCTCAGCGACTTTGCGGGGCTGCCCAAGGGTAACACCGCGGCGGCCTATGCCCGATACGGACCCGTGGTGAAGTGGGCCCTGTTTGAGCAACTGCTCAAGTCCAACGCCAATTATGCGGCCTTGATGATAACGGATCTTATCGATAGCACCAAGCGCATCAACGTTCCCGGCACCGTGGATGGTGAGAACTGGCGTTACCGCCTGCCCTGGTCGCTGCGCGATATGCCAGAGCACCTCCGGGACGAGAGTGACCGGCTCAAGGAATTAATTCGTATCGCCGACCGGGGTTAAGTCGATGATGTGTTCAAGGATGACGTGAGCGAGGTGCTGTTTGGTGTCCTTGGGCGGTTGTTCGGTGCGATCTGGAAATACGAGCAACACCTCGTTGTCGTTGACGTCGAAGCCGATGTCTTTGCGCGACACGTCATTGGCGACCACCAGATCACATCCCTTGCTCTCAAGTTTAGCCCGGGCATTGCCCTCGAGATCCTCGGTCTCGGCGGCAAAGCCGACCAGCACACCCGGGTAGGCAAACTGGTTCCGGGCCGAGCCCAGAATGTCCGGGTTGCGCACAAGTTCCAGCGTCATCGTCCCCCCGGTCTTCTTGATTTTATCTTCCGACACATGCGCGGGGCGGTAGTCGGCGACGGCTGCGGCGAAAATGGCGATATCCGCCTTGTTGATCCGGTGCTCGACGGCGGCGTACATTTCCATGGTGCTTTCCACGGGGATGAAATCGACCCGGTCCGGCACGTCAAGATCGGTCGGGCCGGAGACCAGGATCACCCGGTGGCCCTGCTCGGCGGCAGTCCGGGCGAGGGCGTATCCCATTTTCCCGGACGAGCGGTTGGTCAGAAACCGGACCGGATCAATCGCCTCACGGGTTGGACCTGCGGTGATGAGAATGGTCATGGATGGGGGAGTGGGGGAACTAGGATTGCCTTGCCGGCTACGAGAGAATTTTTTCGGCAGCCGCGATGATTTGATCTTGCGCCATCAGTCGGCCGGGGCCCGAGTAGCCGCAGGCGAGCATGCCTTCATCCTCGGGACCGATGAATTGGCAGCCGTCCTGGCTCAGTCGGTCGACGTTGCGTTGGGTCGCCGGGTGTTGCCACATCTTGCCGTTCATCGCGGGAGCGATGAGGACGGGGGCGCGGGTGGCGAGGTAAATGCCCGATAACGGGTCGGGGGCAAGCCCGTTGGCAAAATTGCCGATCGTGTTGGCCGTGGCCGGCGCGACGAGCAAGAGGTCGGCACGGTCGGCGAGATCGATGTGTCCTGGCTTCCACGACTGCTTTTCGTCCTCGAGTGAAACCAGCACCGGATTGCGCGAGATGACCTGGAGTGTTAGGGCGGTGATGAACTCGGTGGCGGACCGGGTCATCACGCAGTGAACGTCATGGCCGTCTTTAACAAGCTGCGAGGTGATACCCGCAGCCTTGTGGGCGGCGATGGATCCGGTGATGCCGAGGATGATGGTGAACATGGGAAATCGGGGAGGCGGCTGGGGGAGGGGGCGATCAGATGATCAGGCGATCAGACGGGACACCCTGAGTCGTTCGGCGACAAGGAGGGATTTAAACTGGTAGTAATCTTGCTCATGTGTGCCGGAAAGCAAGCGGTAGTTGTATTTCGGCCAGTATTCGATTTCGCCAAGGGCGTTTTTCATGCGCAGGGCGATGACGTCCTCGGTGTCGGTGCCGCGACCGGTCAGGCGCTTGCGCAGTTCCTGCTCGGTGGGGGGCATGACAAAGAGGTCGACCAGGGCCGACTGGATGGCGGCGTCCGTGCAGTCGCGCACCTGGTCCGCTCCCTGGACGTCGATGTCCATGACGACGTCGATTCCCGATGAGATCTGGTCGAGGACTTCGGACTTCAGGGTGCCGTAGAAGTTTCCATGCACCTCGGCGTGTTCGAGGAAGTCCCCTGCGTCGACTTTTTCCTGGAAGCTCTCGCGGGTGAGAAAGTGGTAGTCGTGGCCGTTGCGTTCGCCCTCGCGGGCCGGGCGGGTCGTGCAGGAGGTCGAGTAGACGGCCTCCTGTTCGTTGGCGAGTCGTCGGCACAGGGTTGTTTTTCCTGAGCCGGACGGGCCGGAGACTAACAAGAGGATGCCTGTGCGTGCGGTCATGTTTTTTGGGGCAGGGCTGAGCGGATCTTTCAGAAGTTGCGATGTCCGGTGGTCGGGCTGGAGGCCGGGGTTTTGGGAGTTCAGGGTCTCGATCTCAGGTTATAAGGTGATAGACTAGGATTGCAAACCTAAGGTTTCCGGGTCTTTCCCTTCAGCATGGCCTCGATGAAGGGGTCGATGTTTCCGTCCATTACGGATGAGATGTTACCTGTTTCCTCGCCGGTGCGCAAGTCCTTGACCATTTGGTAGGGTTGGAAAACGTAGGAGCGGATTTGGCTGCCCCAGCCGATTTCACCCTTGGCGGAGTATTCGCGGTCGGCCTCCGCCTTTTGTTTGTCTTCCTCGATTTGGTAGAGTTTGGCCCTGAGCAGTGACCATGCGTTTTCCCGGTTGCGCAGTTGCGACCGCTCCTGGGTCGAGCGGATCATGATGCCGGTGGGTTTGTGTTTGAGGATGACGGCGGTTTCCACCTTGTTGACATTCTGTCCGCCTGCGCCGCCGGAGCGGGCGGTGTTGATTTCCACGTCGGCCTCGGGGATTTCGATGACGATGTCTTTGGATATTTCCGGAGAAACATCCACGGCGGAGAACGAGGTGTGGCGTTTGCCGGCTGCGTCAAACGGGGAAATCCGCACCAGGCGGTGGACGCCGCGTTCGTTTTTCAAATAACCGTAGGCGTAGGGGCCGTCGATTTTGAGTGAGGCCGTGCGGCAGCCCGCGCCGTCGCCGTCCTGGTAGTCGAGGTTGGTGACGGTGAACCCCTTGTTTTCAGCCCAGCGTGTGTACATGCGCAGCAGCATTTCCGCCCAGTCGCAGGCCTCGGTGCCGCCGGCGCCTGCCTGGATGGTGAGGTAGGCGTTGGTGGCGTCGGTGGGTTTGTCGAGCAGGGTGATGAGCTCGAATTGATCGAGCTCCCTGATGATCGCCTTGTAATCGTTGTTCGCCTCCCGGGCGAAGTCCATATCGTCCGTCTCCTTGGCAAGTTCGATGACTTCGTCCAGATTGCCGGCCCGTTCTTCGATGGCGAGAAACGGGTTGAGCCGGCCTTTGAGCAGGTTGGCCTCCGCGACGATGCCCTGGGCTTTGTCGGGATCGTTCCAGAAATCCGGGCCGGTCATGGTTTCATCATAACCTGCGAGCTTTTTCTCGATGGTGGGGATGTCAAAGGTACCTCCTGAGTTCGGACAGGCGGCTTTTCAGCGCGCCGGTGTCCAACGCCAGGAGGTCAGCGATATTGTGGTCACTCATACGTGCGCGAGTGATAGCGGGTAAGTGCGAAGTTACAAACTCCAAATCGCAAAAAACGGGGTCTGGGAAAACCGCGACAGATTATTGTTTTGTAGAGACGGGGAAACTATTCAGTATCGTTCCGGCACGATGGAAAAATCCCTAGGTATCATCACCCGACTGACCAGGCTGACCGAAACCAGTTTGATTGTGCACTGGTGTACGCAGGACCATGGCCTGATCAAGACCGTGGCCAAGGGCGCGCGCCGGGCCAAGAGCCCGTTTTCAGGGAAGCTGGATCTCTTTTTCGAGGCCGATCTCAACTGGGTGCGTAGTCGGAAAAGCGAGTTGCACACGCTGCGGGAGGTGGTCGTTCTTGACTACCGTGAACCGTTACGGAGGAAATATGCGGATACTGTGGTGGCGGCCTACTTCGGCGAGTTGTTGGCGCATGTGGTGGAGCTGGAGCATCCGGTGCCGGAGCTTTATGACCTGTTGCGGCGCGGGTTGGCCTATTTGGCGGATCAGGGCGGGGGGAAGCGCGCCGTGCTCCACTATGAGCATGAGATGGCCAGGTTG
The DNA here is from genome assembly GCA_041548785.1 of Oceaniferula sp. Taxonomy (GTDB): domain Bacteria; phylum Verrucomicrobiota; class Verrucomicrobiia; order Verrucomicrobiales; family Akkermansiaceae; genus Oceaniferula. Next base: position 6,225 of record JBFERY010000104.1, read on the forward strand.
CTGGGGGTGGCGCACAGTCGGACCAGCGCGGCCTTGGCCCTGGAGCAGGCCTTTGGAAGTTTGCCCCGCGGTCGGGCGGCGTGCATGGACGCCGTGGGTGGATGAGCAACGCACGGATTTTCGCTGGTCATCGGCCTGACTATGGTGTCTATTATCCCGTAAGTAGGTAGGTATTGAGCGCCTATCAACATGCAAGCACACCCTACGTCACACACAGCTATGGAATCTGGAACCGCTAATTTATTGAACATGCTTCAGGGCAGGGTCAAACAACTCTGTGAAGCTGGCAAATGGGACGAGGCCATGCACGCGGCGACTGCCGCGGTGGACAAGGCACGCGCCACCTTGGATGAAGATGCTGCCAGCACGGAGGCACTTGCGGTTTCCCTGGAGGTCAAGGGAGACTTTCTCCGCCAGTATGGTTATCTCGAGGACTCCCGGATGGCCTATCTTGAGGCCCTGGAGTTGCTGGACGGGAAGGATGAATACCTTGAGCCACTGGCGCGTATCAGTGCCAGTGTTGCCGTTGTCTACGATTCCGATGGGAATGAGGACGAGGCGATCGTGTTTTATAAACGAAGCATCGATCTCTTTGAACGCATGGACCCGCCGTCGGTGCTCGATGTGGCGGATTTGTGCAACAACGTGGCTTACATCTACAAAAGCCGCGGCGACTTCGATACGGCCGAAAACCTCTACCTGAAGGCACTGAAGATTTGTCACGAGACACTGGGTGATGACGACGAAGAGACCGCCGCGATCTGTAACAACGTCGGGGCGCTCTACCTGGCGGCCGGATATTACGAGCAGGCGCGCGAGATGCATATGATGGCCTTGGAGGCGCGTCGCAAGACCTTTGGCGAGCACCATCTGGAGACGGCCCAGTCTCATGCCAACCTCGCGCTGGCACTGTGTGAGACCGACGAGAAGGACTGGGCGAAAAAGCACTTCATCAACTCCCTGAAAATCTACGAAGACAAGGTGCGCGAGGCGCCGATGGACTACGCCACCGTATCGACCAACTACGCCGAGTTCCTGCGTGGCATGGGTGATGAGAAGTCGGCAGTCGCTGTGGAGAAGCGCGCGGGGAAGAGGCTGAAAAAAGTTTCCTAGGTTTGTGTCGGAAATGACTTCTGCAACAACCACTTGCGGAGCAGTTCCGCGTTGGTTGTCAGGTTGCCGATAACGCGGTAGTGTGAATTCCGGATGGATTGGGCCTCGGCTTCCGATTCGTTGACCACCCTGTGGCTGACCCCGCCCGAGTGGATGAACCGCACGCCTGCGGTGTTGTTCACGATGAATCCCACATGCCGGTCGAGGCCGATAATGTAGATGCCGTGTGGGCGCATCCGCATGGACTGCATGTAGTCGTGGTAATCCATTTCCACGGTGATTTGTAATTGGTTGCGCGGAAGGAAGGTGCGCAGGATGTTCTGCGAGGGTTGTTGGGCGAGGCGAACGCGATGCACATCAAAACCGGCGTCGCGCATGATGGTGGAAACAAAATACCCGCACGCGACCTTGCCCGCACCGGGGGTGCTAGCGGTGCCGTTGAAATCCCATGGGGTCCCGAGCCAGCACCGCATCAGCTGGGGCATGGTCAGTTCAAGTAGGTTTTTGGCGCTTTGCAACACGACTTTGCGGGCTGCATCGGTTTCCGCGGCGTGGTACTGGTTGGCGAGCTTTCGCCGGTGATAACCGATCTCGTCCACCAGCACGGCATAGGTGACGGGGTCGGGGACGGGGACGGGCGGGTGGGGGCGCTCGGACGGCGG
>JBFERY010000105.1:0-7663 GCA_041548785.1 Oceaniferula sp.
CGGGCGTCCTCGTTGCTCGCCTGGTCGACCGCAAAGTTTTTGGTCACCTTGCTCAGTTCCTTGGCCGCCTGCTTGCGTTTCCCCTGGCGCAGGTAGTCGTTGGCCATTTTCAGCGATTGCTGACCTTTCTGGGCCTCTTCGCTCCTGCTGCTGCGGATGGCGGCCAGGTAATCCTCGAGGGTGTAGTCACGCACCCCCTGGCTGCCGCGCATTTCGAACCCGCCGGCATGGCCGTCCAGCCGGTATCCTTCCGGCACGAGCACATCCCACTCGAGGGATTCGAGCGGCACATTGAATCCAGGCGCTGTTAGCTTGATGGCGCCGTCGGTTGCCGGGGTCGAGTAGACGAGGGAAACCGCGGCGGGTTCGGTCTCGACCGGGCCGGGTGAGACGTGGAACAGGTGGTCGTCGCCCTCGCGGACGACGTGGACCGAATCACCATTGACCAGCACATTGTAGAGCGCGGCGCCGGCGGGCAGGCTGATGCGCAGCGTGCTTTTCTCCAGCACACGGGTTTCCAACTGGACTGACGTGAGGGTATCTCCACGGGGCGAGAAAATGGTGACCATTTTCCCGCCGGTAACCCGGAGCTTCAGAGTGTCCGCCATCTGGTGCCGCTTCAGTGCCACGCTGAGCGAACCCTCCGGCTCGTTGAGCCGGTAACAAAGGTCCGGGATGCTGGTGTCGGCCGGATTGCGCAGGTTCTTGGGAACCGCCGTCCAATCACTGCGGCGCCATCCACGGGCGGATTTTTCCGCCCGCATATCGAGCCGGCCCGTGGTCCGCACCGCCATGAAGTAGATCAGGCGTTTGGCCTTGGCAAACACGGCGGGGCTGATCTCTTCCAAGCCGCCGTTACCACGGTCCGCGCTGCGTTGATACTCGATTTGCACATGCACGGCGCCCAGGATGCCGCGGCGGAAGCGCAGCTCCCAGGTATCGGCCTCACCCTCGACCTGCACAATCTCTTTCACCGCTGAACCACTGGCGCGCACGGTGCGGGCTTCCTCCTCACTCAGATTAGGCAACTTCACCCGCATGGTTTTGACCGCGGCGTGCTCAATCTGATAGATTGTCGAGAGACGGGTCCGGGTCTGGCCTTCGCGCAGGGTCACCTCGTGAAGCACGCTGGCGGTGATCCACGGATCGAGCTTCTCGATCGCCAGGGTGAGGGTCCAGTCCGACTGCAAAATGCGGAACGCGAGGCCACCGGATTTTTTAACCCGCGGATCAACCTGTTGGCCACGCAGGCTCGACTGGGTATTCATGCGCGAGACGTTTTTACGATCGATGGCACGGACGCGGATGCCCTTTTCCGGCATCACTAACAGCTGACCACTCTGCCGTATCGCCTCGTTGAGCAGGAGCCGTGGGACGGCCCACTTTTTCTCCTCAACAGCAGGCGGCCCGGACAACGAGAGCGCAAACTTCTGCGCCCCGAGGGTTTTGCCGTTGAGGTGCAGGGTGACGGTGCGCACCTCGTCCTGCTCGGATTCCGTCCAGTGACTCAACGCCGGGCCACTGAGTGACTCCACTTCCATCCCGGCGGGTAATTGCAGGCTGAGTTTGAATATCCCCGCGCGGGTAATGTTGACGTTCAGTGTGGCGGAGAGAAGGATGCGTTCGCTACCCAGAGTAAGTTCCTGCTGGGAAACCACCCGGACCTCGGGCTTCACCGGCGCGACTTGCAGGGTCAGGCTTCCCGCTCCGGACGCACTGCGATAGACCTTGTGAAGAATGCCGCGCGGGGTGTTTTTGGTGTGGGGACGGATCGGGATCAGGGTGTGATCGAAGTCGTCCACATTGACCACGGACATGTTCTCGACGGTGATTTTCCCAGGTTGGGCTTCCGGGCCGAATGCGAGGCCTATCATGTTGGTCTCGCCGGCGTCACCAGCGACAGTCAGCGATTGCAGCTTCACCTCGGCCGGCAGCGCATCAAGCCCCCGCTGGGTTTCCACAAGCAGGCTGAAGGCCCGCGACTGGGCCGGCTCAAGGTCGACCGACAGCTGACGGCTGGCAGGATCAAACCGCCAGTTGCCCACGGCACTTCCCGTGACTTCACTGACCGCAAAACCAGCGGGCACCGTGAGGGCGAGGGCGTCTAACTTGCCACTCGCCGGACGGATCGTGACCCGATGGGTGCCGTCGACCACACCGGGTGACGGCAGATAGAGGTTGGCGACCTCGGCGAAAAACCTGATTTTCTCCGCATCGATATCACGTCCCCTGACACGTATGCCCATCATGATCTGCTGCAGCGGTGCGAGGATGAATTCCACACGGTTGGGCTGATCAGGCGCGGGATCGCGGCGTAGGGTCTGCACCACTGCGCCGGAGTGCAGCTCGAGCCCGGCCTCGTCGATTTCCGCGATGATTTTCTGCACCGAGGCCGGGCCGGTTGGCAGGGTGAAATTCGCGCGCTTCGCGGGCAGCGCCATTTCATAGGTCGCGGTGGCGGTGAGCGGGCCGGCTTGATCGACCGCGAGCATCCAGACCGTCGCCTTGCCTTGCTTGAGCTTGCTGACGCGCAGTCCCTCGCCGGTGAACGAGGTCAGCACGGCCGGCTCACGCAGCAGGACGTGGCTGGCGCCGGCTTTTCCCTGGAGCGTGATGTCCATGGTGGCAAACAGCCTGTCTTTTTCGATTTTCCACGTCTGGGTGACGGCATCGATGGCGCGGGGCCCGGCCTCGGCAGCATGCGTCCTGGCGGTGGCACCAAAGATCATCGACCCCACCACGGTGGCGATCACGATAAGTTTCGTGGCCCCTTCGGCGGCGCCCAGGGAGATCGCCGCAGCAGCCTCCTCGCGTTGTTTTTCACGACGTCGGGCACGCTCAGCTCTCCAGCGGTTCCAGTGGCTGCCCGCCTGGATCAGAGCCAGCAGCAGCAGGACCAAGGCAAGGATTGCCAGCAGGTAGAAAAACACGATGCCGCCACCACGCTGGGCGAGGATACCGCCGGCGATCGCGGCAACGGCGAGGCCACGGAGCCAGGGTTGGTTCCATGTTTTGACCACGAGGCCACCTAACAATCCGACACCTCCCAGCACGGCAACCACCATCCCCCACCATGACACCATCGCCTTCCAAGGCGCCATGTTCTTAAGTGTCACATTGACCGGGGATTCGGCACTGACGACCTGGGCGGTGATCTCCAGGAACCGTTGATTGACGCGGCGCTCGCCCTGGACCTCGCGCGCAAGGGTGACGGAGAAAACAACCATGAAGAGCAACCACAGGATGGCGAGAACACGACTCCATGCGGCGGGGTTTTTGCGGCGCAGAAAATAGACACCCCCGAGGAACAGCACGGCCAGCCCGAACAGGGCCGTTTCACGATGCTGCAGGCTTTCAAATCCCGTCTGTGTCAGCGGAGGCGTTCGCACCCCGGTGTCTTTTCCTGTCGGAACCAGCAAACGTCCCTTTTCAGCACTCACCTTCCAGCCCGCGATGATGATCGGAGCGGTCAGTGTGGGTGCGCCCAAGGCCACCTTGCTCCCCTTGCCAGCGACCCCCCCGTAGCGGACGATCACTTTGACCGGCTTGTTAGGATCATCTCCGGCGGGAAGAGGGAGGAGATACTGGTCGCCATCGGCGCGGGCCGTGATGGTTTTGCCATTGGCACGCGCGTCCCACAAGCGGGCATCGTCGGGCAGGGTCATGCGCAGCGCCTGCCTGCCACGCGTACGGACATACATTGTCGCCTCGGTCATCACCTGGCCGTCACGCGAAACATGGCTGTGGAGCTCGGCGAAGTCGACTACCTGCTCAAGTGTCTTGCCCGGCTCATACCAGGCGATATCGATTTCCAGATCAAAGGGACGGGCGGCGTACTGCCAGGCGGCAAGGGCAGGGGCGCTAGTCAGCATCCGAAACTCCGCGGGCAACTCCTGGGCACTGATGCTGAGTAGGCCGGGGGTGGTTTGCGTGACATTATGCTTGAGCAGCACCGGGCTGACAACCTCGATAAAACCACTTTCGCTCTGGACATTGAGCGGGTGAACCTCGCCCAGGGTCAGACGGCCGCCGCGGGCGCTCATGGCATTTTCAAAAGTGACTAACAACGTCGCCGCACCACTGACTGGCTGCTCGAGCTGCACGACCACCTGGTCACCCTTCTCACGTCGCCACTGGCGCACATTCTGGCCTTCGATGCTGACATTGCCAAATGCCTCCGGGACGGACAACTCCCACTGGTTGACCGGCGCGCCGACGACATAGTAGTTGAGCAAAACCGAGCCGTATGCCATCCCCTCTTTCAGCGAATAGAGGTGGAAAACATCGGCCTGCACGCTCTGCTCGCGGGCCTCGATCTTCATCGATGCCGACCAGCCTTGCTCCCGCAGCCGGTACGTTTGCTGGATGTCCGGGTTCTTGACCGGGAAATAGGAAAGCGGAGTTTCGGTCAGCTTGTCCACCTGACCGGGAACGACACGCCACCCGGCCGTAGCGGAGACACCGACGTGGCCCCTGACCGATTTGGCGCCGGGGAATTCGAGCGCAGGCAACTGCCAGACACCGGCGGCGGCAGGCGCATTTTTCTCCAGTCGCATCGAGACAAGCTGCCGACCCGACACGGCTTTTCTAAACAGCACCTTGATATCCCGCATGCCCTTTTCCACCGACGTGCCCACCACGTAATCGGCGACTTCCGCACCGCTGAGCGATGCCACGGCATAGCCGTCGGGCATACGCAACTCCCACTCACGGAGCGGAGCCTCGCGGATGTCCAGCTCGATTCCGGCCTGGATGATGCGGTCGCTTTCCGTCTGCTGATAGACGACCACCTGATTGAGCGAAACCTCAGGCAGGATCTGGTCGGCACGCACCGCCCAGGAATAGTTCGCGGACGGATAGCGGAAAACAAAGACCTGGCGCGACTTCAGCGCCTTGCTGGGGAATTGTTCGGGAGACAGCTGCATCATCCCACTGACATCCGAGGTTTCCAGTCGGACCGCGCCGGCATTGCTCAGGCGCACGTGGCCGGAGTGACGCAGCGCGCCCGCCGGGGTCAGGCGGAGCGGGGTGGCGGTGACAGGGAATGTCCCGAGCGCCTGCTGGCTGCGGATTTTCAACACGCCGGCATTATCCAATGGCAGGCTGAGTTGCACGTTGAGGAGGCGCGAGCCGGCGGGTCCGGCCACGACCGACCATGCGGCGACGTGGGTGCCCTCGACATCGAGCACCTCGCCGGGGCCATCCATACTCAGGCTGATCTTGTTGATCTTCCCCTGCAGGACTTTCAGCTCGATCAAGCTGACCTGACGCATCAGACCGGCGCCGACGGTAACATCGGTGAGCCCTTTGCTGGTAAAGGCCAGTTTTCCCTCGCCGGCCTCGCGTTCCTTTTTCCATGCAAGAAAACAGTGCCCGGTGGCGGGCAGAAATCCGCGCCAGGTACCTTCGAAGCGCTGCGGCCGGAGTGGTAGGGTTTTGTTAAACTCGACGTTCTCCGTCAGCCCGGACAGCCGGACCGGAACCACCGCGCCCTGGGGCGCGAGGAAGTCGATCGTCTTCCATCCGGCTCCGTCGTCGTCGATGCGGGCGATGATTTCGAATTGCACCGGGAACTGCCCGGCGCGATCAAAGACAAGCTGGTAGATGCTGCCGCCCTTGGAATCGGGGGCGAGCTTGAGCTGGTAATCCGCACTGCCGTCGAGACGGCTGATCGCCGCACGGCCACTGAGAAAATCAACGGTGCCGCCGTCTTCCGAGGTGATGTGTGCGATGGCGGTGAGCATCAACCGGGCACTGCCGAGTTTTTCATCGACGGCGCCGGTGATACGCACGCCGCGGAGTTCGGCGGCGGCAGGTGACGCGCCCGTGCGGTGCAGCTGCAGCGTCAGGGAGTTCGCACCGGAACTGTAAAACGACCCGTCTTTCTCCAGGGGCAGCATGCCCGATGTTTTGGCAAACTTGGCATCAACCCCCACAGTCTTGATCTCGATTTTGAGCGTAAATCCCACCGCCTTACCCGGGTTAAGTGTGAGCAGGTCGGTGGTCGCAGGCAGGGACTTGATGTCATGGCTGCTGCGCACAACAAGCTTCAGCTCACCCGGACCAGGCTGATCCTTGACAAGCACCGGCTTGAGGTCGAGGTAGCGGTTCTTCCCATCCGCCGACGTGCGCACCGCCCAGTCGGCAAGACCAGCACCCGTGACCGAAACAACATCCCCCGCTCCCCCGAGCCCGAGGGTCAGAAGCTCGGGTCGACCTTGCAATACGGATAGGGTCAGCGCGATGTCCTGGGTGATCTTATCGGTCGTGACGTTCACCGCAGCGGTTGCCGCGGCATTAAAAAAGAGGGGTGGCTTGGGCAAGACGCCCTTCGCGGTAAGTGTAACCGAGCCGGTGCCATTCTCATCGACGGCCGCCTGCACCCCTGCGGCCGGCTTGTCTTGGGCGGAGCTTGCTCCAGCTAACAACATGACAGTCGCCAGGCAGGCCAGCCCGTTTTTAGTACACACACAGAGATTTTTAAACGGATTCATAGTTCTAATTATCATGGTCGTGGGTTGGGTTGTGTAAATGGGTTGTAAATTGTTATGGGGATTGGGAAGCGGGGATTGGGAAGCGGGGATTGGGAAGCGGGTGATTCTTGTGCCGCTGGGGCGGCAATTATTTCATTTGGCTGCCGCCCCAGCGGCACATTTTCCTATTTCCTATTTCCTATTTCCTATTTCACTTTCTCGCACATCCGCACAAGGTCCTGGACTTTGGGGTCCGCCGCGTAGTGCCCGCGGAGTTGGCCGAGGGTCTTGGCGATCATCGAGAAGCGGACGGATCCGGCATCGGTGCCGTGAAGTTTTTCACCGAGCATGGCGGCCGTGCCGGCAAGCTGCATCGACGGCGTTGCCTGATCAAACGCCTTGGCCTTCGGCTCATAGGGGAGGGGCCAGCTGCGCTCGACCATCCGGCCCGTGCTCGTGTCAAGGAAACGGACAAACACCTCACCGACCTCGCCCTCGCCCTCCGGGTTGACTTGGATCTGGTATACGGCATTGCCGGCTTCCTCGGCGGCCATCTCGGCGGCATCCACCTTGTCGTTGCGGAAATCCTCTTTGTTGAGACGGTGTTTTTCAAATCCCAACAGGCGGTAACTTGTGACCCGCCTGGGATTGAACTTCACCTGCACCTTGACGTTTTTCGCCGCCGGACTGAGCGCGCCGGCGAGCTGCTTGGCAAATCCGCTGTCGGCATCCTCAGCCCGGTTCAGAAAGTAATACCGACCATCCCCCTTGCGGGTGAGCGCTTCGAGGATTTCATCGTTGAGGCCCTCGGCACCGACCCCACAGGCGTCAAAGGCGATGCCCTGCTGACGCATCGTTTCGATCTCGCGGGCAAGTTCTTCCGGCACCGTGTTCCCCAGATTGGCCACGCCATCGGTGATCAGGACGACCCGGTCCTGCGCGCCTGCCCTGTGCTGGCGTCGGGCCAGGGTGCGGGCGAGACGCAGCGCCTCCTCAAGGTTGGTGCCGCCCTCGCTCGGGGTGTCGGCCACAATCCGCACAAGCTGGCCGGCCTTGTCTCCGGTAATACGATCGGCCAGAAGCCGGGGCTGGCGGGCAAAACCAACAAGCGAAATGACATCCTGCGGCCCGAGCTGGGCGGCCAGCACCTGCATCGCAGCCAGCACCGAGGCCTCCCGGTCTTCACGCTC
>JBFERY010000106.1:0-7525 GCA_041548785.1 Oceaniferula sp.
AGAGAGCGCATGAAACGGCCGATTCCTTAGGATTATTGATCGAGTGCTTTGCCGGCGGTAGATATCAGGGGGCGCCGGGCTCGTGCTTTGCGGTCACTAATCCACATCAACGACCTCCCCCTTTGCCCCGGAGCCATGCCTCCGCCCCAGAAACTTCGAAAGATCAAATCCGAAGTAACGCGCACAGGCTATCAACACAGCCATGGCCGTTGCCTCATCAATGTTTCCGATGACGGGTATCAAATCATTGATAAACTCAACCTGACCGAAACCCGGATTCAAAAGATAGATGGCACTGAGGAGTGCCGCCAAGGCGACGAAAACACTTTTCATGGACCGACCCTACCCTTGATCGGCAAATAGGCAAATTCGTAAAAACAACGACGCCGTCTGAATCCACCCCGCCAGTACCCTGCAGCAGAAGATGGATCGGGATCCCCCCGGGACACGCTATCGGAATGACCATTGCAGCAGGGATCGAAAAGCGCCACAGCACTCATCTAACACCAACAAGGGTGCTGCCAGGACATCCATTGAATGAACGATCCGACCCTCTACTTTTTAGCCACCTTCTTGGGCACTTTTTTGGCCGCTTTACGAGCAGCGGGCTTGTCGTCCGCAGCCTTGACCGGCGTCACGTCAATGAGTTCTGTGACCTTCTTCTTGGCTGCTCGCTTCTTACTCGACGCGACATCTTCCTCTTCCTCAAAGCCTCCGGCACCAAGGATGAATGCGAGATCATCCATGGCAAGACTGGTTGCAAAACCTTCATCACCCAACACATTGGTCACCAACTGTGTCTTCTGGTGCTGCAGGATACGGATTTTCTCTTCGACGGTCTCACGGGTGAGCAGACGGTAGGCAATCACCTTGTTTTTCTGGCCAATACGGTGCGTTCGGTCGATCGCCTGATTTTCCACGGCGGGGTTCCACCAGGGGTCATAGAGGATCACGTACGAGGCCGAGGTCAGGTTCAGACCGGCACCTCCCGCCTTGAGCGACAGCATGAACACGGACGGGTCCTTGGTCGTCTGGAAATTTTCGATCTCGCCCTTGCGGTCCTTGGTTTGGCCCGTGAGGTAGTTAAACGGACGGCTTTCCACTTCAAGGCGGGCCTTGATGATATCAAGCATGGAGACAAACTGGGAGAAGACCAACACCTTGTGACCCTCCTCGCGGAGCTGGTCGAGCAGGTAGAAAAGGGCCGTCATCTTGGCACTCTCCTCCTTGAGGAATTTGGGATCGATCAGACCCGGGTGACAACAAATCTGGCGCAGGCGCATCAGCCCCTGGAGAATGGCAAACGAGTTCTTCTTGACCGCCTCGTCCGACTCAAATCCTAACAATGCCTTCTGGATACGCTTAAGCTCGGCCTTGTAAAGATCGGCTTGCACACCTTCCATTTCGGCGAAGACCTCCTCCTCGGTCCGGGGCGGCAGGTCCTTGGCCACCTGGAGTTTGGTCCGGCGGAGAAGGAAGGGACGCAGGCGCGAGGCCAGGCGGCTCTGGGCACCGGGATCCTTGCGCTTGTCAAAGCGTTTCTTGAAGTAAGCGCGACTCCCCAGCACGCCGGGCATGGCGAATGACATCAACGACCACATGTCCATCAGGCGGTTCTCAATGGGAGTACCGGTAAGGACAAGACGGTTTTTCGAGTTGAGATCGCGGGCGGCCTTGGCGGCCTTGGAGTCCGGGTTCTTGATCTGCTGGCCTTCATCGAGGATGGTGGTCAGCCACTTGACCTTGGCAAGCTCCTCACCGCAGAGGCGCAGCTGGGCGTAGTTGAGGACAAAGATGTCCACCTCGGTTTCCAAGAGCCTGAGGTCGAGGTCGTCGCGCGTGCGCAGGATCTTGACCCGGAGTTCGGGTGCAAACTTCTCCGTCTCGGAATGCCAGACGTCGATGACGGACTTCGGACAGACAACAAGTGACGGCGACACCTTCGCCATCGAACCCTTTTCCTTGGCCTCCTCATCGCGGAGCCAGAGAAGGTAGGTGATCGACTGGATGGTTTTACCCAGCCCCATGTCATCCGCAAGCAAACCACCGAAGCGGTTGGTCGCCAGATAACAGAGGAAATGGAAACCGTCGACCTGGTAAGGGCGAAGGTCGGCCTTGAGATTCTTCGGCACGGGAGGGGTAACCTCGATTTGAATATCGCGGGCACGGTCCTTGATGCGCTTCCACGCCTTCGGGTCAAACACCTCGGCGGCTTTGGGATCGGCAAGCTGCAGGGCGTGCATCCGGTGGGTTTCCCCGGTGAGGTCGAAGGGGTCGAGCCCGAGACGGGTCACCGCGTCACGCTGGTCGGCGTCGAGCTTGATCTCCAGGCGCATCCAGCCGCCGTCGTCCATGCGGACGTAGCCACCGCGCGCGGCGACCAGTGAGCGGATCTGGGCATTGGACAGGGTGACACCCTCGACATCGATGACGATGCGCAGGTCAAACCAGTCGATTTCCTGATTCACCACCTCGAAGCGAATCGCAGCGGTGACCGGGTCGGCGAGTAGCGTTTGCAGCTTCCCGTCCATCTGGGTCACCAGGGACTCGGGCAGTGCCTTGGCCCACTCGGAAAACTTCTCGGGAAAGAGCTTGGTGATGCGCGCCTTGAAGGCGTCCAGTTTTTCATCGTAGGTGAGGCCCATCTGAGCCAACAGATTCGGCACGACGTAAAGATCTTCGCGGGCGAAGCGAAGCAGTTGTTTCCCCTTGACCGGTTTTTGCTCAACAAGCTCCCACTCGTCCTTGACGCGTTTCTCCTCGCGGCGTTCCTTCTTCTCAAGGGCACGCACATCGATCACAAGGTGCTCCGTCTCAGCGGCAGTCAACCCCTGCTCAATCTTCATCTTGAAGCGAGGGTAAAGATCGAGATCCGTGACCCGACGGCGCAAGGACTCGGGTAGGCTGGAGCCTATTTTGCGAAGAAACTCGACCCCCTCCAGGCTGTCGATCACATCCCGAGGGATGTGATAACGTGGCTGGATATCGGTCTCGGTCAGCCAACGCGGAGGACCGGGAAACACGGTCTCATCGGATTGATAGAGAACTTCACGCCCCGGCAACAGGCGCACGGAGTGCGTTACATGTTCCTTGGATGAGGTGACCAACTGGAGCGCAAAGCAATTGGGCACATAGGGGTCATCCTCGCAGATCCACTTCAAAGGCTTATCCACCACCTTGAAGTCACGCTCATCAAGGTTGACCACATACCCCACCAGCGCAGGCTGACGGAAGATCCGGTTCATAAACTGGCACGCCGACTCCTGGTCCAGATCGAAGCGTGAGTCTCCCTCTTTTTGATAGAAGGTGAGAAACTGGTCCCAGATCAGTTGGCTGGGAGCATCCATGCGCAGGGCAGAATCCTCAAACAACGCAAGAAAGCGGTCAACGTCCCCTTTTTCAAGCAAGGGCAGCCAGTCACCGCCCCGCTCACGGAATTCGACCCGAGCCTCGTTAATGGTGGAGAGCACGCGGAACTCGACGTGGACAGGCTGATCGATGGGCGGGCGCTCGTTGACACTCTCAATACGGTCATACCAAGCCGCCACCTCGCGCTCCCTCTCCCACTCGTGCATTTTTTTCTGCACCGCTTCGAGATCGGTGATCACATTGAGGAATTCCGCATAAGGGAGCCTTTTCTTGTAGAACGCGTAGGCAATGTAGTTCCAGAATTCCAGAATGTCGCCGGGGGGCATCGGCCAGAGCTCCAGCGGCTCATAGCTGACAATCTCCCACCGCGGGTTCAACCGCACCAGGTCGTGGTCGTGGATTTCCCCCTCGATCACGTAGCGACGATAACGTTTTTCCAGCTTATTGACAAAATCGGCCTCCTTGTCATCCAGCTCATGCCCGAGCTTTTCCTCGATCACATCAATGATCGGCGTGTCATCAAATTCATTCGGGCTCTCGGGAAGGTCCTCACCACGGTGCATGCGCTCCATCATGGTGGCATACATACAGGCACCCGCCACTATCTCGTCCTCCGCCGTACAACTGCCGAACCAGCGGTTTCCCTGAAGCCGCAAACTGGTGCGGAACACGCCGGTGGAGTCCTCGACCCTGCCTTGGATGAACAAGTGGTTTCCAAAAATCTGGGTCACGGCTCCATCCTCCTGGAGGGCATCACCACGCTCGCGGGATTTTTCGGGGAAGCTATTGAGAAAGTTCAGTGTCGCTCTATCTGGATTCATTCCTTTGAACAGGTTGCAATTGTTTGAAATTGGTTATTCTACCCCCGCATCCAGCCATGCCTTGCAGGCATACCCTCAATGCGTAAAAACCGGGCGCACCATTACCTCCGATACACATCGGAGAAAGGCGACCCGGAACTTGGGGGGAGTATTATATAGCTGGTTTTCCATTTCATGCAATAAAAAGCACATAAAAACATATCGCCCCCCTGAGCGCCGATGGCTCACCCCCGCGCACCATCCGTGAGCCAGGCCAGATATCCCGCGGATCCATCCACCACCGGCAATGCAATAATCTCGGGCTCATCGTAGGGATGTAACGACGCCAACTCGCGCTTCATAACAGCAAAGGCCTGCCGCGTCGTCTTGATCACCACCATCACTTCCCGCTCGCGGCAAAGCTCCCCTTGCCACCGGTAAATGGACTCGACCCCCGGAAAAATATTGATGCAGGCCGCGTATTGCCTTTCCACTAAATGTGTGCCAATCTGTCGCGCCTTCTCCTCGTCGGGGAAGGTACACAATACCACCAGAGCTTCCGTCATACCCGTCACCCTAGTCAATTTCCCGCCGTCCTGCAATCATTCTACCACATTTCTACCAAGGCACCCTCCCGACCATGAAATCCGGCTTCCTCGACAAACTCATCGCCCGCCTCGACCAGGTCGACCCCGCGGAGGTACAACGCCTGGTGATGCGTCTGGTGCGGGAAAAAGGCTTCCTCGAGAGCGTTTTCGAGGCCCTGCAGGAGGGCGTGCTCATCCTCGACCCGGACGGACACATCACCTTTGTCAACCACTCCGCCTCCCGCATCTTTGGCATCAACCCCGGCAAGAGCATCGGCCAGAGTCTCGCCAAAACCGTCCGCGGCCTGGACTGGAAAAAGCTTGCCGACCCAGGGCGCATCATCAGCCGCGACATGGAAATACTCTATCCGGAGCAACGTTTCATTAACTTCTACCTCTCCCCGATGCGCGGCGAGGTTGAGAATGACGACCACCTTCTCGGCTATGTTTTGTTAGTGCGCGACATCACCCGCTCACGCAAGCAGGCGGAGGAAAATGTGGAAAGCGAAAAGCTCAACGCCCTCACCCTGCTCGCCGCCGGCGTCGCCCACGAGATCGGCAACCCGCTGAACTCACTCGACATCCACCTGCAACTGCTCGAGCGCAAACTCAAACAGCTCCCCGACGATGGACAACAACAACTCACCCACCACCTGCACATCGCCCAGGGGGAAATCAGACGGCTCGACACCATCCTGAAACAATTCCTCCAAGCCATACGCCCAACCCAACCGGAGCGCGATGCCGCCCAGCTTCACGACCTCCTGCGCGACACCCTCTCGCTGCTCGCCCCCGAGCTTGAGCAACGCCACGTCAAAATCACGCTCGACCTCGCGGATAGCCCACCCCTGCTCCAGCTCGACGGCAGCCAGATCAAGCAGGCGCTCTATAACCTGCTGAAAAACGCCTTCCAGGCCCTGCCCGCCAGCGGAGGGCAGATCGACATTCTCTCGAAGGTCACCGACTACGAGATGACACTCACCATCCGCGACCATGGCACCGGTATCGCCCCCGAGGTGATGGGGTCAATTTTTGAACCCTATAACAGCACCAAGAAGTCCGGCACCGGTCTCGGGCTGCTCATCGTCCGCCGCATCATCCGCGAGCACGGCGGCGAGATCGAGCTCGACAGCCAGACCGGGGAAGGCACGACCGTCACCATCTCCCTGCCGCGCCTGGACCGGAATGTCAGACTGCTGGAAAACAACCGCGCCCCATTCATCGAGATCGAACCCGCCCCCCCTGCCCCCCCTGCACCCTAACCATCACGCCATGACTGCTGCCACACTACTCATTGTTGACGATGAAAAATCGACCCGCGACGGTCTGCGCATGGCCCTCGAGGACCATTTCGATTGCTACGTCGCCGCCGACATCAAGGAGGCGATGGGACTGCTCCGCTCCGAGCCCGTCGACCTCCTGCTCACCGACCTCCGGCTTGCCGGGGACAGCGGCATGGACCTCCTCGACCAGGCCCTCACCCTCCCGCACCCGCCCGTCGCCGTCATGATGACCGCCTATGGCTCCGTCGACACCGCCGTGGAGGCCATGCGCCGCGGTGCGTGGAACTTCGTCACCAAACCCCTCAACCTCGACGAAGTCGAGCTCCTCCTCAAACGGGCGCTCCGCAGCCGATCACTGGAAAAAGACAACGTGCGCCTGGAATACGAGGTCCAGGACCTCCGCCAAAAAAGCGGCAGCCGCAAGCACGGCCTCGAAAGCCTCATCGGCAAATCCCCCGCCATGCAGAAAATTGGCGACCTGGTCAGCCAGGTTGCCCCGACACGTGCCACCGTGCTGATCGAGGGAGAGAGCGGCACCGGCAAAGAGCTCGTCGCCCACGCCATCCACCAACTCAGCGGCCGACCGACCGACAAGCTCCTCGTGGTCAACTGCGCGGCCCTCTCACCGCAGCTTTTGGAGAGCGAACTTTTCGGCCACGAAAAAGGATCCTTCACCGGAGCCACCCAGAAACGCATCGGCCGCTTTGAACAAGCCGATGGTGGCACCCTGTTTCTCGATGAAATCGGCGAGATCGACCAGGCCACCCAGGTCAAGCTGCTCCGTGTCCTCAGCGAGCGCACGATCGAGCGTGTCGGCTCCAACCAACCGGTCAAAGTCGACGTCCGCGTCATCACCGCGACCAACAAAAACCTCCGCGACCTCGTCAGCAAGGGAGAATTCCGCGAGGATCTCTTTTTCCGCCTCAACGTCGTCCGCATCCTGATGCCCACACTCAAAGACCGGGCAGAGGACATCATCCTGCTCTCCCAGGCCTTCCTCCGGGAATTCTCCCTTGAAAACAACAAGGAGATCAAACCGCTCAGCGACCATGCGCTCGCGCAGCTCAGAGCCTACCCGTGGCCCGGCAACGTGCGCGAACTGCGCACCGCCATCGAACACGGTGTTGTGATGAGCAACGGCCCGGTGATCGACACCCACCACCTGCCCTACTTCCTCGGCACAACCGACGCCACCCCCGTCATCACCCCCCCCCCAGCACCGCAAATAGATGGAAATGAGGAAAACTCGCTTGCCTACGAAGGAGAATTCAACTTGCATGTGCTGGAACTGCGCACCATAAAACGTGCTCTTCGGCACACCAACAACAACCGCACCGATGCAGCGCGTCTTCTCGGCATAAGCCGCCGCACCCTCCAACGCAAACTGAAGGAAGCCAATACTCAAACGGATCCCCTCAAAACGACCCCCTGAAAGCCGAATAAGCCGAATCCGAGAAAGAAGCTGCAGACCGTCAGCTCCCGACCC
>JBFERY010000107.1:0-7490 GCA_041548785.1 Oceaniferula sp.
CCCTCAGCTTATGCAAAAAACTGGCCTTGCGATACGTCGGATTCTTCGATTGCTCCGGCGTGGTGACAAAGCCGGAGACGTCATCCAGCCTGACCGAATAATCGGCGCCGATGACCCCCGTCCGGAATTCAATCGATGAAATATGGCCTTCCCCGGTGGCCCTGAGACTCATGATAATCCGTAACTCATCCGGCTCAAGACCAGATTGAAATGGGTCTGCGACAATGGAGGGATTAAACAAGGCCGCCGCCTCCAATGAATATTCATGGGAAAAAAGAGCCCCGATAAATAACTGCCGGTCACCCGACAAGGATTCGGCATCGGGCACCCGCTGCGCAATCTGCCTGAAACGTTTTTCCCAAAACTCGTTGATCAGCTTATGCCGCCCCCCGAAGTCATTCCGGGTCGTCTCCAACTCCCTGGAAACATCGTCCTCATGCATCCGCAATGCCCGGTTGATAATATTATCCCAGCGCTTGTCCTCACCCGGATCAAACGGCCTCACAAGCACCCTGGAGACATCAGGCAACAACTCGACGGAGGTGGAATGGATCTCTACACGGTGCATAGCTCCTCCTTCCTTTGGTTGCGCTGTTTTGCCAACACCATCTCAACCATGGCAAGATGGCAGGAAATCGTCGATTCCGCCCCTTGGTTCTCATTGAGGTGATCCGACAACAGGGCATCGTGACAACCACCCGTCACCTTGTCATATACCTCCAAACCGAGGTCGTTGTATCCCGTGTACCATGCCAGGGACTTGGCCGCCTGCTCACTCCAGTAGGGGTCTGAGGTCACTTCCTCCGCCTGCAGACAGGCAGAAACCATCGCGCTCGCTTCGAGCGACTGCTGATCAAACTGTGCACGATGGCCACCCTGTTTCCAGAACCCATGGCAGCCAATCGGTGTAAACCACCCGCCTTCGGCCGTCTGCACATCCATCAACCACCGCAGCGATTCCAGGCCGGCATCCAGCGTCTCCTGACACCCCATACTCGCGCCACTCTGGATGAGCGCCTGGGGCAGCCTCGCATTGTCATAGGAAACCACCGACTCAAACCACTTCCACCCTTCCTCGGCATGGTGCCGGTAAAGCCCCATTAATGCCGCCACCAGCTGAGATCTCAACCGCTGCGCCTCACGGTCTCCGGGACAATTCGACAGGTAGGAGTCCAAACCCAACAAACCAAATGCCCATGCGCGGGGCGACGTCACCTTGGCCAACTGCCCCATGCCCCGGTGAAAAAGCATCCCGCATACCGCACGATGACCGGCCTCCCGCGTGCGCGCCACACCCGTGCCGACCGCCCACATGGTGCGCGCATGACTGTCATCGGACCCCTCGAGCTCCATCCACTCCAAGCCCCGACTCATAAAGTTCCTGAAACGTTTGGTTCTCGGTTCAAATGCATCCCACAGAAAAGCAAGGTAGGTTCCCGCCATGGCACAAAAGGAAACCTGCCCCATGGCTACGCCATCAAGCCCTTCGGACAGAACCGTGAGAAGATACGCCCGGGCATTGTCGTCCGCACAGTAGCCTTCCGAGTTGTTAGGAACATCATGCACCGCATGCTGAAACATCCCGAGATGGCTGGTCATCTCCACCAGATGCCTGAAATTCAATGTCGGCAAGGTGGTGGGCACCTTTTTTTGCCGACCCACCACGCGCCCGCTTCGTTGCTGCCGGGCGCACTCGAACGATGCCATATAGGCCCTTGCCGAATGCGGCCAGGTCATCGCCCGCCCCATCTCATAGGCACGTTTACGCACTGCCGTCATCAGACAGGGATCCGTCAGGTAGCGGTTGACCGCATGCGTAATGGCTCCGGAATCGGCAAACGGAACCAATAACCCACGCTCATCGGCAAGTAACTCTTCAGCATGCCAATACGGCGTGGAAACAATCGCCTTACCCGCACCAAACGCATAAGAGAGTGCACCGGAGGTGATCTGCGCCGGATTCAAATAGGGTGTGATGTAGATATCAGACGCTTCGATCAAAGCCGTCAACTCATCCTGATCCATAAAGCAGTTTTTGAATTTCACATAGTCCTCGACACCGAGTTCAACGGCCAATGCCTGCAACATCTCACGGTAAGCTTCCCCGTCACGCGCACGCAGGTGCGGGTGCGTGACCCCCGCAATCACATACACAACATCCGGGTGCTCCGCCACGATGCCCGGCAACGCACGGATGGCATTCTCCAATCCTTTGTTAGGAGACAGCAAACCAAAGGTCAGAAGCACCGTCCGACCCAACACGTCAAACTGCTCCTTGTTAAACTCGGGATCAAGAAACGGCACATCAATCACTCCATGCGGGATCACATCCACTTTCACCTTGGGTATACCATACACATCAGCCAATATCTCCCGTCCATGCTCGGCCATAACAATAAAGCGGTCACACATCCGGTTCATCTCCGTCATCACATGCCGCTGTTCGTCACTTGGCTCGATCAGCACGGTATGCAGCGTCACCACTACAGGCATCCTCACACGCCGTAGCAGATCCAGCAAATAAACCCCGGACACGCCACCGTAGATCCCAAACTCATGCTGGACGGACAATACCTCGACACCACGCAGGTTCAAAAAATCCGCCGCCTGCCGGTACGCCGCCCGGTCTTCTTGCCGCAGCTCATAACAAACACACTCCGGATACCCGTAGCTCTGCTTGTCGTCAGTCATCGCGACCACCCGACAGGCCGCCTGGGGATACTCACATGCGACCGCCTCCCGCAAATCACCCGTAAAGGTGGCAATACCACATTGCCGAGGGATGTGGCCGCCGATAAAAGCCACATTTTGAATCCGGGGGGCCGCACTCATGGGAGGTCTCAGGATCATGCTGCATCAAGCGGGGAAACCTGATCCAATAGGATTTCCCCACCTGGAATAAATCGATTCATTCCGCTTACACACTCGGTGACACATTTCCAGAGTCAAGATTTTTCTTCCGACAGGATCCACTCGAGGTGAAAAAGAACTCACGCGTGTGCAAAGCGAACTCGACTCTCTCGAAGGCAAAATCAAGTCGTGGCAAACACACGCCAGGTTCAGCAAACTGAGCCTGACTATCCGGTCAAAAAAGCACGCCCGGCCCGCTCGACGCGGCAGGCAAAGGCGTATGGTGGGGTGCCAAAAAACTCTTCGTCGTCCGGCAACAGAGAGTCTGTCCACGCTCCAAACTCAAAGCCGATGCTCGACATGGCGGCGCATCCATCTAGAATCGCCGCCCATGAAAAGTGATTTTCTCGTCATCGGCAGCGGTATCGCCGGCTTGTCGTTCGCCATCCGGGCGGCCCAACACGGGTCCGTAACGGTGCTGACCAAGGGCAAACCCCTGGAGTCGAACACCGCCTGGGCGCAAGGCGGCATCGCCAGCGTACTGCCGGAAGGCCTGCGGGAAGAAGGTGACAACGTGGCCAGCCACGTCGCGGACACCCTCGACGCCGGCGCCGGGCTCTGCGACGAGAAAGCCGTGCGCAC
The DNA here is from genome assembly GCA_041548785.1 of Oceaniferula sp. GTDB lineage: Bacteria > Verrucomicrobiota > Verrucomicrobiia > Verrucomicrobiales > Akkermansiaceae > Oceaniferula. Next base: position 3,493 of record JBFERY010000107.1, read on the forward strand.
CATCCTGTCGGAGGCCGCCGAGACCATCGAGGAACTCGTCTCCTGCGGCGTCGATTTTGACAGGGACGAGAAAAATGCCGGACATTTCTCCCTGGGCAAGGAAGGCGGCCACAGCCACCGCCGGATCCTGCACGCCAAGGACACCACCGGCAAGGAAATCGCCGAGTCGCTGCTGGAAACCGCCCGCAAGCACTCGAACATCACCATTCTCGAGGAACACTTCGCCATCGACCTCATTACCAGCGGCAAACTCGGCATGGTTTCCGAGGATCGCGTGTTAGGTGCCTACGTGCTGGATGAAATATCCGGCGAAGTACGCATTTTCCGCTCGGACCGCGTCATCCTCGCCACCGGCGGCTGCGGCAAGGTCTATCTATACACCACCAACCCCGACAGCTCGACGGGCGACGGCGTGGCCATGGCATGGCGGGCAGGAGCCACCATCGCCAACATGGAGTTTGTCCAGTTCCACCCGACCTGCTTTTACAACCCGTCAGCCACCGGCGCCGAAGCACGCTCATTCCTCGTCTCCGAAGCCGTGCGCGGCGAAGGCGGCATCCTCCTTGATGCCGACGGCAACGAGTTCATGGAAAAGTACGACAAGCGCAAGTCGCTTGCCCCCCGCGATATCGTCGCGCGCGCCATCGACCACGAACTCAAAAAAACCGGCGCTCAATGTATCTATCTCGATATCACCCATAAGCCGAAGGGCTTTATGCAGGAACGCTTCCCGCACATCTACCAGACACTGCTGGGGTTCGGCCACGACTGTGAAACGGCCCCAATCCCGGTTGTCCCCGCGGCCCATTACCAATGCGGTGGTGTCGTCACCGACATCGACGGCAGGACCGATATCCGCGGCCTCTTTGCCATCGGCGAGGTCGCCTGCACCGGTTTGCACGGAGCGAACCGACTTGCTTCCAACTCATTACTGGAAGGACACGTGCTGGCACGCAGGGCGCTGAGAAAAATTCTCAGCCTGCACCCACTCTCCAAGCCCATACCCGAGGCACCCGATATCCCGGAATGGGAACACGGCGACACCGCCCCGCCCGATGAACAGGTCGTCATTTACCACAACTGGGATGAAATACGCCGCCTGATGTGGGATTACGTCTCCATCGTTCGCACCACCAACCGACTCGACCGCGCCGCCCACCGACTCAGCAACCTGCGTCGCGAAGTCCGCAGTTTTTACTGGGGACACCGCGTCACCTCCGATATCCTCGAACTCCGCAATCTCGTAGCCACCGCCTCCCTGATTGTCGACTGTGCCCTGCGCCGAAAAGAATCCCGAGGCATCCACTACACACTCGATTACCCGGACAAGGACGAGCGCCAAAACACCCCCACCACCCTGCGCCGGTTTTAGTGCATTCCCCGCTCCCCACTCCTGACGATGGTCGGATGATCGATGATTGATGAATTACGATCGTTGATTGCCGAAGTGAAGAGCTGGCGCAGAGGCGGAAGCCCACTTCAAAAATCGAAAATCAACAATCATCACTCGTCAATCAATTCTGCTCCCGACTCCCCGACTCCCCGACTCCCCGACTCCAAGACTCCAAGACTCCAAGACTCCAAGACTCCAAGACTCCAAGACTTCAAGACTTCAAGACTTCAAGACTTCAAGACTTCAAGACTCCAAGACTTCAAGACTCCAAGACTCCAAGACTCCAAGACTTCCCACCCCCATGCCCCGTCTCCTTCCATCTGCCGCCCTGCTGGTTATCGCTGGCTTGTGGCTCCCCGCGCTGGGGCGAGACGGTGTCCCCGTCACGACAGCCGGGGTCACAGCGCCCAGGGTAAGCACCCCCAGGGCACCGGTGAACCCGTTCAAAGCCATCCGCTACCCGTGGAAACAGAACATCACCGCCACCGTGTTCTGGATCGGGGAAAAACCCACCCGGAACAACCCGACCCCCAATCACGCCAGCTCCTGGGACACCCAATGGCAAAACAACTACGGCGGTTATGACAACCCGGACCACACAGCCCGTATCCAGTACCGTCCCAAGGCGTTCACGCCGGGACTGAACCCGTTCTACATCGCACTGCCCTACAACGATTGCCTTAACTACCGAACCCACCGGCCTGAAGCCAGCCGGGTCATCCCCTGGTGGAATCGCCGCGCCGACAAGCGCCCTGGAAAGACATCCTGCAAAGGTCGCTGGGTCCAGATCGTGTACGGTAAAAAAGTCTGTTACGCCCAGTGGGAAGACTGCGGACCGTTCACCACCGATGACTGGGAATATGTCTTTGGCAACAAGCCCCCCAAAAACACCAAAAACCAGGGTGCCGGCATCGATGTCTCCCCAGCCGTCCGCGACTACCTCGGCATGAGATCCAGCGCCAAGGTGCATTGGCGGTTTATCGACTTCGCCCGCATCCCCCGCGGACCTTGGTCGTATTACGGCAAAAACAACCCGTTCGTCGACCCCCGACTCGACCCCGATGTCAAAGCCCGCCAGGCCTACATGGACTACCTGCGCCAGCTCCGCGACGACGCCTACCGGCAGAAAAACGACCGCCGCTAGCAGCCCGGCCCGGCTTTTCTTCATTTTTCTCAAAACTTCGCTTGCCTTTTACCCCGCGGGACACTAATCCCTCCCGCACCACGTTTCTACGTTTGGCACCTGGCTCGGGTGGCGGAATTGGTAGACGCGCTAGACTAAGGATCTAGTGGCCGTTAAGGCCGTGCGGGTTCGATTCCCGCCTCGAGCACCATTTAAAAGCTCTCCTTCCCAATTTCGGGATCGAGAGCTTTTTGCTGCCCTCCCCTCCCGAACATAGGGGTCTACACCATATCCCTATATGCCTGGCATTTTCATCTTGGCATTTTCATCGGCTCGAATCCTTTGCGCCGGCGATGCTTCAAAGAGTTGTTTGTATTATCGCGCCTTCTGGGTTATGGACTAGGTCATGGAAATACTGCGACAAGCCCTTCAAGTGATCGTTGCCCTCGGGCTGCTCAATGTCTGGCTGGTTCGCGCCGGCAAACCGACGCGCTATCGGGCTGGGGACGCCAAGTCGATGCGTGAGGAGTTTGCGGCATATGGTTTGCCCGTTGCAATGATGTATGTGGTGGGAGGTCTCAAGCTGATCATCGCGGCCGCTTTGCTTGCGGGCATTTGGCAATCCGCCCTGGTCGTGCCAGCGGCGTCGCTTCTCATCCTGCTCATGATCGGTGCATTTATCATGCACCTGAAGGTGAAGGACCCATTCGAGAGGGCGATCCCCTCGCTCCTGATGCTGGGCATGGCCATCGCGATCACCGTGCTTTGAGGGCGGCCAATGCCGGTCAATAGGCAGCCAGTGCCAGATAGGCGTTGAGCACCATGTATGCGAATGCGGGCAGGGTTAACAGTGCATTGTCCCCGATCTTGATCCGCACGCCGACCCCGCAGAGCATCAGCAGTGCAAGACCACCGGATGCCAACTGCCCTACCCAGGGCGCATGAAAACCAATCAGCAGCCCAATCGCACCCGATAGCTGTAAGGTTCCCACCAAGTTTCTCAAACCCGACAGCCCGTAGCGTTCGTATTCACGACGCATCGAGTGTGAGACGAAGCACCCGCCCCCGAACAGGATAAACGAAATCGCAGAAAACCAGATGAGTGTGAAGTCGATGGTCAAGACTCGCACCTCCCGGCTTCAATAACAACCGGTAAAAATGGGTTTGGGACAGAGTCGTCCATCGGTCAGCGTCACAGCTCGCGCAGATGTATTACCATATGCCTGGCATTTTTATATTTTACTCTGCCAAAAAAATGGCAGCTGACACTTCAATGCTATGGTGACGAATTCCTCATCACTTCAGCACATACAGCCCGGACTCGGCATCCCCAGTCTGTACACATGATGGGGGCGACGACTCCCGCCCCCCGGCCAAGGGTTTTGCCCCCCGCTTCCGTTGCGGTCCGAATTTCCCTCGGTTCTTTTGATACAAGGCATCGACAAACCCGCGGCTCCCAAGGGCGAGCCCTGCGGTGAAGTA
>JBFERY010000108.1:0-7377 GCA_041548785.1 Oceaniferula sp.
AATCCCTCACCGGCATCAAACGCGCCGGAGCGGATATCATCCTGACGTATTTTGCCAAAGACGCTGCCCAGTGGCTCTAGGTAGAACGTGTGTTCCACCCTGCCGACAAATTTCAAACTTGTCCTATAATCCCACCGCCCGAATCACAGCGTCCAAAAACTCATGTGTGGCAGCCAGCTTGTCAGTTGCCACCTGGATTTCACCGATCCGGCTCCGGAGCATCTCCTGGTTCAGGGAAGCTCGCCATCCTTTCTTAAAAAATTCAATAGTTCCGCTATTCCGTTTCCGCTATTCCGTTTCCGCTATTCCGTTTCCGCTATTACAGGCGGCCTCGATCATAGCTCGCCACTGCTCCGATGGCCGTGTGTCACCCAACCTTCCTGCCGCTACCCACCTCTGGATGTTTTTCAGAGGGATGTTCAGCAGTTCTGGCTGCCGCTCCAGCTTATCGGCCAAAAACAACCACCTCCTCGCAATCAAGGGGTTGCTGCCAGACGGGCTATATGACGGATTATCTCTCACGTGTTTAGGCTAACACGCATTCTGCATACTGAAAAGGATGCTTCTGGTGGCATATGCCTCGCTTGCCATGCCCCCGTTGAGTCACCCCCTGACCTCGCCGTCCACCAGCGTCTTCCAGACGCTGAAGTCGCGTTCAAGAATGACGATGTCCGCGCAGAAGCCGGGTTCCAGCTTACCCACGCCTTCGAGCCCTAACGACTGGGCTTGGTTCCAGGAGGTGGCCTTGACGAGCTGACTCAATGGAATGTCGGTGAGCTCGGCAACGTTGCGCAGGCCCTCATTGTAGAGCAACACACTTCCGGCGAGAGCACCGCCCTCTTTCAGTCGGGCCTGACCGTCTTTGACAATCACGGGAAGCCCGCCTAACTGCACCTCGCCCTCGCCGATCCATGAGCCGCACATCGAGTCGGTGATCATGATGAGTTGCTCGATCGGCTTCACGCTGAAGACGAGTTTCAAGAAATCCGGGCAAAGGTGGATGGTGTCGCAGATGAGTTCGATTTTCAGATCGGGATCCAGCAATCCGGCGCCGACCACGCCGATCTCGCGGTGGTGCAGACCGGTCATGGCATTGCCAAAGTGGGTGAGATGGGTCAGCCCGGCATCCTTGGCGGCCATGACTTGCTCGTAAGTCGAGGATGTATGTGCAGCCGACGAGCTGATTCCCGCCGCCTTGGCCTGACGGATGCATGCGCAGGCACCGGGAACGTCAGGCGCGATGGAAAACACGGCGACTGACGCGATCTCGTGCATTCGTTTCAGCTCCTCCCAGTCCGGCTCACGCACAAACTGGGGATTCTGGGCGCCCGCATTGATCTTATTGATGAATGGCCCCTCAACGTGCAGGCCGGGGGTTTTTGCATACTCCTGGTTCGCCATGTAGTCAGCGCACTTGGCTGCAATCTCCTCGAGGAGTTCCTGGGGCTGGGTCAGCGTGGTCGGCAGCCAGGTCGTGACCCCTTCCCCGAGCTTGCGCTTGGCAATGTGGCGGATGCTTTCAACGTCGTTGTCGCACACATCCTTGCCGTCGGCACCGTGTGCATGGATGTCGATAAAGCCCGGCATGACATAGCGCCCGCCGGCGTCGATCACCCGGTCCGGGTCGGGCAGGGAGGCGCCGCCCTCGTGGATGGCCGTGATTTTCCCGTCGTCAATCTCGACCACCCCCCCCTGGATTTCCACATCCGGGGAAATAATCGACGCGTGGGTTACGAGTGTTTTCATCATCGTGGATTTGGTATCATGGCCGAACAGGTCAGCCCCGTTGGCACGTGAGCTTAGTCCCTATCCAGAATCATGTCCTTGGAGCTCCAGAAATAAGACCAGCCTGAGATCACAGTCAAGGCCACGGCAGGCCAAAGGGAAAGAGGAAACAAAAGATGATCCTTGTTTGATAAATACTGCAGTGTCGTAACCAGGAAATTCGTGGATTCCACCGATTCGAAGGTCAGGTACACCAAGGCGGTGATGATAAAGATGAGCTGGAAGGTCGTTTTCCATTTCCCCAAACCATCCGCCGCAATCACCGTCCCCTTTTCCACCGCAATCTGCCTGATCCCCGTGACCAGAAACTCACGGCACAGGATCAGTGCCGTCACCCAGACCGGGCACAAGCCCTTGGCCGACAGGTAAACAAATCCCGAACAGACGAGAATTTTGTCCGCAAGCGGGTCAAGCAATTTGCCCAGCGACGTCACCAGGTTCAACTTCCGCGCCAGGTAGCCGTCCAACCAGTCAGAAATCGCCCCCAACACAAAAGCAGCCAGGGCAATGGCATAGCCGACCACCCCTTCAGCAGACGCCGCCCCACAAAAAATCGCCGTTAAGACGAGACGACAAAGTGTGATTGTGTTGGGTAGATTCATCATCGGATTGCTTACAACAGGGCGACTATGAACACAACCTGACCACAGGGCAATGCCCAGCTTCCCGATTCGGCCGATTTTTTCAAACCGCCTCAATTAAGACGATAAATAAGCACTCTGACGTAAGTTCGTATTGCCTCATTCCCGCCGCCGTGAATAATGCCGCCCACCAACCACCACTACTTATGGAAAAATCTGATTTCGGCCTGATCGGCCTCGCTGTCATGGGCCAGAACCTCGTCCTCAACGTGGAAAGCCGCGGCTTCCAGGTGTCCGTCTATAACCGCACCACCGCCACCACCGAGAAATTCATCGCCGAACACCCCGACAAAAATCTCGTCGGCACCGAAACGCTCGAGGAATTCGTCGACAGCCTCGCCAGCCCCCGCAAAATCCAGATCATGGTCAAGGCCGGCGCCCCGGTCGACGCCGTCATCGAGTCACTCATCCCGCTACTCGACAAAGACGACATCATCATCGATGGTGGCAACTCGCTCTACACCGACACCGAACGTCGCGACAAATACTGCGCCGAAGCCGGCCTCCGCTTCATCGGCGCCGGCGTCTCCGGCGGCGAGGAAGGCGCGCTCAAAGGCCCATCCATCATGCCCGGCGGACCGCAATCGACCTGGGAAATCATGCAACCGATTTTCGAAAGCATCGCGGCCAAGGTCGACGGCGTGCCATGTGTCGTCCACATCGGCGAAGGCGGCGCGGGTCACTTCGTCAAAATGGTGCACAACGGCATTGAGTACGGCGACATGCAACTGATCTGCGAAGCCTACAACATCTTCAAGGCCGCCGGATTCTCCAACGAAGAACAAGCCAAGATATTTGCCGACTGGAATGCCGGCGACCTCGAGTCCTACCTGATCGAAATCACCGCTAACATCCTCAAACAAAAAGACCCTGAAACAGGGATCGACATCATTGATCTCATCGTCGACAAGGCCGGCCAGAAGGGAACCGGTCGCTGGACCGTCATGAGCTCCGTCGAGCATGCCATCCCGTTCTCGACCATCGCCGGCTCCGTCGAGGCCCGCATCCTCTCCTCCATGCGCGACCAGCGCAAGGTCGCATCCGGCATTCTCCAGGGCCCCAGCAACTGGGACTTCGATCTCACCATGAGCAAGGAGGAGCTTGTCGCCAAAGTACGCAACGCGCTCTACGCGTCCAAGATCGTCTCCTACGCCCAAGGCCTCGACCTCATCACCACGGTGGGCGAAGACAAAGGCTGGAACCTGAACCTCGGCGAGATTGCCAAGATCTGGCGCGGCGGCTGCATCATCCGTGCCCGCTTCCTGAACCGCATCACCGAGGCCTACTCCGCCGCAACCCCGCCCAGCAACCTCATGCTCTCCCCCTTCTTCACGGATATCCTGAACCAGGGGCAGCAAGACTGGCGCGAAGTGGTCGCGCTCGCAGCCACCAACGGCATCCCGGTCCCATCCTTCGGAGGATCGCTCAGCTACTACGACGCCTACCGCGCCGAACGCCTGCCCGCCAACCTGCTCCAGGCACAACGCGACTTCTTTGGCGCCCACACCTATGAGCGCACCGACAAACCGGAGGGCGAATGGTTCCACACCGAAGACTGGCCCGAGCTGATCAGCTAGTTCGCGATCAGGCGTGATTAAGCGTGATCACTCCCATCTTCCATGGCGAAACGGCAATCCCGTTTCGCCATTTTCATTTCCCCGCGTCCGGTTCCGCGTGCCTGGTCAGGGATTGATAGAGGATTCAACGGATGACTAGCCATTGATGGCATCGATCAGTTCACGCAGCCGCCCAAAATCCCGCCGTCGGTGGCGGAAGACGAGCCGTGGCAAGCTGTCTAGCTGCGGTTCATCTTCTTCGGCCTCCAGCGGGCCACTTTGCTTGAACTCGCCACTCTTGAGGATATCGCTGAATCCTTTTCTCAGCATTTTCATCTCACCCTCCTTGAGTTCCCTCTGCATCCGGATGACAAGCTTGTCGCCGACATACCGGTAGGAATGGAAATTCGAGTAAAACCGTGTCACCTCCTCGACCGCCTCATCGATATCATCCGTTACTTTGAAAAGTGAAAAATCACTGTCCGAAATCAAATTCAGGCGACACAGGTGTTCCTCGATGAACTGCTGCCAGAATTTCCAGTAGGTTCCGCCCTTGGCATCAATCAGCACCAGCGGATAGATCCTCGCCTTACCGGTCTGGATCAGGGTCAGGGTTTCGAAAATCTCATCCATTGTCCCAAAGCCGCCGGGGAAAGCGACCACCGCATCGGACTCCTTGACAAACGACAGCTTGCGGGTGAAGAAAAAATCGAAGTTCACCAGCTTTTCATCGCCGGCGATAAAGGCATTGGCTGCCGCCTCGAACGGCAGGTTGATGTTCAGGCCAAAACTGTCCTCACTGCCCGCACCCTCATTGCCGGCAGCCATGATCCCCGGACCGGCTCCGGTGATGGTCATGAATCCGGAGTCACGCATCTTCATGCAAAATTCGACGGCCGCCAGATATTCCGCCTCTTCAGGGTCGGTCCGGGCTGAACCGAAAACCGACACTTTCCGGCAGTTGCGATACGGGAAAAAAACCTCATTCGCCATACGCATCTCCTTGAGCGCACGGTTCATCGTCTTGAAGTCACCCTCGGTCACCGCCCCACGGGAAATACGCACCGCAGAAATCAACATCTCAGACAACAGGCAACTTTCCTTGTCTCCCGAAATCTCATCCGCAAGCGCCATGATCCTGTCGTCAAGCGCCTTTTCCCCGGTAGATCCGATAAAGGCACAGGACTTCGATTGAATCATCCCCCCGGTAAAATCTCTCTCCTGGGGGACCTTGCTAGGCTTAACGTGTGGACTCATGATAATGGTTTTCGTATGGGTTGGACAACGGGCGGATGGTTAGTTGTAGGACGCCACAGGACCGTGACAATTCCAAAAATCGCTGAAGACCCCCGAAAAACCGTCAACCACTAACGGACTTTGACGCCTTTTGCAAACAATGCAGTCGCTGCAGGGCTTGTCCGGAATCGATCAACCCCGCAGCCAGTGCCACTCCGGCGCCAAGATCATCCGCGAGACCCGCGCAGGCGAGACCTGCTCCCGCGTTGAGTAAAACCATGTCCCGCTTGGGACCGGTTTCCTTGCCACTCAGGATATCTGTCAGAATTTTTGCGTTCGTCACGGCATCCCCTCCTTCCAAATCCGCGATATCACATACCGACATGCCAAAATCGCCCGGCGACACCTCCTCATCGGCCAACTCCTGATAACGCCCGGACTTACAAATCCGCGTAGGCCCCAACAAGCTGACTTCGTCGACAGGGCGGCCGTCGGCCGTGGTCCCGTGCACCACCCACGCGCTATCACGTCCCAGGCGTTGCAAAATCTCCGCAAAAACAGCATTCATTTCAGGATCACAAACGCCCACAAGCTGGCACTCAGGCCGCGCCGGGTTCAACAAGGGCCCGATCAGGTTGAAAATCGTCCTCACCCCCTCCTTGGCGAGCAACTTGCGAACCCCAACCACCGCCTTGAAGGCAGGGTGGTAGAGGGGGGCAAAAAGAAAGCCGACCCCGGCCACCTCAAGACAATGCCGGAAATCCTCCGGGGATAGTTCAAGGTTAATTCCCAGCGCTTCCAGCACATCGGCACCGCCACTCTTTGACGTGATGCCCCGGTTTCCGTGCTTCACCACCACCGCTCCTCCGGCGGCAATCACAAACATACTCGTCGTTGATACATTAAAGAGATTCAACTTATCACCGCCGGTCCCGCAGACGTCAATGGTCGGCCCCTCGAAATCCATCGCAGACACGCCCGGGTCAACGGCACGCTGGAGAAAGGCCTCCACAAAACCCGCCACTTCAGTGGCCGTCTCTCCCTTGGCCGCCAGGCCTCTCAAAAAACGCGCCTTTTTGTCGTCGGGCACCGCTTCACTCAGCAGCATCTCAGCGGCCACATCGATCTCACGCGAGCTAAGCTCGCTACCATCTTCCACATGTTGAATGAGTGCGTCCATATCGTCGTGAGAATAAACCTGACAGGGAAGGTTTACCAGTTTTTTAACGCCACATTTTTGATCGGCATCCTGCCGCCCCATGCCACGACGACGGATGGATCCCCATGCCTCTACCCGCGTATCAATTCATCAATAAACGCCTGCAAGTACTTCTCCGCCTTCACTGCGCCCACCCCCTTAATCCTCATCCCCGCCTCAACACTCTGAGGACGAAGACGGGTAAATGCCTCAAGAGTCTTGTTCGCAAAAATCAGGTACGGAGGCACCCCTTCCTCCTCAGCCAGGCGCGCACGCACATCCTTGAGGCGGGAGTAGATGTGCGAATCAAAATCATATTCTTCCATCTCAATACCCGTATCCTTTGCATATCCCGGGCTATGACGTTCGGGCCATACAAGACGGCACACACCCTTACCTAACATCACCTTTTCGCCCAATGGTGACAATGTCAGCAATGGATACTCGCCCTTTTGGGTGAAAACCAGACCCGCGTCGTGCATCGACCTGAAAAGCTCGTTCAAATAGGCCGTGCCTAACTCCTTGAGCAAGCCGTAGGTACTGAGCGTATTGAGCCGCACCCGCAGGATCTCCTGCGACTTGCTTCCCATCAGCATCTGGACGACACGGCCGCGGCCAAACCTTCCCTCCCAGCCCGCTGACGTCTTCCGGCTCATCCTCGCCACACCACTCAAGGCTTTCCTTACGATCAAGGCCTCGGCCTCATCCGCGGGCTCCCGGGCATCGCCGCCGAAGGAGTCGCTGCAGATATCGCAGGTGCCGCAGACGGCGGCATTTTCCTCTCCAAAATACTCCAGGATCGCCTGCTGCCGGCACTGCCTGCCGTAGCACATCTGCACGATTGCATCCAGCTTCTGCCGGTCCCGTCGTTCTTTTTCCTCCAGTGCCTCACGGTCGATCACCAGATCCCGGGTCATCACGTCCGGCCGGGTCAACCGGGTCCCCTTGGTCCTCTGGCCGG
>JBFERY010000109.1:0-7349 GCA_041548785.1 Oceaniferula sp.
CCACCGCCGCCGCCGATCATGGCGACTTTCAAGGGTGTGGGAGACATGGTTTTTTTAATGGGTTAGTGGGTAAGTGGGTAAATGAATCAATGGATACTGTTACTGGTTGTCCTTGTCGAATGCGGCGTCGAAGGCGATGTCGTTCCGTGGGAAGTCGAGGGCCTTGACGTAGGCGCAGCTCTCGGTGCCGCCGTGGATGCGGTCCATGCGGCCGTCTTCCCATTCTACGGAAAGCGGGCCGGCGTAGCGGATGTCGTTGAGTGCGACGATGATGTCCTCGAAGTTGATGTCGCCGCGGCCGACGGAGCGGAAGTCCCAGAAGCGGCGCGCGTCCATGAAGTCAGTGTGGCCTCCGAAGACGCCGACCGTGCCGTCGCCGTGCCCCCACCAGGCGTCTTTCATGTGGACGTGGTAGATGCGGTCGGTGAAGGTGCGGATGAATTTGACGTAATCGACGCCCTGGTAGCCGAGGTGGGACGGGTCGTAGTTAAAGCCGAAGCGCGGGTGCTGGTTGACGGCCTCCAGCGCGCGTTCGGCGGAGGCGATATCGAAGGCGATTTCGGTCGGGTGGACTTCGATGCCAAAGTTGACATTCTCCTCCTCGAAGACGTCGAGGATGGGGGCGAAGCGTTTGGCGAAGTCGTCGAAGCCCTTTTGGATGTACTCCTGGTTGGTCGGAGGGAAGGCGTAGAGGGCGTGCCAGATCGATGAGCCGGTGAAGCCGTTGACGACGGGGGTGAAGTCGTGGGCGCCACACGGGCGGGCGTTGATGAATTTGCGGCAGGCGCGGGCGGTTTTCGCCATTTCCTCGGCCGCGCGCTGGCGCACGCCTTCCGGGTCGCCGTCGCCCCAGACGTGTTCGGGCAGGATCGCCTTGTGGCGGTCATCGATGTGATCGCAGATCGCCTGGCCGACGAGGTGGCTGGAGATGGCAAAGCAGTCGAGCTCGTGCAACTGGAGGAGTTTCCATTTCTTGTCGACGTAGCTGTCGTCGTTGAGGGCGGCATCGACATCGAAGTGGTCGCCCCAACAGGCGAGTTCGACGCCGTCGTAGCCCATTTTCTTGACTTCGGGCAGGAGGTCTTCGAGGGGGAGGTCGGCCCATTGGCCGGTGAACAGAGTGACGGGACGGGACATGGTTTTAGCTTGGTTGGTTAGTGGATGGAGAGATGTTGATCGAGTAGGGCTTTGAAAACGGGTGCCATCTGTTGATAGACGGCCACGGCCTCCGGATCGGGTGTGACGCGCGAGCCCGGGGTGGGTTGGCAGAACTGGCTTTCGAGTGACGCGAGCGTGAATTCGCCGGTGGCATGGGCGGCGCGCATGGCGGCACCGAGGCCGGCCGATGAGTTGGTTTCAAGCCCCTGCACGGTGGCATCAAAGACGTTGGCGATGGTTTGGCAGATTCCTTGGCTTTGCGATCCGCCGCCGGTGACGTAAATGGTCTCGGGCGTGGTGCCCATCCAGTCGGAGTGCTGGCGCATGCTGAGGAACTGGCCGTCGAGCAGGCTGCGGATGCTGGTGTTTTCCTGGGAGGACGCGGCGGCGAGCGGCGTGATCTCCGGCTCGAGAAAGGGTAGGGTGGGGGTGTCGGCCGGGCTGGGCGGGGTCAGCGCCTGGACGTCGAACTCCTGCCAGCTGAGCGACTGGGCTTCCTTGACTTTCTGGTAGGCCAGGGTGCCGTTCTGGAAGCAGATCAGGCTCATGAACTTGCCGCAGGGGTTGCCGAAGACGTGGCCAAACCCCTGGGGGTCGGTGAGCGGGGCGTCCATGGCGGCAAAGAGGGTGTAGCTGGTGCCGAGGCTGATCACCATTTTCCCAGGGGAGGCAGCGCCCATGCCGACGAGGCTGCACGGGTTGTCGCCCGACCACAGGATGGCGCGGGCCTCCGGGTTGAACTGGTATTTCTCGACAAAGTAGGGCGCGATGTTGCCGGCGATCGTTGGGGAGGGCGCGAGCGGCGGCAGCTTGTCAGCGAGGCCGGGGGCGGTGGCCTGGACCACATCGGCGTCCCAGTCACCGCTGCCGAGGTTCAACAGGTTCATGCCGGCGCCGTCGCCGTGGTCGATGCTGACGGATTTACCGGCGAGGATGGAGGCGAAAAACGAGCTGTTGAGGTGGACGGTGGCGGTGTCCTGCCACGCGTCCGGCGCGCGTTTCGAGAACCGGCGGATCTGGGCGCCGGAGAAGCGCTTGATGGCGATCGAGCCCGTGCGGCGGCAGAGCTCGTCGTTGCCGCCGATCGCTTGGGCGATTTCCTCACACTCCTCGGCGGTCGAGCTGTCCATCCAGATCGGCGAGAGCGGTCGGCTCAGGCAGGGGGCGAGTTGCTCCTTGAGGCCCTTGGCGCTGTCGAGGTTGGCCAGGGTGGTGGCGAAGTGTCGGTTGAGGTAGACCGTCGCATGCTGCTGTCCGGAGCCGGCGACGGCGGTGACGGCCGACAGGTCGGCGCCGTTTTCGACCAGGCGTGTGAGCAGCAGGTCGAGGGCTTCCACCCACATCAGGGGGTCGGAAAAAACCTCACCGGGTTGGTCGCCATGGACGAACCCGGACGAGGTTTGATAATGGGGCAGGTCGTTTTCGAAATTGACCGATGCCTCGTGGGCGATGGTGCCTTCCCGCGCGTCGATGATCAGCGCGGAAAAGCTTTGGGTGGAGCAATCTAGTCCTAAAAACATGGTGTTTTATTCCTCTGTTTGAATAGGTCTGGTTTTACCTAGCAGGATAAGGAGTAGATAGAGAAGCGCCATGGTGGCTGGCACGATGGCGGTGTACCTAATTGCCATGCGGCTTCCGTGGAGCGTGGCCTCAGCAACTGGTGCAGCGTCTGTCTCAGCGAATTGCTTGTGGTCTTGCCACCAGTCGCGTTGGGCGCGGAGGCCTTTGAACTCAGGATTTTCAATGGCATCTCCAGCGATTTTAACATCATTCATGACTCGCTCTGCGTTGTCGGCGAGCATACCTGCTTTGGCTCCATCGACAGCCACAACTTTAGGGAAGAGTAAGAATCCATTTTTGTCTGGAGCCTTGACTCGCTCGTATGTTTGAGGAGCTTTATCCTTGATGTACTGAGTAGCGAAGTAGTCTTGCTTGTAGCCGATACCAGGTCCTCCGAGGTATCCTGCAGAAATCATGCCGACGGCACCGAGTAGACCCATGGCGACGGTGGCACTCTTAGGAAAGCGCTCACCCACCACACCGAGCATGGTTGGCCAGAGGAAGGTTTTGCCGAGGGCATAGACGGTTGCAGCAAAGAACATGAATGGTACGCTGTCGCCAATACTGATGAGGTAGAGGCCGAGAGCTCCGACGATGGCACTTGCAAAGAGCAGGCCAAGGGAAGAAATGCGGTGGACAATGGGGCCGGCGAAGAAACGCAGACCCGTCATCAGAAGTGATGTGTAAATAAACAGCGAGGTTCCCAGCGCGGCACTTTTCAGGATGGAGCCGGTGATTTTGTTAATCCAGCTGTCAGTTCCCAGCTCAACATAGCCTACGCAAGCATGTGCGATCAACAGCACGATGAAGAACGGACCTATCAAAGTCTTGAACATGCCACCGTAGGAAATGCTTCCTTCTTGTGCGGCAGTTTTGGGAAACCTGTTGATGAATGTGATGTATCCGTAGATCGCTGTGGGGATTAGATAGGTAGCAAGAAGGATTTCCCAGCGGACTGCTCCAGCCGCAAATGCGACCAAGCCACCGAGCACCAGTCCCGCCGGCCAACCAGCATGGAGTAAGTTCAAATAGTGGGTTTTTTTCTCGGGGAAGAGGGTCGATGTGAGTGGGTTGATAACACCTTCACAGATACCATTTCCGACGGCGAAGATGAAGGATGACCAGAACAGAAGCTCGAATGTGGCCTCTTTCCCCGCTGAGTTGAATACAGCTGTGGTGAAAAACAGCATGGCTGCGGATACGACGTGACAGAGTAGGGCTACGATCATCAGCTTTTTGTAGCCAACTACGTCCACGACCAAGCTCGTCAACAAGATCACCAGGCCGAAGCCTAACAGGCCTCCGCCGGTAATCTGACCAAGCTCCGTGAAGGTGAAGCCATACAAGGATGACCATTGTCCGAGTAGCCCGGCGCGAACGGCAAATCCAACACCTGCGGCGACGAGGGCCAAGAATCCAGCAGTGAGGAGGCTTTTACGATGTATTTCGTTATTATTGCTCATAGTTTATAGTTTATTTTTTATTAAACGGTTCGAGTTTTTAGGGAGAAAAAACCGATTAGACCAGATAATCATTGAGAATGTTTTCGAGCATTTCCTGGCGGCCGCTGGCAAGGGTGGGTGGGGTGATGCCCTGGGCGTAGGTGTCGAGCGCGTCGAGGGAGGTTGTGCCTGCTTCGATCTCGGCACCGATGCCGGTGTCGTAGGAGGCGTATCGGTCGGTGATGAATCCGGGCATACAGCCGTCCTCGAGGATGCGGTGGGCATTTTTCAAGCCGCGGGCCATGGCGTCCATGCCGCCGATGTGGGCGTGGAAGAGGTCCTCGGGTTCGTGCGATTCACGGCGGCGTTTGGCATCGAAGTTCAGTCCGCCGGTGGTGAAGCCACCCATTTTGAGGATACGCAACATGATGTTGGTGGTCAGGTAGATGTCGGTGGGGAACTGGTCGGTGTCCCAGCCGAGCAGTTCGTCGCCGCGGTTGGCGTCGATCGACCCGAGTGCGTTGGCGGCGATGGCAACCTCCATTTCGTGTTCCATGGTGTGGCCGGCGAGGGTTGCGTGGTTGGTTTCCAGGTTCAGTTTGAAGTGATCGAGCAGGTCGTATTCGCGCAGGAAATTGAGGCAGGCTGCGGAATCGGAGTCGTACTGGTGGGTGGACGGTTCGCGCGGTTTCGGTTCGATGTAGAACTGTCCGGTGTAGCCGATTTTCTTGGCGTGATCGACGGCCATGTGCAGCAGCGCGGCGAGGTGGTCGAGTTCACGTTTCATATCGGTATTGAGCAGTGACCCGTAGCCTTCGCGGCCGCCCCAGAAGGTGTAGCCTTCGCCGCCGAGGCGGTGGGTGGCTTCGAGGGCGTGCTTGATCTGGCTGGCGCCGTAGGCAAAGACGTCGGCGTTGGGAGAGGTGCCGGCACCGTGGGCGTAGCGTGGGTGGGTGAACAGGCAGGCGGTGCCCCAGAGGAGTTTCTTGCCGGTTTCGTTTTGGAATTTTGCCAACTCATCGACGATGCGATCGAGGTTTTTGTGGGTTTCGCTGAGGGTCGCGCCTTCCGGGGCGATATCGCGGTCGTGGAAGCAGTAGTAATCGATTTGTGATTTTTCGAGGAACTCGAAGAACACGGGGATGCGGTTGAGGGCGTTCTGGAGGGAGTCCGAGCCGTCGTCCCAGGGCATCAGGGCGGTGCCGGTGCCGAAGGGGTCGCCCAGTTCGTTGCGCATCACGTGCCAGTAAGCGGCTCCGAAACGAAGGTGGTCGCGCATGGTTTTCTCACCGACGATTTCGTCGGGGTTGTAATGGCGGAAGGCGAAGGGGTTTTTGGAACTGGTTCCTTCGTATTGAAACTTAGGGACGTTAGGGAAGTAATCGGACATGATGGTTGGCTGGTTGAGTGTTGTGGTTATTGTTGCTGAAGAGAAATGGGGATTTCGTGAGTTTGATGAGGAGTTATATGGAAGTTTGCGACCCGCGCAAGAATTACCTCGGATAATTTGCGGGTTTGTGTGGGGGTTTTAGCGGTTGTGTTGGGGTGGCTCGAGGCGTTCCATTTCTTGTTGGGTTCGTAACCTTCGGGGGGCGTCGAGGGATTTGAGCGAAGCCTCTTCAACGAGGTAACCGGTTTGGTCGGTCGGGAATTTTTTGAGCTGTTCGGCGGCGTGGTCGGGATTGCCCGCAAGGGTCTGGCTGGAGGGAATGAGAGTTGCTACGAGGAGTAGCGGGAGTCGGCTTTCATGTCGGGACGCAAAATGTATCAGGTTGTGGGATTTAGTCGATGGGATCATCCGTCAAGATGTTATCACTTTTCGTCATTGCCATTGGCGCAATGGATGTCATTTTGCCCCCATGGAAGTGCTTCAGGGCGATGATTTAGAGCGGTTTACGTTACGGCTGATGCCTGGGCAGATTGCGCCGGCGCTATTTCAGGCACTACCGGATGTGTTTTTCTGGATCAAGGATGCGGAGGGGAGGTTTGTGTACATGAACAGGGCGTTTTGTCATGAGGTGGCGAGTGGTGACGTGGCCGACTTGGTGGGCCTGAAGGATGAGGATTTGTTTCCGTCGGAATTGGCGATGAATTACCGGCGCGGGGACGAGGAGGTGCTGGAATCGGGAGTGGCATTTTGGAACAAGTCGGAATTGATACCGACGCGTGCCGGGGGGGTGGAATGGCGGTCGACGAGCAAGATTCCGTTGAAGGATGTGACGGGGCAGTGGGTGGGGACGGCCGGGGTGTCGCGGCGGATGGGTCATGTCGAAGGATTGCCGATGCCGACGCGGCATCAGAAGCTGGCGGTGATTGTGGCGGCGATTTACCAGCATTTGGAGAAGGGGGTGAGTATTGTGGCGTTGGCGCAGGCGGCATCGGTTTCGGTGAGCACCTTGGAGCGCTTGTTCAAGGAGTATATGGACACGACGCCGCGTCGCTTCATCATGCAGGTGAAGATGACGGCGGCGTGTGACCGGCTGATGAACACGGGCATGCGGGTGAAGGAGATTGCGGTGAGTCTGGGCTATGAGGAGCATGCGAACTTCACCCGTGCCTTTACCAAGGAGATGGGGATGTCACCTCGTTCTTATCAGAAATTTTACAAGAAGGGATAGTGATGGAGTTACCTGTGCATGCGTTACGTGACGAACTGCTGGATGCGGTTCTTGGGTCCGGGAGGTTGTTGCTGAGGGCTCCCACGGGGTCGGGCAAATCGACCTGTGTGCCGGCGATGCTGTTGGATGGTGGCATTGAGGGCTTGATCGTGGTGGTGCAGCCGAGGCGGATTGCCGCGCGGATGCTGGCCCGGCATGTCGCGGCCTTGCGCCATGTCAAGGTGGGTGCGGAAGTCGGGCATGTGGTGAGATTTGAAAACTGCATGAGTGACAAGACGCGGATTGTTTATGTGACCGATGGCGTTTTGCAGAGGTGGTTACAGGATGACCCGGTGTTGTCCCGGGTGGGGGCGGTTGTTTTTGATGAATTTCATGAGCGGCGCATAGCGAGCGATGTCGCCTTGGCCAGGTGTCTTGATTTGCAGGACGCGGCAGATGGCGCTCGGCCTGATTTAAAGGTGGTGGTGATGTCTGCGACTTTGGAGGTCGCGGGGTTGAAGGAGTATCTTGAACCCTGTGTTGTGTTAGAAGCCGAGGGGCGGGCGTATCCGGTGGATGTCTGTTACCGCGG
>JBFERY010000110.1:0-7242 GCA_041548785.1 Oceaniferula sp.
CTCACTCCATGGCTGAAGCACTTACACCTTATTTACCCCAACTGCTCTGGTTGGTTCCACTGCTCCCGCTGATGGCGGCCGGCGTCATTGCCCTGCTGCCGGATGGCCGTGGCAGGATCGCCTCGAAGGTGGCGCTGGGCGCGTTGTTCGTTTCTTGCCTGATCGCGATCGGCGCATTGATCTGCACCTTGGCGCCGTCGGATGCACCGGTGGTCGCCACGGCGCACACCTGGTTCAGCTACGGTGAGGAGGCGATCAAGTTTGGGGTGTTACTCGATCCGATGAGTGCGGCGATGGCCGCGATGGTGACCGTTGTTGCCTTCTGTATCTTTGTTTACAGCACGGGTTACATGGAAACGGAGCAACGGTTTGGTCGGTTCTTCGGTTTCCTCTCACTGTTCTGCGGTGCCATGCTGATGCTGGTGCTTGCCAACAGCCTGCTGTTGCTCTTTATGGCCTGGGAGCTGGTGGGTCTGGCGTCCTACCTGCTGATTGGTTTCTACTTCAAAAAGCCGGCGGCCGCCGCGGCCGCCCAAAAGGCATTCATCACCACGCGGGTCGGGGACATGGCCTTTCTGATCGGCATGATCTGGCTCTACCGTGAATCGGGCACGCTCCTGTTCTACGACAACGGGGCGGGCCTGCTGGAAACCGATGCGCTGACGACGCTGGCCGGAGCGACGACATGCGGCGGCATGGCGGTGTCGGCCGGGGCCGCGCTGCTGCTTCTGGTCGGCGCCATGGGCAAATCAGGCCAGGTGCCGCTGCACACGTGGCTGCCCGATGCCATGGAAGGACCGACTCCGGTGTCCGCCCTGATCCACGCCGCTACCATGGTGGCCGCGGGTGTGTTCCTGGTCGCGCGGACGTATCCGATTTTCGATGCCTCCATTGACCCCTCGGGCATGGCGGATGGACTGGGCACGGCGCTATCGGCGGCGGCCTGGATTGGTGGTATCACCGCGCTTTACGCGGCCCTGGTCGCGATGGCTCAGACCGACATCAAGCGGATCCTCGCTTACTCGACCGTTTCCCAGCTCGGATTCATGATGATCGCGCTCGGCACCGGTGGTGTGGCAGCCGCCATGCTGCACCTGATCTGTCACGCGTTTTTCAAGGCCCTGCTCTTCCTCTCCGCCGGCTCGGTCATCCATGGTTGTCACGACGAACAGGACATCCGCAAGATGGGCGGCTTGCGCAAAACGATGCCCAAGACCTTCCTGGTTTATGCGATAGGCATGATGGCGCTGGCAGGCTTCCCGTTCTTCTTCTCCGGGTTCTGGAGTAAAGAGGCGGTGCTCCACAGCGCGCAGGTTTGGCAGGGGGGTATCGGCCCGTTCCTGTTAGCGGTCGCGGCTGCATTACTCACGGCCTTTTACATGACGCGCCAGGCATTGATGGTATTCTTCGGTGAGCCGCGCAAGCCGGGGGTTGACCATCCACATGAAAGCCCGAAGGTGATGTTGGTGCCACTCTACATTCTTGCTGCGGGGGCCGTGCTGCTATCGCTGGTCGCGACGCCGATGTGGCAGTGGTTTGAAAAATGGATGCATGGTGAGTCGGCCGAGTTTGACGGTGGCGCCATGTTCCACGGTCATGCCCTTGGGCTGCTGGGGATTTCACTCGCGATTGTCACCGTCGGTGTCGGCGCCTCCTGGATGATTTACCGCAAGCTTTCCGCCGACAGCAATGCGCCTGACCCGATGGAAGCGAAGCTCGGCGGAGTCTGGGGGTTCCTCGTCGCGGCCATGGGTTTTGATGCTCTCTACGAAAAGGCGATCATCAAGCCACTCGCATCGCTGGCCTGTGTGGTCGACTCGATCGAGCGCAACCTCTTTGTGCCGCTGATGGCCGCCCTCGAAGGTGGCTTCAAGATGTTTGGCCGGCTCACTGGGGCGACCGATGAAAAAGGAATCAACAAAGGTTTCGACGAGGTCTGCTCGGGCATGAAACACAGTGCCTCGTCGGCATCCGACGCCCAGGTGGGTAAGCCGCAGGGGTACCTGCGCGCGATTGGTCTCGGAATGTCGGTTCTCCTTATCCTTTATTTCTGGCTGAGTGCCTAGTTACGTTATGTTGTTACTTTCACTATTACTTTTCCCCTTGTTGGGTGCCGTGATTCTCACCGCACTTCCAGGCGCTGGTCGTCGAGGGATCCGTGAGTCGGCCGGTGCGGACGGGGGTCGCTTTGCCATTGCGTGGGCGGTGATCCCGCTGGCATTGGTCGTGATCATGGGCATCCCGCATCCGACGCCGGACCATGGTGTGTTGGCGTCCTGGTCGCTGGACTGGATTCCCAGCGCGAACATCAAACTCGCGTTCAGCGTGGACGGCATTTCCTGGGTATTCCTTTTGCTGACGTCGCTGGTGACCTTGTTTGCGCTCGCGATCTCGCCACGATTCGGTTTAGGCAGCCGTGGCTACTGCGCCCTGATTCTGGTGATGCAGTCGATGCTGTTCGGCGTGTTCACTGCCGGCCACTTTATCCCGTTTTTCCTCTGCTGGGAAATGACGCTGATTCCTTCCTACCTTCTCATCCGCCTTTGGGGTGGCGACGGAGCGCCGCGGGCGGCGATGCGGTTTTTCATCGTCACACTCTTTGGCGGCGTCTGTATGCTGCTTGGTTTCCTGGCCCTGCAAATCTCGGTCGGGACGATGGACTTTGCCGAGCTTACTGAAATGGCCGCCAACAAAGAGCTGGCGGCAAGTGTCGGCACGGCATTGGAATCGACCGGTTACGGTGGCCATTACCTGCTCACGATCATCGCCATCTGCGTCTTCCTAGGCCTGGCGGTCAAAATCCCGGTATTCCCATTCCACGCCTGGCTCCCGGATGCCTATGCCGAGGCGCCGACCCCTGTGACCTTGTTGTTGACGGGGCTGTTATCGAAAATGGGTGTCTACGGCTTGCTTCGTATTTTGATGATGATTTTCCCCGAGGTTCTTCCGGGGTTTGCACCGTGGCTGACAGCCTTGGCGGTGATCACTGTTTTGTTAGGGGCGGTGGCCGCGCTGGCGCAGACCGACATGAAACGGATCCTCGCCTACTCCTCGATCAACCACCTCGGCTACTGCGTGCTGGCTGTCGCAGCGGTGGCGGCGTCACAAGCCGACCGCACTGCGGTAGCCTCCTCGATCTCGGGCGTCGTCCTGCAGGCGTTCAACCACGGCATCATCGCCTCGGCCTTGTTCTTCAGCGTCGGTATTTTCGAACAGCGGAGTGGGGGACTGCGGGGCATCAACGACTTCGGCGGCCTGCGTGCCAGGATGCCTGTGTTCTGCGGGGTGATGGGGCTGGCATTGTTTGCCTCGCTCGGGCTTCCCGGCCTGAGCGGCTTTGTCGGCGAGTTTCTGATTTTCAATGGTGTCTTTGGCCTCGTGCCCTGGGCGGCGGCGGTTTCCCTGATCGGCCTGCTGCTGACGGCGGTGTTCCTGCTCCGACTTCTCCGCAAGGTGTTCCATGGGCCGCTGCCGAGCGGACTGGAGTCCTGGACGGACCTGACCACCGGGGAACGGCTGCTGTTTGCCCCCGTGATCGCCCTGATCGTGGTGTTGGGCGTATGGCCGCAAGCTCTCCTTCACTGCATTAACGACGACATCCTGCGTATGCTCAACCTACTTCTCCCGTAACTATGAATCCCGCCTGGACCCTAATCTCTGCATTCGCCGGTGCGCTGCTGGTGCTACTGTTGCCTGCCCGCATGGCTGGGCAATCGCGCGTTATTGCCCTGATTGCCTCCGTCGTCGGGGCGGTGGCGGCGGCAGTTTCCTGCCTGGCCCGACTCAAGGATACGGCGGCTCCCGTGTGGTCGTTTGACAGCCCGTGGATCCCGAGCTTTGGCATCCGGTTTCATTTGGCGGCCGACGGATTGGCTCTCTCCCTGCTGATGCTCACCGGGGTCGTCGCGATTGCCGGCGTGTTGTTTTCCTGGAATGTCAGCAAGCGCCCGCGTGCGTTCTTCGCCTATTTCCTGACGATCATCGGTGGCGTGTATGGCGTGTTCATGAGTCGGGACGCGTTCCTGCTCTTCGTCTGTTATGAAATTGTGATCCTGCCGAAGTACATGCTCATTGCCATCTGGGGGTCGACCAACCGTGAGTATGGCGCGATGAAGCTGACGATGTATTCCATCGGTGGCAGCGCCCTGATCTTGGTCGGCCTGGTGGTGGCCTACGCGGCAGCGGGCGGCGCAAGCTTTGATATCGTCCACCTGGCGGCGGCCAACTATTCGCCGGCCTTGCAGAACTGGGCATTCCCCATCCTTTTCCTCGGCTTCGCCGTCCTTGCCGGCATGTGGCCATTCCATACCTGGGCACCGACCGGTCACGTGGCTGCGCCCACCGCCGCCTCGATGTTGCTGGCGGGAGTGGTGATGAAGCTCGGTGCCTTTGGTGCGCTCTGTGTGGCCATGCCCATTTTCCCTCAGGGCTTCGCCACATGGCAGCCTGTCATTGCCGCCCTGGCCGTGGTCGGGATCGTCTACGGAGCATTCACCGCCTTGTCGCAAAAAGACCTCAAGTTTGTGATTGGTTATTCGAGTGTGAGTCACATGGGATTTGTCCTGTTGGGTCTCGCCGCCGCCACGCACTGGGGCCTGCGCGGTGCCGTGCTGCAGATGATTTCCCACGGTGTGATTGCCGGGCTTCTGTTCGGTATTGCCGGTCGGGTGGTTTACGAACGGACGCACACCCGCGACCTTGGCGAGCTGGGTCAATTTGACCTGTGGCGATCCCTTCCAGGGGCGGCGCTCGCGTTCACCCTCGCCACCGCGGCGTCGATGGGACTTCCGGGCTTCAGCGGCTTTGTCGCGGAGATTTCGGTGGTGATCGGTGTCTGGGAATCCTACCCGTGGTTGCTGCCCCTGGTGGGTTTGGGCATCATCATCACCGGTGCGTTTTCGCTGCGTGCGATGTACCGGGCATTTTTCCCGGTGCGTGATAAAGACCAGGCCGCCGCCGCTCCGTCGTTAGACCCCCTGACCTGGCCCGAGATTTCGGCCATGGTGCTGCTGCTTCTCGTTTCCCTTTCCATCGGGATCTATCCCAAACCATGGGTGACTTTGGTGGATGATGGCCTCAACTCTCCTTTGTTCCAATCGATCCTTTCCTTGCCGTGAATTACCCATCCCTATTCTATCAATTGCTCCCCGAAGCCGTGCTGGTCATCACCGCACTGGTACTTCTCGGTGTGGCCGTGACCCGCGAATCGAAAACCGGGAAACCGATCAGTTCCGGTCTGGCGGCTACCATTGCCGTGATGGGCGTGGTTTTTGCCGGAGTGGCGCTCGGCTTTGCCCCCAGGGACGTGGACTCGGGGTCGTACCTGGTCGCGCTCGACCCCATGGCCCTTATGAGTAAGGGAATGGTGTTGGGGCTTGGCCTGCTTGCCATGCTGCTGCCGCCGGCGAACAAGGAAATCGCCAACCCGGGCGAGTTTTTTGCGCTGATGTTATTCGCCCTGACCGGTCTGGTGCTGACCGTCGGCAGCAACCACTTGCTGTTCCTGTTTGTCGCGCTTGAGCTGGCCAGCCTTTCGCTTTACCTGCTCGCTGGATTTTCCCGCACCGCGCGCAGTGCGGAGGCATCGCTGAAGTATTTCCTGTTTGGCGCCGTTTCCGCCGCCTTCACCCTGTTTGGATTGAGTTTCCTTTACGGCTTCTCCCATTCCGACACGTTGCAAGGGGTGGCCGCCGCCGTAGCGGCGAATCCAACATCCACTCTGGGTATGGTCGGCTTGTTGATGGTGCTGGTCGGGCTCGGCTTCAAGCTGGCGGCGGCCCCGTTCCATTACTGGGCACCGGACGTCTATCAAGGCGCCCCGCTGACCAGCGTCACCCTGATCGCGGGCGCGTCGAAAGTCGTGGGCATGGTGTTGTTGATCCGTTTTCTGATGATCGGTTTCCCCGCCGCCGCCGGCTCGGCAAACCTGGGGCAAATGGCTGCCGGTTGGTCGATGTGGCTGGCCATCCTCGCGGCCGTGTCGATGGTGTTTGGTAACATCCTGGCACTCGCCCAGAAGAGCGTGCGCCGGTTGCTGGCCTACTCCGCTGTGGCCAACACAGGCTATCTTCTTGTTGGTATGAGCGCCCATGGCGCGGCGTCATCCGGCGCGGCGTTGTTTTATGTCGTGGTCTACGCGTTGGCGACCCTTGGGGCGCTCGCCGTCACCGCCGCCGTCGAGCGCGAACATGGGGACGATTCGGTTAGCTCCTTTGCCGGCCTCGTGCACCGTTCGCCGCTGTTGGCTGTGAGCTTGTTAATATGCATGACCTCGCTGGCGGGGATTCCGCCACTGGCCGGATTTGCCGGCAAATTCATTCTGTTTGGCTCCGCCCTGT
Organism: Oceaniferula sp.; assembly: GCA_041548785.1. GTDB lineage: Bacteria > Verrucomicrobiota > Verrucomicrobiia > Verrucomicrobiales > Akkermansiaceae > Oceaniferula. The sequence goes on from JBFERY010000110.1 coordinate 6,339, forward strand.
CGGACAGCGCCGCCTTGACCGAGGGGATGCCCGGCCTGAGTTGGTTGGTCGGCCTTGCCGTGGTGATGAGTGCCATCTCGCTTTATTATTACCTGTCCGTGCTCAAGCAAGCATTTGTCCTGGGTGAGGAGGAAGCGAAGGAGGGGAAATGCCCGCTGTCATTGGGGCATACCCTTGCCGTGCTGCTGCCCGCTGTGGCACTCGTGGTCCTCGGCCTGTTTCCCTCGCTGCTACTCGACCCGATCAAGTCGGCTGTGCTAGACACCCTGGGGATCACTCTGGGGCTCCGATAATCGGGATATTGGGTTGCCGGTCTGCCTGCGTTGATGTTAGGATCAGTTCATGCATATCTTGATTCGCGTAGCATTGGTATTACTCAGCGCGTGTTTGGGTATCCTTGTTTTCCCTCCGATTGGTTGGGCTTCGTTGGCGGTGGTGGCGTGGGTGCCGCTGTTGATTGCACTGCACGGGGTAAAGCCTTCGCACGGTTCCTATTTGGGGCTCTGTCATGGAGCTCTGTTCTATGGAGTTACGATGTCCTGGATACTGGACGTTTTCGAAGGGGCTGGGCATATGTTTGTGCCTCTTATTTTGATCATGGCACTTTTTACGGCGTTTTTTGCCCGTGGCTACGCGGTGGCATCCCGTCGTTACGGCAGGGGCTGGATGACAGCCTTGTTTGCCGTAGTGTGGTGGGTCGCCATGGAGTTTTATAGGTCTGAACTTTTCTATCTCAAATTCCCGTGGATGACCCCGGGTCTGGGTTTGGGGCCGACGTGGGTTTCTCCGATCTTAGGTGTGTGTGGGGCGAGTTTTCTGATCATCCTCGGAGCGGCACTGTTGTGTCAGAAGAAGAACCATCGTGTGATGGGGGCTGTTGTGCTTCTCCTGCTGCTTGTCTCCA
>JBFERY010000111.1:0-7126 GCA_041548785.1 Oceaniferula sp.
AACCCGCAACCTTTTATCCTCACACAAAATGCCTACCCGCAAATTTACCGTCACCAATAAACTGGGTATTCACGCCCGCCCCGCTGCCCAATTTGTAAAGACAGCCAGCGCGTTCTCTTGTGAAATCCAAGTGGAGAAAGATGACGAACAAGCTGACGGCAAGTCCATCATGGGCCTCATGATGCTCGCCGCCGGTCACGGCTCCGTCCTCATCATCACCACCGAGGGAGAGGACGCCGAGGCGGCGCTGGAGGCCCTGGGCAACCTTATAGCCCGGAATTTCGAGCTGTAACGGCGCCCATCACGCCCCGCCGCCCCCGGACAAAGACAGTCCGACTTCCGGCATGGGCAACACGTTCCGCCCGGTCGCCGTCAAAGTTTCGGCTTTGACCCGAGCGCTCCTTGTGTGCAAGCTTCCCTCGCATGCAAGGCAACGAACAGGAAACCATCATCCAAGGCACCCCCGGATCACCCGGTATTGCCTTCGGGCCTGTCCACGTCGAAGCACGCGGCTTCTCCGCCCCCGAGGTCTATGAAATCAGCGAAGAGCAAATTCCCGTCGAACAGGAACGCTTCAGGCAGGCCATGGAGAAAACCAAGACGGAACTCGATCAGCTGCGCCACCACATCGAAAAACTATCCGGCGAGGAAGAAGGCAAAATTTTCGACGCCCACCTCATGGTGCTCGAGGACCGCACCCTGCTTGACCGGGTCAACCAGGCCATCGTCGAACGCAGACATAACTCGGAATACGCATTCTACGCGGTGATGCAGAATTTCCTCGAGGCCATGCGCCGCACCAATGACTCCTACCTCAAGGAACGCGCCGCCGATATTGACGATGTCAGCCAACGGGTCCTGCGCAATTTCCAACACGGCGACGATCGGAATAAAAACAACCGCCCCGACCACCAACACATCCTCGTCGCCTACGACCTATCCCCCAGTGACACCGCCTCCATCGACCGCAAGCACGTGCAAGGCTTTGCGACCGAACAGGGCAGCATCAACTCGCACACTGCCATTCTGGCACGATCATTGGGCATCCCCGCCATCGTGGGACTCGAGGGCTCGGTCATCGATATCCAAACCCTCTCGGATTGTATTCTCGATGGTTACACCGGCAAACTCATCCTCAATCCGTCCGCGGAAACGGTCAGGACCTATCAGGAACACTCGGAACAAAAAAAACTGGCGCGCAAGGAGCTCGAAAAACTACGCGAGGAAAAAACCACCACCACCGACGGCCACCGCATCACCCTCTCCGCTAACATAGAGTTCACCAACGAACTCCCCCTGGTCAAGGAATCCGGAGCCGAAGGGGTCGGCCTTTTTCGCACCGAATTCTACCTGCTCGAAGGCAGGGAAATGCCGGGTGAGATCGAGCAGGCCCGGGTTTACACTGAGGTCGCCGAGTCAACACGGCCCAACCAGGCCATCATCCGAACACTCGATGCCGGTGGCGACAAAATCCCGGCCGAACCGCTCGCCCACCCTGAACCCAACCCCTTCCTCGGCTGGCGCGGCATCCGCGTGTCCCTGACGCGCAAGGCCCTGTTCAAGGAACAACTCCGCGCCATCCTCCGCGCAAGCGCCCACGGCAAACTCGGCATCATGTTTCCCATGATCTCCGGACTGCGCGAGGTCCTCGCCGCCAAGGAAATGGTCAAAAGATCCATGGACGAACTCCACAAGGAAAACATCCCGTTCGACCCCAAGATCGAAATCGGGGTCATGATCGAGATCCCCTCCGCCGCCATGATGGCAGGGGAAATCGCCCGCGAAGTCGACTTCTTCTCCATCGGCACCAATGACCTGATTCAATACACCGTCGCCGTCGACCGCGTGAACCACTACGTCGCCCACCTCTACAAACCCACCCATCCCGCCGTCATCCGACTCATGGACATCACCGTCCGAGGCGCCAAAGACAACGGCATATGGACCGGCGTCTGCGGAGAAATGGCCGGCGACCTGGCCATCACCCCGCTGCTCGTCGGACTCGGCATCGATGAACTCTCGGTCAGCACCTACAAGCTCCCCAGCATCAAAAAAGCCGTGCGCTCACTCTCCCAAAGCGAATGCTCTGAGATGATGAGGGAAATCCTCAGGTCCCGGTCCAGCCCGGACATCGCCATGCTGTCCGAAAATATGGCCCGACTCAGCTACCCCGAACTCCTGGAGTGATTGCCACCCTCCCCGCCGGACGCCATACCTGTCCTGCGTGCCCTACCAGGCAACGCGGCATTCTCCGCATTTCGAGTTTCTCTTCGGTGTCCGCTTCAATGAGGCAACACGCGGCGTCGAATATTGGCAGACTTTAAGGTTGTCAAATCACGATAAACGAGGATGATGTCTACGCCGCAGCGTCCATCCGGGCGCGCGGGGCACATCGAACCAACAAAGGAGCACAATATCGCAGGAAGACCCAAAAGAGGAGGCGGAGGCCGCCGTCGTAACCGACACAATTACGGCCCACGCAAAAGAAAAGAGGACGACCGTGAAGACAAGGCAATCGAAGTCGAAGGCGTCATCTCGTCGGTCCTTGCTGGCACCATGTTTAAAGTAGCCCTCCCCAGTGGTCACGAAGTCCTCGCCCATATTTCAGGAAAGATGCGCAAGCGCTTCATCCGCCTCGTTGTCGGCGACAGGGTGAAAATGGAGATGTCTCCCTATGACACCACCAAGGCACGCATCGTTTTCCGCGTAGGTTAACACCGCCGTCATTGGCTTTTTTCCCACCTCGAAGCATCATGCTCCGCTTTTATGCCTACAAAGGCTGTGACGGTTGCCGCAAAGCCCGTCGGTGGCTGCAACTGAACCACATCAGCTTCGAGGAAATCGCCATCCGCGAACACCCACCCACCCTTCCCGAACTGGAGCAGGCCCTCCAGGCCAAGGGCGGCGTCAAGCCCTTGTTCAATACCTCCGGCGTGGATTACCGCCAGTCAGGCATGAAGGACAAGCTACCAAGACTCACATCTGCCGAGGCCCTCACCTGCCTGAGCGGCAACGGGAACCTGGTCAAAAGGCCTTTCCTCATCGATTCCGCCGAACGTATCTGCCTGGTCGGGTTCAAGGAAAACGAATGGTTCGACGCCCTGCAATCACAGTTTTCGCGCTAAACTCCTCGCCATCACCACCCCCTATCGTTAGTATCGCAGCATCCGATGCTCTTCTTTGAAACATGGCAACAGGCGTTTCTCGCCGCTCTGGTACTGGTGGTTTTCATCACCTTCGCCAAGGAATGGCTCTCGGCCGAACTTGTCGCCCTGTCCGCCCTGCTCGCCTGCGTCATGACAGGCATTCTCAATGTGAACCCGGGCGACTCCTTTAACGCCCTCAAGGTTTTCTCGCACCCCGCCCCGGTCACCGTCGCCTGCATGTTTGTCCTCAGTGCCGCGCTTGAGCGGACCGGGGTCATCGAGGCCCTCGGCAATTGGTTCGAAAAACTCGCGGGAAGTTCGCCCATGCGCATGCTCATCGTGATGATGGCCATCGTCGCCCTGCTCTCGGGGTTTGTGAACAACACTCCGGTGGTGGTGGTATTCATGCCCATCGTCCTCGGGATCTGCCGCAAACGCGACTTCGCCGCGTCCAAGTACCTCATCCCCCTTTCCTACGCCGCGATCGTCGGCGGCACCATGACCATCATCGGCACTTCCACCAACCTGATCGCCGTCGGCATCGCACAGAAACAGGGGCTCACCAGCCTGGGCATGTTTTCCATCACCCCTCTGGGCCTCATCTTCGTCGCCACGGCTTTCATCTACATGGTCACCGTCGGCAAAAAACTTTTACCGGACCGCGTCACCCTCGCCACACTCATCGACAACGAAAGCTCACGTGAGTTCATCACCCACGCCTTTGTCAAAAAGGACAGCGATCTCGATGGCGTGCCGTTTCCTTCGACGCCCCTGGCCAAAATGAAAAAAGCCCGCGTGTTGGAGGTCCTGCGTGACGGCCGCCGCCTCCGCAGGCCGCTCAATGAAATCACCTTCGAGGCGGGCGATGAAATTGTTTTCAAAGGTGTGCTCGAAGGCGTCATGGGGATCTCCCAGACCGAGGGCATCGATGTCCGGGGCAACGCGAGCCGGGGCCTCGAGGGCATCCGCACCGAAAGCGCCCTGCTGATGGAAGGCATCATCGGCCCCGAGTCATCCATGACCGGAAAAAGCCTCAAGGAACTCAATTTCCGCCAACGCTTCGGCGTGCTCATCCTCGCCGTCCACCGACGTGGCCGCAATCTGAGGGAACGCTTCGAGGATGAGAAACTCGCCTTCGGTGACACCCTGCTGGTGCAAGGCCCCACCGAGAAAATCCGCCAGCTTTTCCAGCAGCGCGACTTCATCAACCTGAGTGAGCCCAAGCACACGGCCCTGCGCCACAACAAGGCACCCATCGCTATCGGCGCGCTCATCCTCTTCATGATCCTCGGCGCGCTCGGCGGCTGCCTGGGTATCCCCGAAATCCCCATCGTCCAGCTGGCACTCACCTCGGCCATGATCGTCCTTGTCACCCGCTGCGTCCAGCCCCAGGAAGCCTACCGCGCCATCGAGTGGAAAGTGCTCTTCATGATCTTCGGCATGCTGGGACTGGGCCTCGCCATGGAAAAATCAGGCCTCGCCCAGCTCATCGCCAATGGCATGACCCACGGCCTCGGCATCGAGAGCCCCTGGATCATGCTCGCGCTGATGTATCTGCTGACGGCCGTGATGACCGAAATCATTTCCAACAACGCCGTCGCGGTCCTGCTCACGCCGCTCGCCATCATCGTCGGCCAAACACTCGGAGCCGACCCCATCCCCTTCGTCATCGCAGTCATGTTCGGCTCCTCCGCCAGCTTCTCCACACCCATCGGCTACCAGACCAACACCTTCGTCTACGGCGCCGGCGGTTACAAATTCGGCGATTTTTTCCGCGTCGGTTTCCCGCTCGCGGTGATCCTCTGGCTGCTCGCCAGCTTCCTGATCCCGATCATGTGGCCGTTCTACCCGTAACCGCCCCACCACGTCACCTCCATTCGTGCCGCGGATACCTCCCCGCAAGATCTTTTTTCATCTGCGGATAACCACGTTCCCAGAACCCCTTCAAGTCACCCGTGACCTGCCAAGGCCGCTGATTGGGAGCCAGAATGTGCACCAGCAGCTTGACCCGCCCCTGGGCGATCACCGGCAACTCGAACACGTCGTACAGCAATTGCATCTTCAACGCAATCCATGGCTCCCCATCATCCGAATACCTCACCTTCGCGCTGCGCCCATTACTGAGCGTCACCTCCAGCGGGGCATAAGCCTCGAGCACCGCCTTCTGCCCTCGTGACAACCACTGGGCCAACACCGGCATCACCTCGCGATTCTTGATTTCCTTATACGATTTCGCCCCATGGCAAACCTCTTCTAACACCATAAGCCGGTCGTCCTCACTGAACCCGGGCAGCCCCATCTCGGGCATCCACCGGGACAAACTCACCAGCCGGGCAATCCACCGTTCCACTCCCTGGTCCCAACCATTCAACTTCAACTCCCCGGCAGCCACCCGTTCAGCTAACAAACGCGCCGACTCAGCAAGCGGCGGCTCGCCCCCTTCCTTCGATTCAAGAACCAGATCCCGGAATCGCAGCTCACGCTTCCTGACCACCCTCCGCGACACCGCATCATAAACAGCCGCGTCCACCTCATGAAAATCCTCCGGGAAGAAATCCCGAAGCCCCTGCAAACAAACCTCTGCGCACCGGTTTAAATAAACCACGACATCCTTGCCCTCAACCTCCGTCATCTCCGTGGCGACAAAAACCTGTGCGTCCTTGACCACGCTGTCCCCGTCAAGCTTACCCCTCCGGCCATCCACCACCCGGCAAGCCAACGTGGCTTCACCAAACCGCACGGCTAAGCGATCACTGAAGGCGGCTAACATCACCTTGCCAACCTCATCCCGACGCGCCTCGAAATCCACCTCCCCCCAGTCGAGCCCCCGCCGCGCCGCCATACGCTCCAACTGCTCAAGCGACTTCGCCACCTCACGTGCGCCGCGCGCGTGAATCCCGGCCTGAGCGCAGCGGCGAGGGTCGTAACGCATATCCCCCGCCACTTGGAACGCCCGCCATTCCGCCACAAAATCCGACCCATCCGTCGGCTCTGCAAAATCCTTTCTGCCCGCCTGACCTCGACCACGGGCAAACACCCCCTCGCCCTGCACCGCCGCCGCGATAAACCCCGCCTCCGCCACACACCCGGCTTGCTGACCGGCCAACAACAGACGCGCATAACGTGGATGCAGCGAAAAACCCGCCATCACCCGCCCATCGTCTGTCACCTCACCCCGACCATCCACCGCACCCAACTGGCCCAGCAACTTCTCGGCCACTTCCAGACCGTGCGCATCAGGACCGTCCAACCAACGGAAACCCCCTATCTCCCGCACACCGGACGCCTTCAGGGAAAGCACCACCTCGGCGAGATCGACACGCTTGATCTCAGGCAAATCAAACGCGATGCGCCTGCCATGATCCGCCTCACCCCAGAGCCTGATACACCGGCCCGGCGCCGTCCGCCCCGCACGCCCGGCCCGCTGGTCCGCCGATGCCCGTGAAATCTTTTCCACCATCAGGGTGTCGATACCGCGCACCGCGTCATACCTCGCCACCCGGGCCAACCCGGCATCAACCACCGTGCGCACCCCGTCAATGGTCAGCGAGGTTTCCGCCACATTCGTCGATACAATGATCCGCGGCTTCCCGCCCGCGGCGACCGCCGCATCCTGAAGCTTGGGAGACAAACCACTGTATAACGGGCAAACATCCCAGCCGCGCGACCACGCCGCCCGCTCGATCAACTCAATACTCCGCCGGATCTCGTGCACTCCGGGGAGAAAAACAAGGATATGGCCGGCGTCATCCCGACCAACCACCTCACGCACAGCCTCGGCCACCCGATCCCACACCTTGAGCTCCTGCCGGCCTCCCCGCACCACGCCCGCCCCTGCGCCGCGGTAACAGACATCCACCGGATACGCCCGCCCCTCGGCTTCTAACACAACACAGGGTTCAAGATACTCCTTCAACCCCGCGACCTCCAAAGTCGCAGACATCACCACCACCTTTAAATCAGGCCGAGCGCCATCTGCC
>JBFERY010000112.1:0-7108 GCA_041548785.1 Oceaniferula sp.
ACGACTGGGGACAGGATGCCAATCCGTTATACAACAACACGTCCGGCGCGCTGTTAGCGAACATGCCCCACCTCGCCACGCTGGCAAGCCAGGGATTGAGTTTTACCCGCGCCTACACACAACCGACATGCTCACCGACACGGGCCACCATCATGACAGGTCGCCAACCCTACCAGCATGGCGTGGGGACACCGGAAGATGCCGGAAACTTTTCCACCAGTGAAATCACCCTGCCCGAGATTTTAAACGACAGGGGTGCCCCGCACGCAATGCTCTCCGTCGGCAAATGGCACCTGGGGGGCAACGATACCGGATACAGCACGCGCGGTGGGTGGCCCGAGTTCTACGGCATCACCGGCGGTGGCGTCGCGAGCTACACCAGCTGGGATAAAAACAGCAACGGCACTTCAGCCAACTCAACCACTTACACAACCACCGATCAGGTCAACGAGGCCAAGACATTTATCGATGCACGTGCTGTTAGTGGAACACCCTGGTTTACCTGGGTCGCCTTCAATGCCCCCCATGACCCGTTCCACGATCCACCCGCTGAACTCGCCCCCACAGGTGGCTACTCAACGATCGGCACGAGTGAGTCCACGTCTTCTCATCAGTATCGAAATATGTTAGAAGCGCTCGATACGGAAATCGGCAGGCTGCTCGAATCCATCGATCCGGCGCAGACAAACATCATCATCATCGGCGACAACGGAACGCCCGGGGCCGTCGTCCAGGCACCCTATGGTGACGGCCATGCCAAGGGCTCACTCTATAACGGGGGCACGCACGTTCCCATGATCGTGAAAGGCCCCGCCGTCACTGTGGCAGCCGGCAGCAGCACCGATAAGCTGGTTCACTGTGCTGATCTTTTCTCCACCATACTTGAGCTCAGCGGGGTCGATGAATCCGCCGTTCCCAATCTTGCGGCGCAGGATGTCGCGTCCACGAGCATTGTCCCCATTTTAACGGGAACGGACAGCGCCGACCGCTGCGTGATCGTGGAAAGCAACGGCGGCTCCAAAGGGCGCGCCATTATTCTGGATGACTCCCCTGATTACAAACTGGTGATTCAGGGTGATCCCGACGATCCGCTCGATTCACCTGTTCTCGAGTTCTACGACACCAGCGTGGATGCCAATGAACAATCACCTCTCGATATCGGCAGCCTAACAGGACAAGCGCTCGCCGCTTACAATGCCTGCGTCGCCAAGGATGCCGCCCTCGGCGGTGGATATAGCGATGAGCCTACCGGCGGTTTTGACACCCTCTACATCGAGCTTGCCACCACGGGAGTCAGCCCAGTGGTTCCCAATCTCACCCAAGGGAATGGAAACGCCATCAACGTCACTGCAGTCACTGTGGACGATAATCCCGCCACCCTGATCGGCCGTATCGGTTCAGGCATATCCTTGAGTGATGAAACGGATGACCCCGCCGAGCGCTACTGGGTAAAGGTAAGAATCGCGCCCGCCAATGGTGGCCCCTACACCACAGCCCACGTTGTTTTCCCCGACCAACCGGCGGGGCAAGGTGGCGCAGCCCGGGAATACGATTCAATAAGCATCCAAGTGAATCCGCACCCTTAGCGGGTGTTGACCAAAAGTCCCGGCGGTGGACCAAAACCGACAACCCGTGCCTTGCTGCCTTTGCTCGGCAGGCGAAAATCAAAGACGCCGTAGCCATCACCCCTTTTTCCCCGGTAGCTGCGGCCCTTGGACGCGCCAATCATGACATGCCTGCCGTCCTTTTCCTGCCCAAGATAAAGTGACACATGGGTGATCTTCACCACGCGCCCATCGGTCGGGACGTAGGTGCCACTCCAGAAAACCATATCGCCAGCAGTCAGTTTCTTGAATGCTCGATCGGCCGGCGACTGCGGACGGCCGGCGACTTTGGTGATTTTCCGGGCGTCGCGCACCCATCCGTATTGCTGGGCAGACGTGCGCGGCGGCCTGTAGCCAGCGCTGCGCAAAACGTAATACATGGCACCGGAACAATCGAACCCGCCGGCGGACGGGCTGGCTCCTCCGAATTTATATTTCAGCCAGCGATTCTTGCGCGCCGTCTCCAGAGCTGCGGTGATCAGCCGCTGCCGTGCCTCGGACAGATTTTTAAAACCCGTCAGGTCGGCGGTCTCCAGCAGGGCCGGCCGGTAGTAGGTGACCCCGTTCTCGGTGTAGCTATGTTTTGCCGCGTGTGTGGGTAGGGCACCCAGAGTCACGGCTACCCACAAAAAACCTATGAAGTAAATTTTACGCATGCCTCTATCATGTCAAAACCGCTTCCTGACAGCGATGGATCCAAACGATTGATCTGTCTTTTGTGTCTTGAAGCGCTTACTGCGATAAGTGTGGACGTAGCCGCATTCCCAATCGTTGTAGCGCACCCCGAAGCCGGCATAAAGCTCACCTACCCAGGGCTCCCTTTCCACTCCGGTATCAAAGCTCCGGAAAACAGGACCGTCGATGGTGATGTCATGGAGAATACCACCGATACGGGCACCCGCGAGCGCATAGATCGACCAGGCACTGTTATCCACGCTCCCGTTGGTATAGAGTTTCTGGGTGTGCGCACTTGTTGTTAACCGTGGATCGGAGAATTCCAGCGGCAGGTTCCACCCGATTCGCACCATACACCCGACGTGCACGGCGGTGAGGTAGTTTCCGAATGCGTATCCTGTTTCGTGAAACCCGTCGGTTTCCAGATTCAACGGTAGTTTGAGCTCATCCAGCACCCTCCAGCGCCGGCGCTGGTTGAAATCGATATTGACCGTGAATTCCTGCGGGATCTGGCTGTCCCACCCTTGGAATTTTCCAAAATTCCGCAGGTCGTGAATGAAGTCCTGACTTTCTCGGGCGTAGGAATGAGGACCGACGACACCAAAGGAAATCTCCACCGAGTTCAGGACCTGTGTATTCCGTGCGTGCAGTGAAAACCCGAGGCCCAGCCAGCCGGCATAGGGGTGCTCACCTGGCGGCGGAGTGAGGGCCGCGCGCGTCTCAGGCGTGTACATCAACTGGGTCAACGCAAAGCCATGGGCATACTCAACCCCGTCCGGATTTTTGAAACCCCATATTTTTTGCAACCACGAAGAACTTTCCTCATCAGCACTAAAACGATGCAGGTTTTTCTGAATGAACGGGATACCGATAATCGGTTTGCCTTCGGTGATATAGGAAACACGTACCCCATTCGTGTAATTCGAATCCGTCCCGCCAAAGAGGTCGTTATCAAGGAAAAACGTCAGGTAGCCGCTGTCGTTTGCCACGGAGTCCGTTGCAATGGTTGGCACAGGCGGGCCGGGCACTTGCCCGGCCGCTGTGCTGTGCTGCGCCACAACGACCAAGGGCAAGCCTACAACTGCCGCAGCCATTAGCATACTAGTCTGATTAATCATAAGGCGTTATATTCACCACAGTTTCGTGCTTTTTCAAAGGATATGTCGGGTTCGAGGCGAAGATAGTTTGCATGGAAGCGGAGCGGAAAAGCCGGGTCGGCGCGCGATTCGATGAGACGCGAGCATCGCGGCCCCGGGAAAGTACGGCCAAGCAGGCATGCCGCGGACATGCCGGCCCGATTCTCGACGCGCCGTTCTAAAGTGGTGGGATAATCAGCTCATCGCCGACCTCCACATCAATCCTGCCACTCGGGAATGTCCCGGGCAACGGATCGGCAAACACATTCCCCTCGGCAATGTTGGAAACCGTTAAACGGCCAATAATCCCGCTGCCACGGCGGACCGCAAGTTCCGTATTCATGCGCACGGACTGCGGCACCTTGACATCAAGGACGATCACGTAAATTCCTTCCTGCTCGGCGACCTCCTTGACCTGCGCCATCAGCATGGCCTGGGTAATGAGACGCGCACGCCGCTCCTCCTTGTTCAGTTTCCCGGACTGACGCTCGGTGATGGCGAGGGTCTCTGCCTCGGCCAGCTGCTTCTTTTTCTCCGCCTCAGCAAGCTGATGGCGAAGCAATTCGTTCTGCTCCTCGATCTCCTGCAGCTTCGAGCTGGACATGCTCTCGGGTGACTCGACCTTGACAACGGCAGCCGCTACCGGCAGCCCTCGACGCAAACGGTCGATCTCCGCCTGAAGACGTGCATTTTCTTGCATCAGCTCCGTGGCAGTGTGTTTGCGCCCGTCTTCGGCCTCTCCGCCCCTCATCGCACCATAGGAAAGGATCAAGGCCGCCAGAAGCATCGCTGCCGTCGAGCCTAAGAGAATCTGTGTGATATTCATGGCTAAAGCCTGGTACAGGATCCCCTGCTTAACAAGATAAAATCCATCATGCCGGGCCAATACTCCCCGCCCGGGCGCGGCCGTGGTCGAAACACACCCTCCTGTTTCCTGAACAAAATGGGGTGCAAAACCTCCACCATGGCACCCCGTCAACAGCGCGGGCATGCGCCCGCATGCGCCCGCATACGCCACCTCCCTCCCTCTCTGCGGCATCCGACAATTTGAGGGTTGCAGTATCGTCCTTCATCGCGAATGTTGCGCCTCGATCCACGCAACGCATCCCTATGACATCATTCTCATCCCGCCTGTGCAGGCTGCTTCTTATCCCGGCTTTTTTCGTCACTGATTCGCTCCAACTTACCAATGCGCTGCCACCGGGGCAAACCGCCGGAACCCCGGAAACTAGCAGCACGACCGATCCCGGGCCGACCACCGACGACGATAGCGACCGCGCCTTGCTTTCCACCATTACCTTCCCCGATGACATGGTGGGCACGGTCTTCGCCCGCGAACCCAATGTGCAGGACCCGACCGCGATTTCCATCGACGAGCAAAACCGGGTTTATATCGCCGAGACGCACCGCTTCGCCCGTGGTGTCGAGGACAACCGGCGCAACGGCCATTGGTTGCGCGATGACATCGGCTCGACGTCGACTGCTGACCGTCTGGCAATGTATCAAAAACATGCCTCGAAGAAGCCGATGGAGTATTACACCCGGTACTCGGAGAAGATCCGCCGGATCGAAGACCGCGATGGGGACGGCAAATGTGATTTCGGGCAGGTCTATGCCGAGGGGTTCAACGACCCTCTCGATGGCACGGCGGCTGGCATCATGGCCTATAACGGCAAGGTTTATTTCGCCTGCATACCCCATGTCTGGTTACTGGAGGACAAGGATGACGACGGTGTTGCGGACAAGCGCGAGTCGCTCCAGGAGGGCTTTGGCATCTCTGTCAGCCTCAGTGGCCATGACCTCAATGGTTTTGTCCTTGGCCCGGACGGCAGGATTTATTTCACCATCGGCGACCGCGCGTATAACCTGAAAACCAAGGACGGCCGCCACCTCTATGATCAATATGCCGGTGCCATTTTCCGCATGGAGCCGGATGGCAGCCGCCTCGAGGTCGTGCACACCGGCCTGCGCAACCCGAAGGAAATCGCATTCGACCAATACGGGGCCGCGTTTTCCGTCGATAACAATGCCGACATGGGTGACCTCGCCCGCGTCGTCTACATGGTCGAGGGAGCCGACTCCGGTTGGAACCGCGGCCACCAGAATTTTCGCAATTTCACCAACTCGATCGATATCAGCCGTCGCCACGAAACGCCCTGGATGGTGGAAATGGCGTGGAAAAAGAAGTCGCTGAACCGGCCCGACGCCTTTCTGCCCCCCGCTGCCCACGTCAGCAGAGGGCCATCGGGACTGACATACAACCCGGGCGCAGGCCTCGCTTCGAAATGGGACAATCACTTTTTCGTCTGTGATTACCAAGGCAACAGCAAGGTCATCGGTTTTGAAATGAAACCCCAGGGTGCGGGCTATGAGCTCGCGCGCGAGGAGGATTTCATCAAAGGCTTCCTCAATACTGACATCGAGTTTGGATACGACGGCAAAGTTTACGTCAGTGATTATACCGGCAACTGGATGACGCACGGTTTCGGCACCATTTTCACCTTCCATAATGATGAGGAAATTCAAAAGCCGGCGGTGGCCGAGACACGGAAGCTGTTTGCGGACGGCTTTGACAAGCTCAGTGCCGGGAAGCTCGGCCAGCTGCTCCACCACGTCGATATGCGCGTGCGGATGCGCGCCCAGTTCACGCTCGCCGCCCACGGGAATAGCCATGCCATCTTCCTCGCGGCAACGGCTGCAGAAAACCAACTCGTCACCCGTCTCCACGGTGTCTGGGGCCTCGGCCAGCTGGCACGACAGCATAAGAATACCCAGGCGGCGGCAAGTCTCGCGGTGTTGGCAAATGACCCAAGCTGGCGCGTGCGTGGTCAGGCGCTGCAGGCCCTGGGTCAGGCCGGCGCCAAGTCGAAGGCGATGCGGGGTGTTCTGGCCGCTCATCTCAGCGATGCCAATGCCAATACCGCCATGCTCGCCGCCATCGCCCTGGGAAAGGCAGGCCATCCCGGTGATATCCCCAAGCTCATCGAACTGCTCGTCAGAAATGATGACGCCGACGCCTATCTCAGGCACGGTGCCATCCAGGCGCTGCAAACCATTGTGGAGAGCAGCGATTGCGCCGACGCCTTACTGCCATACAAGGACCATCCCTCGGCAGCGGTGCGCCGTGGCCTGGTCATCACGCTGCGCCGACTCAAGCATCCTGCCATCGCCCATTTCCTCAAGGACAAGGAGGACAGTGTCGTCATCGAAACCATCCAAGCCATCAACGACGCCTACATCGAAGACGCCCGCCCCGCACTGGCACAACTCACCGACTGGCTGGGGAAATCCACCCCGATGATCGATTACCGCATCATCAATGCCATCTTCCGCGTCGGCGGACACGATGGCGCCCGGCAAATCCTCAAACTGCTCACCGACAAAAACCAGTCCCCCGACCTGCGCATGGAATGCCTGTTTGTCCTCAACCGCTGGGAAAAGCCGCCCATAGCGGATCCGACCAGCGGCAAGTACCGGCCGGTCTCAGGCGATCGCGACCTCAGCGCGTTGCGCCCGGAAATCATCGCCGTGCTTAAAGAACTACTCGACCAGGCCGAAGGCATGCTGCTTGCTGACGTGATTCGCACCACCAAGGACTTCAAGATCAAGATTCCCTCCGCCACACTCGTCACCCATCTGAGTAACCCCAAAAACACCACCGCCATTCGCCTGATTGCATTGGACTCGCTACTC
>JBFERY010000113.1:0-6934 GCA_041548785.1 Oceaniferula sp.
AGGAGCCTGCCGCGGTTGAGGCCTGATAATCCCCCGTCATCTCGGCGGCATACGGCCGAGCCGATGACAAAACGCTTGTATTGCCGGGAAAATAGAGTATATATGCGCACATAAGCATCTATTTCAGCGGCATAGTTATTATTTCTACTTTCCATGATGAGTCTAATCCCAATCACTGATGCCTTGAAGGCGCTCACGGACACCACACGTCTGAGGATGATGCGGCTGTTGGTGATGAGGGGTGTTGAAATCGGGGTGGGTGAATTTGTCGATAGTTTGCAGAGTCTGCCGTACAATGTCTCGAAGCAATTGAAGATCCTCGAGCAGGCCGGGCTGGTGCGGAGCAGGAAGGAGGGCCGGAAGGTCTATTACCGTCTTGGGTCGGATGACGCCGGGCTTGCCGACCGTTTATTGACGTTGATCGCCAGTCTTCCGGATACTGGGGGGGATTTTGCCGCGGACCTGGAGCGCTATGCGCGGCAGCCGGGGTCGGGTGTCGAGGAGCGAGTCAAGCGGGGGGAGGTGACGCTTGATCGAGGTCGCGAGTGGGAGCCGCCGCATGGCGAAGAGGCTGAGGCATTGCCATCACATCTTCTGTAGGAGTGCGGGCGCGGTTGATGCATCGACTTCAGCGGTGAGAATACCGGGGCGATTATTTTTGGCGGGCTTGTGATGGTGGGTTGCTGCTTATGGCGCGCATCATTGGATGAGTTGACTCAATGCCTGTTCGATCTCGCGATGTTTGTCCTCGTCCAGCACCTGTGAACCATCTGGCCAGGTGACGTAGATGGTGTCCATGGCGGCCCCTTTTTCGGTGCAGATGCGGGCGTGGACGGTGGCGAGGCCGAGGGTGTCGATGGTGAGGAACATGTCGTGCAGCAGGCCGATGCGATCGAGGGCCTGGATATCGATGGCGGTGCAGGTGGAGCTGAGTTCGTTTGAAATATGGACGTGGGTGGGAAACGGGATACCTCCCTTCGTGCTGTCATTGCGTAGCAGGTTGGTTTTGGGTTTGAGGTGTTTTTCGGGTTCGTAGTCCTTGTGGGGATCCTGATCCTGGTTGAGGGAGCGGAATGTTTCCAGAACCCGCTTGCGGTCGCGTTCCGAAGTGACCGGGGCGTGGTCGACGGTGCAGACTTGGAAGATGTCGCAGACCACGCCATCGGTACGGGTGTAGACGTCGGCGGCGATGATGTTGATTTCGTGGGCGGCGAGGGAGCAGCAAACTTTTTCGAGGAGATACGGCCGATTCCATGCGGTGACGATCAGTTCGGTATGGGAGCGGTCATCGCGGTCGATCCAGCTCATGTCGCACTCGAACTCACCCTCCTTGGCGGCGGCACGTTTGAGGAACGTTTGGACGGACTTGATATGGATTGAGATGTTGCGTGGTTCCCTGAACCGGAAATAGGGGGTGGGCATCAGGTGGAAGTGCCTTTCCATTTCTTCGTGGTAGGAGGGGCTGAGGGTTTTGCGGCAGCGTTCCAGCAGTTTGTCCTTGTGGTCGGAGAGGATGGATTTGAACTGTTCCTTGCCCTCTTTGAGCCACATGCGTGTGGCGTTGTAGAGCTGCAGCATGAGCGTTTCCTTCCATGGCGTCCATGCCTCGTCGTTGGTCCCGTTCGAGTCGGCCCAGGTGAAGAGGAGGAGCGCGTCGAGGTTGCGTTTTTCCTTCATCAGGCCGGCGAATTCTTCGATGACGGAGATGTCCTCGAGGTTCCGGCTGGTGGCGTAGCGCCAGAAGGTGAGGTGGTGGTCGACCAGGAACATGACCATGGCTCGGCGCCCGCTGCGGATCTGGAGGCGGCGGCAGACCTTGTCCGCCAGCATGGTGGAGCCATCGATATGTTCGCGGACGTTCTCGGCGCGTCCGCTATCGTGCAGGATCAGGGCGAGGTAGAGGGCGTACGGGTCCTGGATGTCATGGAGGAGTCGGCGGTAGAGTTTCCGGCCGGGGTTTTTCTCATCGATCGGGTCGGTCAGGCTGTCGAGTTGGTCGATGCAGCGCAGCGTATGTTCGTCGGCAGTGTAGCGGTGGAAGAATTCGTGTTGGACGAGGCAGTCCATGGCGCCGAATTCGGGCAGGTAGTTATCGAGGACCTTGGTGCGGTGCATCAGGCGCAGGATGCGTGCGACCTCGCCTTTGCGTTCGAGGATGGCGCGGAAGGTTTCGCGGTTTTTGATGTTATAGCGGAATGACCGGTCGATTTTCTTACTCGCGATGTGGATGTATTTCCGGGCCTGCGGGCTGAGTTCCAGTGAGCGGATCTGGCAGTGCTGGAAGAGGCGCATGAGTCGGGACGGGTCCTCTTCAAGGCTGTTTTTATTTTCGAGGAATAGGCGTCCGTTGCGTGCGATGAAGCCGTCGAATTTTTCGGTTTTGGGTTTCTTTTTCCCGAACGGGATCATTTGGAGCAGTCCGTTGCCTGTGCGGTCCTGTTGTTCGATTTCGAAGTATTCCATCAGCGAGGTGCTGTGGGTGTAGATGGCGCGGGTATGGCGGTAGTAATCGCGCATGAATTCCTCGCACCGCCGGAGAATGGTTTTTTGGGGGTAGGCGAAGTTGGTGGCGACGATGCCTTGCAGCCTGAGTGTGAGGATATCGGTGCAGCGTCCGGTTTCGTAGTGGAGTTCATTGCGGACACGGTGGACGAAATCGTATCCTTCCCTGAGTTGGCGGCAGGTGCTTTTGGTGATGATTTTGGCATCGACGAGTTCCTGAAGTCGGGTGAAGCCGCATTTGACGCGGGCGACCCAGAGGATGTTTTGGAAGTCGCGCAAACCGCCGCAGCTTTCCTTGACGTGGGGTTCCTGGAGGAAGACGGTGTGCGAGTATTTTCCGTGGCGTTGGCGCAGGTCCATGCGGCGCAGGTCGAGGAATGCCTCTTGGTTTTTTTTGACACATTCCTTGTCGAAGCGTGTGGTGAAGGATTGGTAGAGTTCTTTGTCGCCAACGATGAAGCGCGCATCCATCAGGGCGGTTTTACTTTGTTGGTCGGCGCGGGCTTCGTTAATGCATTCGGCGATGGACCGGCAGGCGTGCCCGACTTTGAAGCCTGCGTCCCAGAGGATGTAGAGAATTTCCTCGATGGTGGTGGAGATGGACTTGGGCAGTTTATGGGAAGCGCGTGGCAGGAGGAAGAGGAGGTCGAGATCTGACGCTGGGTTCAAGTGGCGGCGGCCATATCCCCCCTGGGCCACGAGGGTGACGGAAGGGGGGGCTCCCTCGTGTCGGCTGATGGCGGCCTTGAACATCACGGACAAGACGGCGTCGAGCAGTTCGGAGCGGGCGGCGGCAATTTCCAGGCCTCCGGCGCCCTCGCGGTGGCGTTGGAGGATGTTGGCTTCCTCGGCCTTGATGAAGCGCAGGACGAGGGCCGCGCTTTCCATGCGGGTGAGTTGTCCACTGGCAATGGCTTTGAGCTCACGCTTGGCGTGTTTTTTGAGTTCGGATTTGGATTCGGGTGTGGGCACGGTGAATGAGGAAGTGGATGTTGAATTGCCTCCGGGCGGGGCCGGTTGGGGTCTTGGGCATGTTATAGCGTATCGGGCCGGCGGGACACGCCATTTTTTCCCTTAACAAAGTCATTATGGATTTGTTACAAGGGAAGCATGTGGGTGATTGTCAGATTTTACAAGTGGCTGGTGGTGGTTCCGCTTCTTTTGGCGGGCCCGGCATCGGGTCGGTTCGCAGTGCCGGGTCAAAATGAACGGGAAATCGCCGCCGGGGTGCTGGACGGGTTGCCGGTGGAAATGCGGCGTGCCTTCAGCGACACCGGCGAATTCTCTCCCATACCTGACCCTGGTGTGAGCGACTGGCTATTTCTGCATAAGGAAAAAGGCCAGACTTATGGGCAGTATGTCAGGTCGAAGCCCAATATCCCGGCGTGGGAACGGAGGATTCTGTACATTCAGCCGATGGGTGGGTTTGACGGCAAGCTGGCGCCGGGAATTGATGTGCTGCGCGAATATACTGAGGCGTATTATTACCCGATGAAGGTGCTGGTATTGCCCGCGCTGGACACCGCCGGTGTGAAATCGCGCATCAATGCGGGGAAGCGGCAGCTCTTGACCGCTGACATTCTTGATATGCTGGAACGGAGGCTGCCCGTGAATGCTTATTCGGTTCTGGGTCTCACGATGACGGACCTGTATGCGGGGGACCCGTGGAATTTTGTCTTTGGTCAGGCGCGGATACGGGCGCGTGTGGGGGTGTTTAGTTTTGCGCGTTATCATCCGTCATGGCGCGGTGAGCGGGCAGGGGATGAAAAGGAGGTGAGGAAGTTGGTATTACGCAGGGCGGCAAAAGTGCTGACGCATGAGACCGGGCACATGTTCGGCATCCGTCACTGCGTTCACTACCACTGCAACATGAATGGGGCGAACCACCTGCAAGAAGCGGATGCGAGTCCGATGCACCTGTGTCCCGTGTGTTTGCGTAAGATGCAGCATGCGGTGAAATTCTCCCCCGCGGCGAGATATCGCAAACTGATGGCGTTTTATAGGAAACACGGCCTTGATGACGAGTGCCGGTGGGTGGCGGCCCGCTTGAAGAAAATCGATGCTTCTGGAAAATGACTAGCTGCGTTTGCCCTTCGGTGTTGCCAGGAAGTGGCGGACGTCGTTGATTTCCCGTGTATTCAGGACGTCCTCCCTGCGGAGCCATCCTTTGCGGGCGATGCGCACGCCAAAGGCGAGGTACTGCAGTTGTTCGGTGCCGTGTGCATCCGGGTTGATGGAGGTGATGACGCCTTTGTCGCGGGCGTGGTGCCAGTGGCGCCAGTCCATGTCGAGCCGGCGCGGGTTGCAGTTCAGTTCGATGATGGTGCCGGTGCGTACGGCGCAGTCGATGATTTTCTCCACATTGAGATCATAGCCCTTGCGGGTGAGCAGCAGTCGGCCGGTGAGGTGGCCGATCATGGTGACGTGCGGGTTTTCCATGGCGCGGATGATCCGGGCGGTTTGCTCTTTTTCGCTGAGCTGGAACGACCCGTGGATGGAGGCGACGGTGTAGTCGAGCTGGGCCAGCACATCATCCTCAAAATCGAGGCTGCCGTCCTTGAGGATATCGACCTCGGTGCCGGCGAAGAGTTGGAAATCGTCCCATTGCTTGTTGAGGGTGCGGATTTGTTCGACCTGTCTCAGCAGTCGGTCCGGGTGCAGGCCGTTGGCTTGGAATTGGGCTTTTGAGTGGTCGGCGATACCGAGGTACTGCAGGCCGAGTTCGCGTGCGGCCTCGGCCATTTCCTCGAGGGAGTTTTTGCCGTCGGACTCGGTGGTGTGGTTGTGGAAGGTGCCGCGCAGGTTTTCGAGTTCGACCAGGCGCGGGATCCCGCCCTTGTCGGCGGCCTCGATCTCGCCCTGGTTTTCGCGCAGTTCGGGCGGGATGCGGTCGAGTTCGAGGATCCGGTAAATGTCCGCCTCTTCTTTGACGGAGGGGGCGGCCGGAGAGGTTTTGTCCTTGGGTGTGAACCCGTATTCGTTGAGTGACCAACCGTAATTGAGCGCGCGCGACCGCAGCGCGATATTATGCTCCTTGCTGCCGGAGAAGTACTGGAGGGCGAAGGGGAACTGATCGTTGGAGACGACCCGGAGGTCGCACTGGAGACCGTTTTCGAGTCGGATCGCGGCCTTGGTGTCACCGCAGGCGATGATGGAGTGGACTTCGGGAAGGGTGGTGAAAAACTCGGTGATCGCGGTTGGTTTTGACGACGCGACGAGGAAGTCGAGGTCGTGGAGGACTTCCTTGCTTCGGCGGTAGGATCCGGCGATGGCGGCACGCAGGGTGTCCGGGTGTTGGCGCAGGGTGTCGAGGAGGGTTTCCGCCAGGGGGGCGACGTCGCCGAGCCGGAAGAAGTCGGCGAACTGCTCTTTCAACTCGATCGAGGCGAGCAGTTTTTCGATGGATTTTGGGCCAAACCCGGGCAGGGCGGCGGCGCGGCCGTCGGTGCAGGCGGCCTTGAGTGAATCGATGGAATCGACACCGAGTTGCTCGTAAAGCACGCGGACTTTTTTAGGACCGAGGCCTTGGATACCGAAGAGGGCGAAAAGTCCCGGCGGGAACTCGGCGCGGAGGTCTTGGTGGTAGGCGAGTTTGCCGGTGGTCGCGAGTTCGTGGAGTTTTTCCTGCAGGGCCGCGCCGAGGCCTTTGACGTTGTTGAGGTTGTTGGCCGCGGCCATGGCGACGACTTCGCCTTGGAAGTGGCGGACGGTCTCCGCGCCATTGCGGTAGGCGCGCGTTTTGAACGGGTTTTCGCCCTTGAGTTCCAAGAGCAGGGCGATCTCGTCGAGGACATCAGCGATTTCGTCACGGGTGATGGTCATTTTTGGGGGGGACGGTCGGGGGTGGAACGGTGGCGCACTAGTAAGTCGGCTTGAGGGTCAGGCTTTGGGGGTTGTAGTGGTCCTTGGGACTGAACAGCCAGCCGGGTCTGCGGTTAACGACTTCATAGCCCGTGAGCATGAACTCAGGCAGGATTTGGTTGGAGTTGACTTCGTAGACTTTATCGCCGGTGTAGTATCCGCGGATACGGTATTCGAAGTTCTGGTCGTATCCGTAGCGTTGGCCGACGGGGCCAGCCTCGGGGAGTCGGTCGGGGTTGCGTTTCCTGCTTTCGTTGAAAATGACGAGCTTGGCCGAGCTGGCGTGTTGGCGTGGCTTGCGCAGGTATCCCCAGAAGCGTGTTTTTTCGACATAGTAGCGGCGGCCGTAGAAGAAGTCGCCGGTGGGCTCGCTGGCGATTTTTGCCGCGCGCTCGGCGCTGGTGGGGCCCCCCATGTTGGGGGGACCGTAGGTGCCACCTGGGGAGTAGCCTCCGGTCGAGCAGGAGTTGGTCAGTAGCGCACACGCGAGGGCCGCGATGGCTGCCAGGGGGAGAGGGGATGCACAGTAGTTCCGCATGGCGACACTTTCGGAGTTATCATGCCCGAGGTC